>JAZKAF010000125.1:0-36022 GCA_040389285.1 candidate division FCPU426 bacterium
CGAACTCACGGTACCGTTTCCAGTACGACGGATTTCAAGTCCGTTGCCTTAAACCGCTCGGCCACCCTTCCGTGATAGTTCTGCGGGCATTTTACGGCGGTCCACGCCGTGCATACAGGGAAAAACGTTATGAAAATAGCCATCAGCGGGTCGTCAGGCATGATCGGCCAGGCCCTTGTGCGCAGCCTGTCCAAACGACGGCATGAGGTCTGGCGCCTGTTGCGGGGCAGCGCCGGGGATCTGGGGCATCCGGCCAAGACCTTATTTTGGGATCCCGAGGAGGGACACATCGACCCCGCGGTGCTGGAAGGTTTCGACGCGGTGATCCATCTGGGCGGGTTGAACCTTGCCAGCCAGCGCTGGGATCCGGATTTCAAGAAGCAGGCCTGGGACAGCCGGGTGTTGAGTAGCGCGCTGCTGGCCAAGACTTTAGCAGGGCTTAAAAAACCTCCGGCTGTTTTCTTCTGCGCCTCGGCCGTTGGCATCTATGGGGACCGGGGCCCGGAGGCCTTGGATGAAGCTTCCGCGCTTGGGAACGGCTATTTGGCCGAGCTTTGCCGGGCCTGGGAGGCCGCTTGCGATCCCGCGCGCAACCGCGGGATCCGGGTGGTGCATACGCGTTTCGGCGTGGTCCTGGCGCCTGAAGGCGGCGTGTTGAAGAAGATGCTGCCCCCTTTCCGTTTGGGACTGGGAGGAGGTATCGGGTCGGGCAAGCAGTGGGTGAGCTGGATCGCCTTGCCGGACCTGGTGGAAGCCTTCGCCCTGTTGCTGGAAAAAAACGACGCGGATGGTCCTTACGTGTTCTGCAGCCCGAATCCCGTCAGCAACGCCAATTTCACCAAGGCCATCGGCCGGGCCGTGGCTCGTCCGGCTTTTTTTCGCGTGCCGGCTTTCGCCGCGCGCCTGGCCTTTGGCGAAATGGCCGACCAGCTGTTGCTGGCAAGCCAAAAGGCCCTGCCGCGTCGGCTTAAAGAGGCGGGTTATAAATTCCAATCGCCCTACATCGGCGAAACTTTGGGGAAGGCCATTAAATAATGAATGAAGAAACGGGATCAACGTCCGAAGAGGAAGTGCCAGCCCCGGTGCGCAGTTTTTTGCTGGTGGCGGGATTGCCGGCCGGGCTGCTGCTGGGCCTTGGATCGGCCTATCTGCTGAGGCGGGTGGGGGATAACGAGCTTTACCAGCGCGAGGCGGCAGGGACTTTGCTTGCTTTGAAGATCCTTAAATTTTTTGGTTTCGCCCTGGCCGCTCTCTGCGCGCTGGGCATGTTGCGCGATTTATTACGCCGCCGCAAAGGTAGTAACTAGACCGTCACGCTGTCTTGAAAGACGTGGAAGCCAGTGATGCCCAGCCAGACATGCCTGCCTTTTTCAAAGCCGCTGGCCAGGCTGACGCCCTTGGGCACGTGGGCCACCACGTTCTTGCCTTCGCCGATCGAGATCTCCAGTTCCATGAAAGCGCCTTTGAAGCGCGTCGTTTCGATGGTTCCGGGCACCTGCAGGGATTCCTGCTGGGTGCTGACGTAGACATCGTGCGGCCTGAAATAAATGCGCGCGCGGCGTCCCGCCGGGATGTCGCCGATGCTGAAACGCAACGGTCCCCAGACCGCTAAGCCCTGGTTCTCGGCCACCACGTCGATCGAATTGCTCTCTCCCACGAATTCCGCCACAAAATGCGTCTTAGGCCGGTCAAAGATCTCAAGCGGGGTGCCTTCCTGTTCGATCTTGCCGTGGTTCATGATGACGATCTTCTTGGCCACTTCCAATGCCTCGTCCTGGTCATGGGTCACGAAGAGGGTGGTCATGCCGCTTTCTTCATGCAGGCGGCGTATCCAAGCTCTCAGCTCCTCCTTCACTTTGGCATCCAGGGCGCCGAAGGGCTCGTCCAGCAGCAGCACCTTGGGGCGCGGGGCAAGCGCCCGAGCCACGGCCACGCGTTGACGCTGGCCGCCGGATAGCTGGCTGGGAAAGCGCTTTCCGTAGCCCTGCAATTGCACCAGGGCCAGCAGCTCATCCACCCGTTCCTCGATCTCCGCCTCGGGCGCCTTGCGCACGCGCATCCCAAAGGCGATGTTCTCACGCACGTTCATGTGCTTGAAGAGCGCGTAATGCTGGAACACGAAGCCGATGTTGCGGTCGCGGGCAGAGAGCGTGGTGGCCTCGCGCCCGGTCAGGTGCACCTCCCCCTGGTCGGGCGTCTCCAATCCCGCGATCATCCGTAGCAGGGTGCTCTTGCCCGATCCGCTGGGCCCCAGCAGGGCCATCAGCTCGCCGGTCTCTAGCTTGAAGCTGACGTGGTCCACGGCATGGAAAGCGCCGTAGCTCTTGACCAGGTTTTTTACCTCGATGCTCATCAGCTCTCCCCTTCGGATACTTGTGAGGCTTCCCGCAACAGGCGGGCGTTCTTCCACTGCGCAAAATTCTTGATGGCCAGGGTCAGCAGGGCCAGCAAGGCTAGCAACGAGGCCACCGCGAACGAGGCGGCAAAGGCGTATTCGTTGTAAAGGATCTCTACATGCAGCGGCAAAGTGTTGGTCAGGCCGCGGATATGGCCCGAGACCACGGACACGGCCCCGAATTCGCCCATGGCGCGCGCGTTGCAGAGGATGACGCCGTAAAGCAGGCCCCAGCGGATGTTGGGCAGGGTGACCTTCCAGAAGGTCTGCCAGCCGCCCGCCCCCAGCACCAGCGAAGCTTCCTCCTCGTCGCGGCCCTGCTCTTCCATCAAGGGGATCAGCTCGCGGGCGACATAGGGAAAGGTCACAAAAGCGGTGGCCAGCACAATGCCCGGCACCGCGAAAAGGATCTTCAAGTCGTGCGCGTCCAGCCAGGGGCCGAACCAGCCCTGCATGCCGAAGAGCAGCACGAAGATGAGCCCCGAGATCACGGGTGAGACCGTCAGCGGCAGGTCGATCAGCGCGTTGAGGACATTCTTGCCTGGAAAATCCAGCTTGGTAATGGCCCAGGCCGCGCAGACTCCGAAGACCGTGTTTAATAACACGGAAACGCCCGCGGCCAGGACGGTCAGCTTTACGGCGTGCAGGGTCTCGGGTTCGCTGATGGCGGCCAGGTACACGCTCCAGCCCGACTTGAGGGCGCCGCTGAAGACCGTGACCAGGGGCAGCAAAAGGAAGAGCCCCAAGAAAACATAGGTCAGCGTGATGAGCAGGCCTTGGACCAGCGGGGATTCGTTGCGCGGGCCGATCACATGGCCGCCTTGGCGCGGACGCGCGCCTGAAAAAGATTGATCAAGAGCAGCATGGCAAAGGAGGCGCTCAGCATCACCACGGCGATGGCGGTGGCTCCGGCCACGTCATACTGCTCCAGCTTGGTGATGATCAGCAGGGGGGCGATCTCGGTTTTCATGGGCATGTTGCCCGAGATAAAGGCGATGGAGCCGTATTCGCCCAGGCAGCGGGCAAAGGCCATCGAAGTCCCGGTGATCCAGGCGGGGGTCAGCGCCGGCAGGATCACGCGGCTGAAGGTCTGCCAGCGTCCGGCGCCCAGGCAGCTGGCCGCCTCTTCCACGTCCGCATCCAGGCCTTCTAGCACGGGCTGGATGCTGCGGATCACAAAGGGCAGGCCGATGAAGGTCAGCGCCAGGGTGATGCCCAGCGGGGTGAAGGCGATCTTGATGCCCCACTTCGCAGCCAGTCCGCCCAGCCAGCCGTTCTCAGAAAAAAGGGCCGTGAGCGTGATGCCGGCTACGGCCGTGGGTAAAGCAAAGGGCAGATCCACCAGGGCATCCAGGATCCGCCGGCCTGGAAAGCGGTAGCGCACCAGCACCCAGGCGGCTAATAAGCCGAAGAAGGCGTTGATCAAGGAACTGACCAGCGCCGTTAAAAAGCTGAGCCTATAGGCGGCCAGCACTCGGGGCTGGCTGACAGTCTCCCAGATGCCGGACCACCCTAGCTCGCTGGTCTTGAAAAAAAGCGCGCAGAAGGGCAAAAGAACCATCACGCCCAGATAGGCCATGCTGAGGCCCAGGGTGATGCCTAGTCCGGGAAGGATGTTCTTTTTGCCCTTGGTCCGCGTCATGCTTTATTTTCCTGGAGCGTAGATCTGGTCAAAGAGCCCGCCATCGTCGAAATGGACGCGTTGGGCCTTTTTCCATCCGCCGGCGATCTCATCCACGCTGAAGAGCTTCAGCTTTTTGAAATGCACTGAGGCCACGGCCAAGGCTTCCTTGGAGCGGGGGCGGTAGTGGTTCTCGGCCGCGATGCGCTGCCCCTCGGCTGAGTAGAGGTATTGCAAATAGGCGGCTGCTAGCTTGGAAGTCCCATGCTTGGCAGCCACCTTGTCCACCACGGCCACAGGCGGCTCGGCCAGGATGCTGACGCTGGGCACCACGAGCTCGAACTTATCCTTGCCCAATTGATTCAGCGCCAGGAAGGCCTCGTTCTCCCAGCCGACCAGCACGTCGCCGATGCCGCGTTCCACAAAGGTGGTGGTGGCGCCCCGCGCTCCGGAATCCAGCACCGGTGCGTTCTTGTAAAAGGCCGCGACAAAGGCTTTGGCCTTGGCCTCATCCCCTTGGTTCTTGCGCAGCGCGTATCCCCAAGCCGCCAAATAAGTCCAACGCGCTCCGCCGCTGGTCTTCGGGTTGGCCGGGATCACGGACACGCCCGGCTTCACCAGGTCGTCCCAGTCCTTGATGCCCTTGGGGTTTCCCTTGCGCACCAGAAAAACGATGGTGCTGGTGTAAGGGGAGCTGTTGTCCGGGAACTTCTTTTGCCAGCCCGCGGGCAGGGCCTTGCCTTTTTCGGCGATGGCGTCGATGTCATAGGCCAGGGCCAGGGTGACCACGTCGGCCTGCAGCCCGTCGATCACGGCCCGGGCCTGCTTTCCCGACCCGGCATGCGACTGGCTGATGCGGACCGTCTCGCCCGTTTCCTTTTTCCAATGCTCGGCAAAGGCCTTGTTGTACTGCGCGTAAAATTCGCGGGTCGGGTCGTAGGACACGTTCAAAAGCGTGGCGTCGGCTCCGAGGGACGCCGTCTTCAGCAGCAGAGCCAGGGCAATGAGGATCTTTTTCATGTCAGGCTCCTTTAAAAGTTGAATTGGGCGCGGGCGAAAAGGACGTTCTCCGTTTCGCGGTCAACCGTGCGTGTTTGGGTCCCTGTGCCGCTGGAAGCCCCGTCTTTAAAGAGGCTTTGCTCCCAATCCAGCTGCAATTTCAGGTTATCCACGGGCACATAGTTGATGCCCAGTCCCCAAGCCTTCACCTGGCTGACGGCGCTGCGTGGATCCGCGAAGCGGGCCTGCTGCACCGTGGTCCCCGTGGCTTTCAAACGGTTGAAAGAGGCCGGGTCAAACGCCAGCTCTTGATAGCGTCCCACGAACTGAAGCGCGCCCGAGCTTCCTTTGTCCAGTTTCAAGCCGTTGAAGCTGGGATCTCCACCCGTGAGCACCCAACCCAGCTGGATCTGCCAGGCTTCGGCTCCCAGCTCGGCTTGCGTGACCTTGTTCGCGCCGGTGTTGGCGCGTTGCACGTTTTCCACGCTACGGACGTACTCGCCCAGAATGCTCAGGCTGTTCCAGAACAGGTAAGCCTGCGGTACGACGCGCCAGCTGGCCCCTGTGACGGTGGTGCCGGCGGCGTAGGCGTAGATCGTCGAGGAGGACTGCCCCAGAGACTTGTAAGTAGGCAGCGGCGAGCCGGTGCCTCGGTATCCCGAGGAGCCTGCGATGCCGAAGCCGAAGTCCCTCAAGGTCACGCTGTCCAAGGCGCGGAAGGGGTGGCTGAAAAACTTCAGCACCACATCTTTGTCATCGTCGCTGTCCGTGACAATGATATTCGAGGTGTTGACGTTTCCGTTGAAGACGCCCGCGCCCAGCGAGAAGGCCTGGTCCGCGTCCGCCAGCTCCAGCCAGGCGCCGCTGTCGCGGTCTGTCACCAGGGAGCCGGTGTAACCCAGTTCCACCCAGTCGCGCGTTGGGTCAGAGCGCCAGCGCTCCAAGCTCAGCGGCGTTTTGAAAAGCCCGAAGCGCAGGGTGGTGTAAGGCAACGGTTTCAGTTCGCCATAGGCGTCCACCACCGATCCGCTGACAAAGTCCTCTTGCAGCCGCAGCTTCAGCTTGGCACCGATGTTGGCGTCCAGCTGCAGGCGCGCCCGCCGGGGTAGCAGGGAATTATTCTGGGGCTTCAGGGTATCCCCAAAATAGATCCGAGCGTCTGCCTGGACCAAGCCACCGATCTTGAGCCCCCAGCTTTTGTCCGCATTGTAAAAGCTGAAGCCCGAGCGGTCGGCGTTTAGGGTCACCGCGGTCTGTTTTTTTGCTTCCGATTCTTCTTTTTGGATTTCGATCTGCCGCTCGAGCACCAGCACGCGCTGCTCTAACTGAAGCGGATCAACGGCTCCCTGGGCCACGTGGACTGATCCTAAGATCAGGGCGCCAACGGCCAGGAGAGTGATTTTGGGGATTTTTCTAGACCGGATCTTCATACTGCCTCCAAAAAAGGTGTGAACCCACGGTGGGCACCTTAATTGGAGTCCCAGCCGCTTTAGCACCCAGTTTTCCGCTTTTGTCGCGGACCGGTCGGGGCAAGTTGGTTCTTAAAGCCTCACCGGGTAAAATTAACTTATCAGAATGATAGCATTAATATTAAATATGTCAAACTAATAGTATCAAAAAACTATGATTATTTTGTGGTTTATTCAAACTAACTTGAGTATAATTTCGAATATCGGTTCAGCAAGAGTGTTCCTTATATATAAGGAGGTTGCGCCATGGCAAGTCTGCGTTTGGGCGATATCGCCCCTGACTTTGAACAAGAATCAACCGAAGGCAAGATCAGTTTTCACAGCTATCTGGGCGACAGCTGGGGCGTTTTGTTCTCGCATCCCGCGGATTTCACCCCGGTCTGCACCACGGAACTGGGCTACACCGCCAAGCTGAAGGGCGAATTCGACAAGCGCGGGGTCAAGGTGCTGGCGCTTTCCATCGATCCGGTCTCCTCGCACGAAGGCTGGGTGCCGGACATCGAAGAGACCCAGGGCGTGAAAGTGAACTTCCCGATCCTGGCCGACGCCGACCGCAAGGTGGCGACGCTTTACGACATGATCCACCCCAACGCCGACGACAAAGCCACGGTGCGTTCGGTCTTCATCATCGGCCCGGACAAGAAGGTCAAGGCCAGCATCACCTATCCGCCTTCCACCGGCCGTAATTTCGACGAGATCGTGCGCGTCATCGATTCGCTGCAGCTGACGGCCAAGCACAAGGTGGCCACGCCGGTGAATTGGAAAAAAGGCGAGGACGTGATCATCGTGCCCGCGCTGAAGGACGAAGCCGAGATCAAGCAGCGCTTCCCTGAAGGCTACAAGGCGGTCAAGCCCTACCTGCGCATCGTCAAGGACCCTTCGAAAAACTGATGAACGTATTCAGCGATAATTCCCAGTCCATCGGCCGCACCCCGCTGGTCCGCTTCAACCGGATCAGCGCGGGCTGTGGCGCGACGGTCTATGGCAAGGTCGAAGGGCGCAATCCCGCCTATTCGGTCAAGTGCCGCGTGGCCGCGTCGATGGTCTGGCAGGCGGAAAAGGACCAGAAGCTTAAATCCGGCATGCGCCTGCTGGAGGCTTCCTCGGGCAACACCGGCATCGGCCTGGCCTTTGTGGCCGCCGCGCGCGGCTACAAGCTGACCCTGGTGATGCAAGAAGGCATGAGCGAAGAGCGCATCAAAGTCTTGAAGATGCTGGGCGCCGAAGTCTTGCTCACGGATCCGGAGCTGGGCATGCAGGGCGCCTTGGACAAAGCCGAGGCCCTGGAAGCCAGCGACCCCCAAAAATATTTCTACACCCGCCAGTTCGAGAATCCCGCCAACCCAGCCATCCATGAAAGCACCACTGGGCCCGAGATCTGGAGCGACCTGGACGGACAGCTGGGCGCCATCGTGGCCGGGGTCGGTACGGGCGGCAGCATCACCGGCCTGGGCCGTTATTTCAAAAAGACCCTGAAACAGGACGTCACCTGCGTGGCGGTGGAGCCTAAAAGCCTTCCCGCCATCAGCCAGCACCTGGCCAAAAAGCCTTTGATCGCCTCCGGCCACCTGATCCAGGGCATTGGCGCGGGTTTTGTGCCTAAAAACCTGGACCTCTCGATCCTGGACCGGGTCGAACAGGTCTCGGACAAGGAGGCCCTGCAGATGTCCCGCCGCTTGTCGCGCGAAGAGGGCATCCTGTCGGGCATCAGTTGTGGCGCGGCAGCCGTCGCTGCGATAAGATTGGCGTCCGAAAAAGCCTTCCAGGGCAAGAACATCGTATGCATCCTTCCCGACGCCGGGGACCGTTACGTGTCCACCGCGCTGTTCGGGGACCTTTTTGACACAGCCAAAGACTGAAGCAGGAGAGGAAGACCATGGAGACCAAGACCGCGACCCATCTGGACAAGCTCGAAGCCCAGTCCATCTACATCATGCGCGAGGCCTTTGCCAAGTTCGAGAACATGGCCATGCTCTGGAGCATCGGCAAGGACTCGTCCGTGCTGCTCTGGCTGGCGCGCAAGGCCTTCTTCGGCCACGTGCCTTTTCCCTGCGTGCACGTCGACACCCATTATAAGATCCCCGAGATGATCACGTTCCGCGACAAGCTGGCCAAGGATTGGAAGCTGGACCTGGTGGTGGGCGAGAACACCCAGGTGCTGGCCGAGGGGCGCACTTTCCCCAACGGCCGGGCCACCCGCGTCGAATGCTGCGGCATGCTGAAGAAGGACGCGCTGCAGACCATCATGCACGACAAGGGCTACACCGCGGTCTTTGTCGGCATCCGCCGCGACGAGGAAGGCACCCGCGCCAAAGAGCGCTACTTCTCCCCGCGCGACAAGAATTTCGAGTGGGACTTCAAAGACCAGCCGCCCGAGCTCTGGGACCAGTTCAAGACCGACTTCGAGCCCGGCACCCATCTGCGCATCCATCCCTTGCTGCATTGGACCGAGATCAACATCTGGGAATACATCGAACGCGAGCAGATCCCCATCGTGCCGCTGTACTACGCCAACAAGGAAGGCAAGCGCTACCGCTCGCTGGGCTGCGCGCCTTGCACGGCCATGGTCGATTCCAAGGCCAGCAACATCCCCGAGATCATCGAGGAGCTGCGCAACACCAAGGTGGCCGAGCGCAGCACCCGCGCCCAGGACGCCGAGAGCGAGAGCGCTTTTGAGCAGTTAAGAGCCCAGGGGTACATGTAATTAATCGGAGAGGGATATGGATTTAACTAATACCGCAGAAGCTTTGCAAGTGGGTCTGCAAGTTGCCAACAAAGATATCGATAGGATATTTTCTTTATTTGAATGGCAACAGTTGGCAATGCTTACGATATTAGGTTTCATTAGCTATTTTTCATATCGTGCTTCAAAGAACGATATGGAATCTTCAATTCAAAAGCGTATTGAAGAGATGAAAAATCAAATTAAGGCAGATGCAAGGAAGGAACGTGAGGACATGACGGAAAAGTTTGAAGCCGATTTAGCTCAAATTGGATCTAGGCTTTATTTTACTCATGCGAATTCTGTAATAAACACTAGAAATGATTGGGCATTTTTATCAAATTTACGCGGAATTCAAATATTAATTAATAAAAAAAACCGAAACACGAAAAACATCGATAAAGTTAATCGGGTAGCCATAAATTCAAAAACTATTTTCGAGAGAGATCCATCAATAAAACAAAAAATATTTAATGACGACCCGAGCAAATGTCAGTTTGCAGAAAAAGTACTAGTAAAATTATCCGAAGATGAAAATAATTCTGTTATCGGGAAGATGCTTCTCCAAATATGGAATGATCAGAAATTGAGTTGATTTTTGTATGACCTGGCAATGGGCTGGTGCGACTGAAAGGCAGGTCGACTGGATGTCCTAATTTATAGGAGGATATCCATGTTGAATGAAGTAAAAATCAGCGCTTTGATCCATGAGGTTCAGGGTCAAAGGGTGATGCTTGACTCCGATTTGGCAGTGCTTTACGGGGTCTCCACCAAGGTCTTGAATCAGGCCGTGAAGCGGAATCTTCAAAGATTCCCAGTGGATTTCATGTTTAGGCTTTCCCTGGAAGACGCGAAACGTCTAAGGTCACAATTTGTGACCTTAAAGCGGGGCGCGCACATCAAGTATTTGCCTTATGTTTTCACGGAACAGGGCGTTGCCATGTTGTCGGGAGTCTTAAAGAGCGAGAAGGCGATCGAAGTCAACATTGCTATCATGAGAGCATTTGTTCGTCTAAGAGCGGTCGTGATGGCTAATCGTGATTTTGCCAGGCAGTTGGCCGACCTGGAGAAGCGTATCGAAGGCCACGACGGCAAGATCCGCGATATTTTTGCGGCCATCCGTCAAATGATGGTGATTGAAGAGAAACCAAAACCAAAGATCGGATTTTCTAGGAAACAAGAATGACAATGACGCAGAAGAACGATATGTCCGAAGCCGCGCAGACCGCCCTGCGCATCGTGATCGTGGGGCACGTGGACCATGGCAAGTCGACTTTCGTGGGGCGCCTGCTCTACGACACCAACTCGCTGCCCACGGGCAAGTATGAACAGATCCAGGCTTCCTGTAAAAAGCGCGGCGTGGATTTCGAGTTCGCCTTCCTGATGGACGCCTTGCAGAGCGAGCGCGACCAGAACATCACCATCGACACCTCGCAGATCTGGTTCCGCACGCCCAGCCGGCAGTACGTGATCATCGACGCGCCCGGGCACAAGGAATTCATCAAGAACATGGTCACCGGCGCGGCCGCCGCGGACGCGGCTTTCCTGCTGATCGCCGCCAACGAAGGCGTGCAAGAGCAGAGCCGGCGCCACGGCACGTTGTTGAGCTTATTGGGCCTGAAGCAGGTGGTGGTGCTGGTCAACAAAATGGACCTGGTGGGATACAGCCAGGAAGTTTTCGACAAGATCGAGAAGGAATATCGGGGCTTTTTGGCCGGCCTGGGCGTGGAGCCCCTTGCTTTCATCCCCATGGCGGCCCGCGACGGCGACAATGTGGCAAGCCTCTCGCCCAAATTCCCCTGGTTCAAAGGCGGCAGCGTGCTGCAGGTCCTGGACCGCTTCAGCGCCCCGCTGCCCGAGCCCCAGGCCGCCCTGCGTTTTCCGGTGCAGGACGTTTACCGCTTTGACGAGCGCCGCATCCTGGCCGGACGCATCGATTCCGGCACCCTGAAGGTGGGCGACACGCTGAAATTCTTCCCCGGTGGCAAGGCCAGCAAAGTGGCCAGCATCGAGCGCTGGAGCGCGCCAGCCTCGGACCTGGCCTCCGCCGGCGAGTCGGTGGGCGTCACCTTGGAAGAGCAGATCTTTGTCGAGCGCGGCCACGTGGCCACGCATCCGGAGAGCCCGCTGGTGCAGGCGCACGAGGTGCATGCCCGTCTGTTCTGGCTGGGCAAGAAGCCCTTTGAGATAGGGAAGCGCTACACCCTGAAGCTGGCCACTCAAGAGGTGGAATGCCGGATCAAGGAGATCCGCTCCATCATCGACTCCTCCTCCCTGGATTCGGTGCAAGCCCGGCGCGACAAGGTCGAGCGCAACGAAGTCGCGGAGCTGGTGCTGGCTACCCGCACGCCCGTGGCCCTGGACAACCACGACCTGCATGAAGGCACGGGCCGCTTTGTCATCGTGGACGAGCGCAACGTCTGCGGCGGCGGCATCATCTTCGGCCACGCCTACACCTCGGCTGACCATGTCTCCACGGACATCTTCTTCAACCAGGGCGCTGTCACCTCCGAAGAGCGCGGCAGGCTGAAAGGCCACGCCGGCGCCATCGTGTGGCTCACCGGCCTTTCGGGATCGGGCAAGAGCACCCTAGCCAACGCGCTGGAGCGCGAGCTGACCGGCAGAGGCGTGCACTGCTACGAACTGGACGGCGACAACCTGCGCTTTGGACTCAACCGCGACTTAGGGTTTTCTGAAGAGGACCGGCGCGAGAACGTGCGCCGCGCCGCGGAAGTGGCCCGGCTTTTCGCGGATTCTTCCACAGTGGTCATCACCTCGCTGATCTCGCCCAACCGCGAGGACCGGCGCCGGGCCCGCGAGATCGCCCGTGAGGCCAAGCTGCCCTTTTTCGAGGTCTTTGCGGACGCGCCTTTGGAGGTCTGCGAAAAGCGCGACCCCAAGGGCCTTTACGCCAAAGCCCGCCGCGGCGACCTGGCGCAGTTCACCGGCGTTTCAAGCCCTTACGAAGCGCCCGAAGCCCCCGAACTTGCCTTGAGGACCGACCAGCTGGACGTGCCCGCCTGCGTGGCGAAGATACTCGACTTGCTGATGCCGGCCATCCGCCGCAAGGCTTGAGTTTAAGATCTATCAACGGAATCTTGGAGGAAGCATGACCCGTCAGAACATAAGCAGCGGTTCGAAATGGGAGCCCGTGCTGGGATATTCCCGGGCGGTGAAGGTGGGGAGCTACATCCACGTGTCCGGCACCACCGGGCCCGGGGCCACGGCCGCGGAACAGACCCGCGCGGCGCTGACCATCATCAAGGAATCGCTCGAAAAAGGCGGCTCCAAGCTGGCTGATGTGGTGCGCACGCGCCTTTACGTCACGGATATTAGTCAGTGGGAGAGCATTGGAAAAGTGCACGGCGAATTTTTTGGTGAGATCAAGCCAGCCATGGCCATGGTCGAGGTCAGCAAGCTGATCGCGCCGGAACTGCTGGTGGAGATCGAAGCGGACGCCTGGTTGGGCTGAAGCTTCAGCAAATTTTTGGCGCAAAAAAAGCCCCCGCGTCGCTGCGGGGGCTTTTTATTGTTGCGCGGAGGAAGGGGGTGTTTAGCGCGCGGCGGTTACGTTGGCCGCCTGAGGACCCTTTTGTCCCTGCTCGATGTCAAACTCCACTTCCTGTCCTTCGGCTAGGGTGCGAAACCCGTCGCCTTTGATCGCGGAGAAGTGCACGAAAACGTCGGCCCCACCGGGCTGTTCGATGAATCCGAAGCCCTTCTTCTCGTTGAACCATTTGACTTTGCCTTTCACTGCCCCCATTGCCTTCCTCCTTCTTGCTTAAAACTTTGCCCGCCCAGAACGCCGAACCCGCTTCGGCGCCTAAAGACAGGTTGATTATCCCATCTGGCCTGACAAAAGGCGAATAAAAACTGATTTTGCCTCGTGAAGCGGGGTCTTCGGCTGTTTTACCTTGCGCAATTTGTCAGCTCCAGGTCTCGTAGGGGCGTCCAAGGGGCCTTGATTGCCAGGCTGAGGGCCCTTTGGTAAGGTGTTCCCATGGAAAAACATAGTGCCTATTTCAAGCTTTTAGAGCGCCTGCACGCTCCTGAATGCGCGATCTGCGCCGCGGTGCGGTCGAGCCTTCACACCTTTTTGGACAGCTACCTCTACGAAGGCGTTACCGACGACACCAATTGGAACCGCCTGAGCGCCGCCGGCGGCTGGTGCCCCCGCCATGCCCGGCAAATGGAGGGGTTTTCCGACGGTTTGGCGGTCTCTCTGTTCTATAGGCACCTCATCCGCAAACGCATCGCCACCCTGGGCAAGGGTTCTCCCACACCGGGCCGACCTTTTTTCGCCTCACCCTGGTTCGGGCGGGAAGGCAAACCCGAACCCTGCCCGGGCTGCCTTCATCAGGCCGAGGTCGAAGCCGGCCAGGTCCGCGTTTTTGCCTCGGCCCTTGGCGAAGAGGAATTTTGGAAGGAGCTGGAGGCGCATTCCGGGCTCTGCCTTTCGCATAGCGAGTCGGTGCTGGCGGCCTTGCAAGAGCCCCTTCTCAGCCGTTTCAAGGAACTGTCCGGCCGGCAGCTCGAGCTGCTTTGCGCTGAACTGGACGAGATCGTCCGCAAGAGCGACACCCGCACCAACGAAGGGATGGGAAGCCAAGGCGACGCCTGGAAAAGGGCCTTGCGCCGCTGTTATGGCCCCCAGTATGGGTTATAAATTTTGAGCGAGGATGTTCATGTTTGAACCTGCATCCGATCCGCATACAGGAGACGAGGAGCTGGATTTCTTGAACCTGCTTCTGATGCTGGGCAACACAGCCGCCGTCGAGCTGGGAGACAAAAACTTGCCCAGCGGCGAAAAAAAGCTCAACCTGCCGCGCGCGCGCCAGTTCATCAACATGCTGGTAGTGCTTGAAAAAAAGACGGCCGGACAGCTCGAGGCCCAGGAAGAACAGGTCCTCAAAAAACTACTGGAGGACCTGCGGGAAAAGTATGTGAAGGCATCCGGTCTGGAAGCGCCGGACTCTGCCTCGACCGCGGGCCTAGCCGCCATGGCCGCCCAGGCCTATGGCCGGGCCAAACGCCCCTGAATCCTTGATCTCTACTATTCTCATCCTCATCGCCCTATTCGCGGTCGCCACCGGCTTGGGACGGCTGCTCCTCGGGCGCTTCCGCCTTCATTTTTCCTCCTTCAGTGAAGAGCTCTGTTTTTCCTTAGGGCTGGGGCTGGCTGCCTTGAGCGCGCTGGTTTTTATTCTCGGCCATTTCGGCCTTTTGAAGCCGGCCTGGGCCTGGGGCCTGATGTCCGCCTGCTGTCTGGCCGGATCCCGGCGTTTATCACTGCTCTTGCGGGAGCTTCTCTATTCCCTGAGAACTAAGCATCCCTGGGAAGGTTCTTCCATCGAGATGCTGACCCTTTTTAGCGCCGGCACCGTGGCGCTTGCCATGCTGGCGATCAGCTTGGCGCCCCCGTCATCCTCGCTGGCTCTTTCCCGCAGCCTGGCTCTGCCCCTTCGCTGGGTGGCGCTTGGCAACAACCATCCCGGCGGCCTTGACCCCTACGCCTGGTTTCCTGCTGCGACCGAACAGCTACGGGCCTTGTGCATCGCATTGGATAGCGTGCGCTTGGCAACCCTTTTCGATCTAGGCCTGCTGATGGCCACTTCGCTGATCTTGGCTGACGCGGGCGCGCGCTTTCTTCCAGCCGGACGCCTCTGGCTGGCTCCAGCCCTTTTTTTAACCCAGCCTTGGGTGGCGGGTGCCTTAGGCGATTTCAGTCCGGCGCCCTTCAGCGTCTTTCTGTCCTTTTTGTCGCTGGTGGCATTCTTGAACACCCGCCGCGAGCGCTCCTTGGAGGCTCGAAGCGGCTGGCTGAAACTTTCGGCTTTTTTCGCGGGCGCGGCCGTGGCGGCTCAGCCCCAGTTACTGACGCACACTGCGGCCTTGCTTGCCTTGATGGCCGCTGCCGCGTTGAAAGGTGTTGATGACCGGCGTCCTGGCCTGTTGCTTTTTTGCGCTGGCCTTTTTTTACTGCCCCTTGTCCCTTGGCTGTTCAGAAACGGCTTGATCTATCCTGGGCACCTGGGGCTGAGCGTGTTTTCCGGCTCCGCCGCATTGGACGTTGCGCACTGGCCGGGTTTTCTTTTTGTGGCGGTGCTGCCGGCCGTTTTTTTCATCCGTTATTCTTCCGAGATGCGCTGGCTGGGCGTTTACCTGTTATTGCTCTTAGGGACCTTGGTGTGGACTCAAGAAAGCCTGCTCTTGCTCCTGCCGGGCCTGGCGCTTTTTGCCGCCTATGGATACGCGGAGATGGAAGCCTGGATCCACGGCCAGGGATGGCGCTTGAGTTTGCGCCTGGCGGTTTTGGCCGGCCTTTTTGTGGCTGCGGGCCATACGATCAAGATCGTGGTCAGGGACTTGGATCCTTTTGCATGCGCTCTGGGCCTTGAGTCGCAGCGCAGCTATCTGGCGAGTCGCGGCGTCAATTATCTGACAGCTGCGGACTGGATCGCTTCGCGAGCCACGCATCCCAAGATCTTAGTGTTAGGGGACGGGCGCAGCGCATATCTGCCGGTGCTCAGCGAGCCCGCGCCGCCCTTGGCAGCTCAGCCGTTCAAGGCGCTTCTCGACCAAGCCGAGGAACCCGCAGATCTGGATGCCATGCTGGTCCAAAAAGGTTATGATTTCGTCCTGGTCAACAACCAGGAATGGGCGCGGTTGCAGCAGGCCACGCCCGCGGAAAAACCCTTTGATTACTTCTCTTCGCCCCAGAAAAAGGCCCTTTATTCGGACTGGCTGCTGGGGCATGGAGCCATCGAGGGTCCCTTTTACTCTGGCGAGGGGATCCTGGCCTTTCCGCTGACTTTGCCACCCAAAACATGATGACACCCTACTTAAGCGCCCTGATCCTGGCCTTTGTCCTCTGCCTTTTGCTGACGCCCTTGGCCATGCGCCTGGCTAGGCGGCTGGACATCATGGACCATCCCAACACCGCCTTGAAACGGCACGCCGCGCCGGTGCCCTATCTTGGCGGCTTGGCCATCTTTCTGTCCTTTGTGGCCGCGGTGTTCTTCTGCAGGCTGGCTTTTTTTCCTCCGGGTCCGGGAGGATCCTGGCCTCTGGGGACCGAGCGCCTGCGCGGCGTCTATTCCATTGTCGCGGGTGGCATGGCCGCCCTGATCTTAGGATTGATCGACGACGCTCGCGCCTTGTCGCCCAAGATCAAGTTCGTGGGCCAGATCCTTGGCGCGCTCTTGCTGGTCTTTTTTGGGCTGAGAGTCCGCTTTGTCGAGAACCACGCGTTATCAGTCGTCCTGACCGTGCTCTGGGTGGTCACCGTGACCAACGCCATGAATTTTGTCGACATCATGGACGGCTTGGCCGCTGGCGTGGGCGGCATCGCGGCGCTCGGCTTCTTCTTGTTCTCGCTGCACGCCGGCCGTTTCAACGATTCGGTCCCAGCCGCGGCCCTGGCCGGCTCTTGCTTCGCGTTTCTGGTCTACAATTTCCGGCCAGCTAAGGTCTACATGGGCGACGCGGGCTCCCATTTCATCGGTTTCGCCTTGGCCGCCATCTCGTTGAACCTCAGTTATTCGCACCAGAACGGCCTGGCCATTTTTTCGCCGCTGCTGATCATGGCCCTGCCGCTTTTCGACCTGGCGTTGATGACCTACATCCGGCTGCGCAATGGCGTGGCGCCCTGGAAAGGTTCGCCCGACCACATTCCTTTGCGCCTGCTGGCGCTGGGCCTTAGCAAGACCCAGGCCGTGGTCCTGCTTTACGCGGTCACCGCTTTGCTCTGTGTGGGGACCTACCTCGCCTCCTTTTTGAACCGTGACCACGCGCTTGCCGTGTGGGTCAGCGCGGTTATTGTCCTGGTCCTGTTGGGTAGCATGCTGGCGTCTATTCGCATGCCGCATGACCCGAAAAAGAAATAACGTCAGCCTAAATACGAGGAGGAAGCCTTGAAAATAGCGGTGCTTGGAACGGGCATGACGGGGATCGCCATCGCCTCAAAATTGCTGGAAAAGGGCCATGAAGTCCGCATGGGATCGCGTAGCGCGACCAACGACGCGGCCGTCAAGTGGGCGGCTGCGGCCGGGGCCAAGGCCGGGCACGGCACGTTCGCCGACGCCGCGGCCTTTGGAGAGATGGTCTTCAACTGCACCAGCGGCGGTGCCTCGCTGGAGGCCCTGCGCGCAGCTGGCGCCCAGCACCTAAGCAACAAGGTCCTGGTCGATGTCGCCAATCCCCTGGATTTTTCCAAAGGCATGCCACCCAGCCTTTCGGTCAGCAACACCGACTCCCTGGGCGAACAGATCCAGAGGAACTTTCCCGAGGCCAAGGTCGTCAAGACCTTGAATACCTTGAACTGCTACCTGATGGTGGACCCGGCCTCGCTGCCGGGTGAGCACTCGATCTTCATCTCTGGCAACGACGCGGCAGCCAAGGCTGCTGTGCTCGAAGTCCTGACCCGCGATTTCGGTTGGAAGCCCGGTAGCGTCATCGACCTGGGAGACATCAGCACCGCGCGCGGCACCGAGTCGCTGCTTCCTGTGTGGGTCCGGCTTTGGGGCGCGCTGGGACATCCCAATTTTAATTTTCACGTGGTGGTCGGTTCCCCTCCTTCCCCCAAGGCATGAGCGAAACTACTGTCATACTCGGCGCAGGCCTGGCCGGGCTTTCCGCGGCCTACCACGCTAAGAAGCTAGGCAAGCCGCACCAGCTTTTCGAGCGCGAAGCGCGCGAGGGCGGCTTGGTGCGCTCCGAGCGGGTCAACGGCTTCACCTTTGATTACACCGGGCATCTTCTGCACCTCTCCCAGGCCCGCAGCCGGGGTCTGGTGCTGGACGAGCTCGGTTTAAAGAACGCCTTTGTCACGGTGGAGCGCGATGCCTGGGTCTACTTGAACAAGGTCTTCAGTCGCGCGCCCTTCCAAGCCAATCTTTTTGGCCAGCCCGACTCTGTCATCCGGGAATGCCTTGAGGGCATCCTCAAGGCCCAAGGAAGCCCAGCGCCCAGCGGGCCTGAAAATTTTGAAAGCTGGAATCTCCGCAACTTTGGAGAGGGCATCTATCGGCATTTCATGGAGCCCTACAACAGCAAGCTCTGGGGCCTGCATCCTTCGAAGATGAGCACCGCCTTTATGGGCCGCTTTGTGCCTAAGCCCAGCCTGGCCCAGGTCTTTGAAGGCGCCTTGAGTGAAAAGCCGAAAAACATCGGCTACAACGCCAATTTCCTCTATCCCCGTCGGGGGGGCATCGAGGTTCTAGCCCGCGGATTCGCAAGTCACAGCGCTGCCCATCTGGGCCATATCGCGGTGCAGATCGATCTAAAAGCCAAAGAAGTCAGCTTTGCCAATGGCAGGCGCCAGCGCTATGGCCAGCTGATCTCCTCGCTGCCCTTGCCGCGGCTGGTGGCCTTGCTAAAGCAAAAGCCAGCGGCTATAGCCCAAGCGGCCTCGCGACTGCGCGCCACGTCGGTGATGAACGTCAATCTCGGCGTTTCAGGACGCGACATCTGCTCCAAGCAGTGGATCTACGTGCCTGAAAAAAACCTGCCTTTTTACCGCGTGGGCTTTTATCATAATTTCTCAAAGGAACTCGCGCCGCGCGGGGCCTCGAGCCTTTACGCCGAGATCAGCCACGCGCCGGATAAGCCTTTGGACAAAAAAAAGGCGGTCGCTCAGGTCCGCAAGGGACTGATCGCCATGGGGATCCTTCGCCCAAGCGACCGCATCGCCGCTGAGTTCGTCACCGATATCCCCAGCGCCTATGTGGTCTATGACGACCATAGGGCTCAAAGCGTGGGAACGATCCAGGCATTCTTGAAAAAGCAGGGCGTGCAGAGCATCGGACGCTGGGGCAACTGGGAATACGCCTCCATGGAAGACGCCATCTGGCAGGGAGCCGAAGCGGTGGGTTGGAAGTACTGACACGAAAGGAAAGATCTATGGAACCGGTCAAAATACGCAACATCAAAGCCTCTGACGCCGCTTTCGCGCGCCAGATGTTATTAGACCTTGGACATGACAACGACGAGAAGAGCCTGGCATGGCGCATCAGCGCCATGGAAGGCACGCCGCGCGAGCGGGTGGTGGTGGCCGAGGTAGGCGACAAGACCGCAGGCCTGGCCGCGGCTTCGGTGTACCGGTATTTTCACGTGGACGGCTTGGTCTGCCGGGTCACGGTCCTGGTGGTGCACAGCGACTTCAGGCGTCACGGCATTGGCAAGGCCCTGGTGGCCTGGGCCGAGACTTGGGCCCAGGAGCAGGGCTGCGACCGGGTGGAGATCACCGCCATCAAGGAACGCGGCGAGGCTTTGGAATTCCTGCTCAGGCAGGGATACCAGGACACTTCCCGCCGCTTTTTCAAGAGCTTGAGCGGTGCCGGCGAAAAAGGCGAAGTGTGACGCCTTGACCCCTCCCAGAAAAAAAATAGCCATCCTCGTCACCCGCATGTCCCTGGGCGGCGCCCAGCAGGTGGCCTTTGAAACGGCACTGCGCCTGGATCCGGCCCGCTTCGAGACCTATCTGATCAGCGGCTCGGGAGGCGTGCTGGATCCTGTGGCGGAAAAGGCCATGGGCAGCCGCTTTGTGCGCATCCCATCCTTCAAGCATTTCATCTCGCCTTTTCACGACCTGGCCGCTTTTTTCTCGCTCTGGGCCTTCTTTTTGCGGGTGAAGCCGGACTTGGTGCACACCCATTCCAGCAAGGCCGGCCTGCTCGGCCGCATGGCCGCGCGGCTGGCTGGCGTGCGCCGCGTGGTGCATACCGTGCATGGCTGGTCGTTCAATGATTTTATGCAAGACCCCGGCCGTCGCGCCTATATCTGGCTTGAAAGGATGATGGCGCCATGGACCTCCAAGCTGGTCGTGGTGGCGCAGTCAGGCAAGGACAAGGGTTTGTTGAACCATATCGGCCGCGAGGAGCAGTACGTACTGATCCGGGCCGGAGTGGACTTGACACTCTGGTCCAAGGCCAAGCGCGGCAGGCAGGACCTGAACAAGAAACTGGCCGCCTTGAAGATCCCGGCCATCAAAACGGACGAGAAAGTGGTGGGATGCATCGCCAATTGCAAGCCGCAGAAGAACCCGCTCGATTTCGTGCGCGTGGCCTCCAAGGTTCTGAAGCGCGCCCCACGCACGCGCTTTGTCTACGTGGGCGAAGGGCCGCTGCAAGCTGAGGCGCAGAACTTGGCTTCTAGCTTAGGGATCGCCTCCAAAGTCCATTTTTTGGGTTTTTCAGATGCTCCCCTGCCGCTGGCCAGGGGCTTTGATATGTTTTTGCTGACTTCGCTGTGGGAGGGCCTGCCCTGTGTTTTTTCGCAGGCGCTTTCGCTGGGACTGCCCGTGGTGGCCACGAATGTGGATGGGGCGCCCGAGATCATTGATGAAGGCGTGAACGGCTATCTTTGCCAGCCTCATGACGTGGAAGCCTTGGCCGACCGGGTCACGGCCTTGGTGGCCAAGCCGGAATTGATGCGCCGTCTCAGCGCGGCCGCGAAGAAGAGCGTGGGCAAGGAATTTTCTTTCGAAGCCATGGCGCTTCGCAGCGCGGAAGTATACGAAAGCTTATGCGCCTTTTAGCGCTGTCTCCGGTCCTGCCGGACGCGCCCTCGGATGGCGACAAGCTGCGTGTCTTTCATTTTTTGCGCGAGTTCGCAGGCCGAGGCCACGCCATCACCCTGGCCGCCTTCACGGATGGCGTTGAGTCCTCCAAGCTGCTGAGCGCTTTTGTCCCCGAGATCCACAGCATTGCCTGGCCACGCTCCAGAGCTTGGCTGAACGCCGGCTTAAGGTACTTCGGTGCGCGGCCCTCCAATGTCAGCGCCTACGCTTCCGGGGATATGGCGCGGCTGGTGGATCAGTTGCTTGAGAAAGCGGCGGCTGAAGGCCGGCCCTATGACGCGGTTTATTGCTATCGCCTGCGTATGGCGCCCTATGCCCTGCGCGCGAAATGCCGCCGGGTTCTGGATTACACCGACAGCCTGACGCGTTATAGCGAGCGCCGCGCCACCCAGGCAAAAGGCCTTAAACAAAGGATTTTACGGCGCGAAGCCGAAAAGATCGCGGCTTACGAGGCCTGGTGCGCCGAGCAGTTTGACGCCTGCTTTCTCAACTCGAGCGAAGACACCTTATCCTTACGGGCCATGGCGCCCAAAGCCCGCCTGGTCACCGCAGCCAATGGCGCGGATTTCGAAAGGTTGAAGCCGCTCAGTAAGCCGCGTGATCCCAAGCGGATGATCTTCATCGGCAACCTGGCCTACGCACCCAATGTCCAAGCCCTGCTTTGGTTTTATGGATCGGTGATGCCGCTGATACGCAAGAAGGTCCCGCAAGCCGTTTTGCAGGTGGTGGGAGGCGGCGCTCCGTCCGCTTTGGCCCAGCTCACCGCGGACCCCAAAGTCGAGATGACGGGCTTTGCCGAGGACTTGAACCCGCTGCTGAACCGCGCGGGACTGGCCATCTGCCCCGTGCATCTGGCTGCCGGGCGGCAGAACAAGATCCTCGACGCCTTTGCCACGGCCACTCCCTGCGTGGCCACCCGCCTGGCCGCCCAGGGCGTGGAAGCGCAGGATGGCAAAGAACTGCTCGCCGCGGATGACGCGCCAGGTTTCGCGGCCGCGGTCTTGAAGCTGATGGCCGATCCCTCGCTGTCCAAGCGGATCGGCCAGGCTGGCCTGAAATTCTCAAAAAAACATTACCGTTGGGATGCAAACGCCCGGATCATCGAGAGGGAGCTGATGAAGAGTCCGTCGTGACCAGGCTGGCAAGACTTCTGGCCTTGTTCTGCCTGCTGCCGGCCGGGATCGAGGCCAAGACCATGCTGGTCTATGGCCCCACCTCCGGCAGCTATGCGGACTTGGCTCCAGGCTACACGGTCACGGTGTGGGACAGCGCGACTTGGGCCACCAAGACCACGTCCGACTTCGCGGCTTTTGACGTGATCGTATTCGGGGACTATTCCTCTGTAGGACCCTGCTTTCTTGATCCGACCAATTGGAATGCGGCGATCGCCAACAAAAATGTCTGGGGGCCTGCCGTCACCGGCAATAAGATCATCATCGGGACCGATCCGGATTATCACAACAAAATTTCGATGATCGATCAGTGGATCGATTTTGCCGCGGCGGACACGGCCCCGGGTCCCGGACTCTATGTGTCGCTGAGCTGCGTCTATGCCATCCAGGTCACGCCGGTCCCGGTAGATCTGCTCGGCTACTTCGGCGTCTTTAACACCTCGCAGAGCGGCGGCGGCGACGACGTTCACATCGTTGCCCTTCATCCGGCCATGGCAGGCATCACGGATGGGTCGCTTTCCAACTGGTCGGAATCCACCCACGAAGGCTTCAGTTCCTGGCCGTCTTCTTTCATCCCGCTGGCCATCGTCAAAGACGCGCCGAGCGCCCCTTATACGGCCGTGGATGGGACCCAGGGCTTGGTCTACATCCTGGCCAGCGGCACCGATCTGGCGCCTATCGTCAGCTATACCAGCACGATCACCCCGACCTTGACCGCCACCCCCAGCGTCACGGCGACGCCGATCTTCACTTTCAGCTCGACCTGCAGCCCCACGCCGACCCTGACCCCGACGCGGACCTCCACGCCGACCCGGACGATGACCTTTACGCCGACCCCCACGTCCACCTGGACCCGAACGTTCAGCGATTCCCCGACCAAGACGCCGTCCCCGACTTTTTCGTCGACCCGCACCCGGTCCTTCACCGCGACGGATTCGCCCACACGCACCCTCAGTCCTTCGCCCACGGACACCGTCAGCATCTCGCCGACCTTCACGGCCTCGCCCACTTGGAGCACGACCCCCACCATCAGCGTCACGCCCTCGCATACGCCCACGGCCACGGTCACGCCGCAGCCGCTCATCCTGCATCCTTATCCCGCCAGTCCCAATCCCTTTGGCGGGGCCGGGACCTATATCACCTACTGGGTGCAGGTGGACGCGCGGGTGATGATCCGTGTCTACACCATCTCGGGCGAAGTGGTCAGGGATCTGGAGCCTTTCGAGGCCAGGGCCGGGAACAACCATGAGTTCTGGGACGGAAAAAACAGCTCGGGCGCCCAGGTCGCCAGCGGCACCTTCATCTATCGCATCGAGGCGGTCAGCAAACGCGACGAACACCAGGCCGTGTTCGGCAAAGTGGCGAGGCTGCGATGAGGCCTATGTTCCATGCGGCGTGGATCGGGGCCCTATGCCTGATCGGAAGGGCCTTTGCCGGATCCGAGTCTGTGGGGACCACCAGCGCCAATTTTTTGAAGATCCCGATCAACGCGCGCCCGGCCGCGATGGGCGAGGCCTTCAGCGCCCTGGCTGACGACGAATCCGCGCTGTTCTATAACCCGGCCGGATTGGGCGGCATGCCCCAGACCGGGGTGTCCGCCACGCATATCGAATGGTTCCAATCCGTGCATCTGGAGCATTTGGGCGGGACCTTCCGTCTGGGAGAATGGGGTGGCGCCGGATTGGGGCTCACCTGGCTTCAGGTCGATGAGATGACCCGCACCCTGCATAACGGCGCCGTGGCCGATCCCGCGGCGCAGATCCAGTCGCTGGGCGCTTTTTCACCCTCAGACCTTTCGTTAGTATTCGGCTATGGAAGGGAATGGCGCCCGGGCTGGCTTTTGGGCGCGAACCTGAGGCTGCTGCGGCAGAACATCGACTCTAGCGACGGCTATGGGGTGGGACTGGACCTGGGGGCCCAGATCCAGGGCCTGGTGGAAGGCCTCAGCCTCGGCTTGGTCCTGCGTCAGGTCGGCTCCAAGGTATCGCTGGGAGGCGAGCCCGCGGACATGCCCCTGTCCTTCAACGCCGGCCTGCTCTACGCCGCGATGAAGGAGCGCCTGTTCCTGGTCGCCGACACCAATGTGGCCCTGGACAACCAGCCCCAGAGCGGGGTGGGCGCCGAAGCCTGGATCAAAGAGATCTTCGCGCTGCGGGTGGGCTATCGTTTCGGCTATCTGAACAGCTATACGCTCGGCCTGGGTTTCTTGATCGGGGCCATGCACCTGGACTACGCCTTCGTGCCCTATGGCGAGCTGGGCTACTCCCACCGGATCACGGCGAGCATGGCCTTTGGCGCGCCGGTCCTGCGTTTGCAGGCCGAACCCGCCTTGTTCGCCCCCTTAGGCTTTCCGGGCCTTCACCAGGCCCTTTTGCTGGCGCATGCTCCGGGAAGGAAGAAGACCACGGCCTGGAAGCTCGAGATAGCGGACGCCTCCGGGAGCGTGAGGAAGACCCTGAAAGGCGATGGGCCGGTGCCCGCGCAGTGGTCCTGGGACGGCCGCGACGACGAAGGACGCCTCTTGCCGGACGGCAAGGTGTCGGTCCGTTTGAAAGGCGAGTATCCCCGCATGAAGGTGGAGAGCGCTCCCGTATGGCTCGAACTGGATGACACGCCGCCGGTGTTGAAGATGGACGTCTCTCCCAAGATCATCCAGCCGGAAAACCAGACCGGCGCCATCCTGGTGCCGGCCACTTTTTCTCTCGGCGCCCTGGACCCGCACGGGGTGAAGAGCTGGAGCTTGAGGATCGAGGACGACCACGGGGGCCTGTTCAGGCAATATCAGGGCCTGGGCCCGCCGCCTGGCGAGATAAGCTGGGACGGCAGCGACGGCAAAGGCGAGTTCGTGGACAGCGGAAGGATCTACGCGACCGTCTTCAGCGCCACGGACAGCCTGGGAAACATCAGGCAGGGCGAACCCGTCAACCAGGTGGTGCTGCTCAGGGAGATCCACCTGAAGATCGGCGACAAGGTCTTTTTCGACAGCGGAAAGTCCAAGCTGAAGAGCGGCAGCTACAAGGAACTGGAGCGCATCGCTTCCGCCATCAAGAAGAACCGGGGCGACGGCACCAAGGTGTATATCGAGGGCCATACCGACAACGTGCCCATTCACACTTCGGAATTTTCGGATAACCTGATATTATCGAAGGCCAGGGCGCAGGCGCTGGTCGATTTTCTGGTCAAGTACCTGGAGGTCGACGGCTCGACCATCGAAGCCGAAGGATTTGGCGAGAGCCGGCCCATGGCCGACAATGCCACGCCCGAGGGCCGGGCCGCTAACCGCCGGGTCGTGGTGGTCATCCGCACCAAATATTACCGATAACGGGGTTTTGATGATGATACGCCGTATTATTCTCTCTCTGATCTTTGGCGCTTCGCTGGGCGTGATCGCCGCGCGCTATTCAGGCACGGCCGCGGGCGTGGCCGCGGGTATTTTATCCACCATCGGCTTTTGGGTGGGCTCCACCCTGGTGCGCTCGCGCCTGCGCGCTAAGCAGGGTGTGGCGCCTGCCATGTCCCTGGGCGAAGTGGCAGTGCTCTACGGCCCCTGCTCGATCCTGGCCAAGGGCGCTACCCCGCAGCCGGCCTGGGCTTATCTTTCGAATTTCCGGCTAAGGCTTCGCGGGGAAGGGGACGCCTTGTCCATAGACCTGGCCTTGAAGGACATCGAGGAGCTTAGACCCACACCCAAGGGCGTGATGGTGGTGAGCAAATCCCAGGGCTCGTTTGATTTAGCGTTACCAGACGCCAAGCGCTGGCTATCGGCCCTGCGTTCGGAGGCGCGTTCCTGATGGGACTTTTGCGCGACAACATGAGCACTGAGGAGCTTGCCGAGGGCGTCAGCGCCTTCTTGCCGCCCAGCGAAGAAGAAGTGCGGCGCGTGGACCTGCTGGCCATTGAAGTGCGTTTTGAAAAGGACCGCGATCCCCAGGCCCTTTTGCACGAGCTTTTTCTGCTTAAAGCAGCCATTGCCGTGGAATACGCCATGGGCATGCTGGAGAAGCTGGGCATGAAGCCCGAAGGGATCAAGCAGTTCCACGACATCTACACCCGCCGCCTCAGCCTTGGCCTGGCCGCCGCTTCGCCTTCTATGCCCGGACGCAGCGTGGCGCTGTGGATGGGCCGCATGCAGGCCTATGGCGAAGCTCTGCACCGTCCGCATCCCGAAGACGTGCATCTGAACGTGGCCGACGCCTTCACCCGTTTTGCCGGCGCGCCAGACGATCCGCAGTTGGTGACGCTGTGTCTGGATACCTGCCGCTCCTTGAACCAGACCTTTATCGACGCCATCGCCTCGCTGGGGAACAAGCCATGAGGCTATGAAACATAATCCGCGCCTATTTTCTCTTATCTGTCTGTGTCTTTTCGGGGCCTTGGGGTCCCATCTTCATTCCGCTTCACTTCAACCCGGTTCGCCTTTATTTAGCCTTGGCGCTGAGCTTTCGACAGACCCCGTAAAAGTCCCCCATCCTGAAAGCAACTATGGGCGGCTCCCCCTGGCTTTTGAAGCCTTGGAAGGTCACTTTCTGGCCCGCGGCCGAGGCTACAAGATCTTGTTGAGCCCACGGCAGGCGGATTTGCTGTTGTTACAGCCCGCACAAAAAGCCGACAAAAAAAATAACCTGGACCAAAGACCAGCTTCTTTACCTCGACAAAATCATCTTCGATTCGAGCTGGTCGGCGCCAACGGCGCTGCATCGGCCCAGGGTCTGGATATGCTTCCTGGGCATAGCAACTACTTCATCGGAAATGATCCCTTAAAATGGAAAACCAATATTGCCCAGTATGCGAAGGTGGAATTCAAGGAAGTGTATCCTGGTGTTGACCTGGTGTACTACGGCAACCAAGGAAAATTGGAATACGACTTTGTCCTCAAAGCTGGGGCTGATCCAGGGGCCATCGCATGGAAAGTAACTGGAGCAAAAAATATGGCGGTGGACCTTGCGGGAGATCTGCTGGTCACGGTGGAAGGTGGCCAGCTTTTGTTCGCAAAACCAGCGTGTTTTGAGTTGATAAACGGTTTAAGGAAAGTTATCCAGGGTCGTTATGTGTTGGCCGGAAGAGAAAGAATAAAATTTGAAGTAAAGGGATACACAGGCAAGGGGATCCTGGTGATCGATCCAACCTTGAGCTATTCGACTTATATAGGTGGAAGTGGCTCTGATAATTTTAATGCTTTTTGGGGTAATCTTGCTTTAGATAACAATGGAAATGTCTATGTAACAGGATCTAGCACAGGAAATTTTCCAGTCACCAGTGGATCTTTTCAGACTACCTATGGGGGTGGAAACTACGACGCGATGGTGAGCAAGATAAATAGTTCGGGAGATACCCTGGTTTTTTCCACGTATCTAGGTGGCAGCGGGATCGATGGGGGTCGAAACGTAGCGGTTGACGCTAACAATGACGTTTATGTCACAGGAAATGCTGCGGGCGGATTTCCTGTGACAGCGGGGGCGTATCAGACAACTTTTGGCGGTGGTTTTGGTGATGCCTTTATCACCAAATTGAATGCTGGTGGAAGCGCATTGATCTATTCAAGTTATCTGGGTGGAACTGGGGATGAAGTGGGCGAGGCGATCGCGCTGGACGGCAGCAAAAACGCCTATATAAGAGGTTTTACTAGCGGAAATTTCCCCACCACTCTTGGCGCCTATCAAACTGTCTATGGGGGAGGGGGCTCCGATTATTTTGTGACTAAACTTAATTCATTGGGAAATACCTCGGTTTACTCAACTTATTTGGGCGGAAGCGATCAGGAAGGAGGGGGTCTGGGAAGCGGAGTAGCCGTTGATAATTTCGGAAATGCTTATGTAACGGGAATGACGGCATCCGCAAATTTTCCAACAACTGCGGGGGCGCTTCAGACGGTTTATGGTGGAGGCGATAGTGACGTGGTTGTAACCAAATTAAACAGCGCAGGAAATGGTTTAGTTTATTCAACTTACCTGGGTGGAAATGATACCGATGAGGGCCATAGTATAGCGCTGGATATCGCGGGCAATGTCTATGTAGTTGGTGAAACCGATAGCGTTGATTTTCCAACCACCCTTGGTGCCTATAAAACTACGATCGGGGATCGTGATGGATTTGTGACCAAATTAAATAATTCGGGAACCGCCTTGATATACTCGACCTTCGTGGGAGGACCCTTACATGACTACTTATGGGCAATATATGTCGATGGTGGGGGTAATGCCTATTTAGCAGGCGGGGTAAATGGATGGCTGGGGGGTTTCCCGACAACGGCTGGAGCTTATCAGGCTAGCTATGGTGGCGGTGCGGGTGATGCCGTCATGTGTAAGCTAAATAGCTCTGGAAATGCATTAATTTATTCGACCTATTTTGGAGGGGCTTCTGGTGATTATGGCAGGGGCATTGGGGTTGATATAAGTGGAAATATTTATCTTGCGGGTAATGCCGAAGGAACACTGCCCGTCACCGCAGGAGCCTATCAGACCACTTATGGGGGAGACTGCTCAGACCTATTTGTAGCCAAATTTAACGCAGATACGCCCACGATCACTCCCACATTCACGATAACACCTACATTCAGCGCGACGGGTACGCCCACGGGCACGCCGACTTGGACCCCGACCAGGACTCCGACGCGAACTGCTACTCTGACCCGGACCGCGACAGGGACGCGGACGGCCACGCCGACATTCACGGGCACTCGGACTGTTACCACCACGCGCAGCGCGACCCCGACCAGGACGGATTCGCCCACGCCCAGCGCGACGGTCACGGACAGTCCCACGAAGACTGTCACGCCCACTTTTTCGAACAGCCCGACCACGACGCCCACGGGCACGATCACGCCTACTTTTTCGAATTCGCCCACCAAGACCATTTCGCCGACGATCACGGCCACGTTCACGGCAGTGCGGGACCTTCAGCTTACGCTGTATCCGGCCAGTCCCAATCCTTTTGGGGCGGACGGGACCTATATCACCTACTGGGTGCAGGTGGATTCCACCGTCAGCATCAAGATCTATACCGTTTCCGGCGAGGTGGTCAGAGACCTGCTGCCTTATGAGGCCAAGGCGGGGAACAACCATGAGTTCTGGGATGGAAAAAACAACTCAGGTGCCCAGGTCGCCAGCGGCACTTATTTTTATCGGGTGGAAGCCGTCAGCAAACGCGACGAACGCCAGGCCGTGTTCGGCAAAGTGGCCAGGCTGCGATGAGGTCTATGTTCAACGCGCTCATTCATACTTCGGAATTTTCGGATAACCTGATACTATCGAAGGCTAGCCGAGTCGTGGTGGTCATCCGCACCAAGTATTACCGTTGATAGGGTTTCATTGATGTTACGCCGCATCTTTCTTTTGTTGATCTTCGCCTTGTCGCCCGCGGCGCTTTTTGCCATCGACAAGCCGCCAGCCAAGGCGCGCATCAGCTCGCCCAAGGACCTGGCTGACGAATATTTCAAGAGCGGTGACTACCGCAACGCCGTGCTCGAGCTCACCAAGGCGCTCAAGTCCAATCCAAAGTCCGCGTCCCTGTGGCGCAATTTGGGATCGGCCTACGCCATGGGTCAGGACTACGACAACGCCATCCTCTGCTATGAGCGGGCTCTGAAGCGCGACTCGCGCGACGTGAAGGTGCTCTACAACCTCAGCCTGGTCCATAATTTCAAGGGCAGCCCCGAAGAGCTGAAGCTGGCACAGGCCGCGGCCATGGCCGGGCTGCGCGAAAATCCGAATCACGCCGGCCTGCATTCCAGCATGGGCAACATCTACGCCGACCTGAACCGGGACGAGGACGCCTTCCGCGAATACCGCCGGGCCATCGAACTCAACCCCAAGGAAGCCGTCACCCATTTCAACAAGGGCGCCCTGCATTTCAAGCGCCACGAGATCGCCGAGGCCGAGCGCGAATACGGCGAGACCCTGGCCTTATCACCCCACGATTCCGAGGCTGCCCAGAACCTGGCCGCCATCTACATCCTTCAGGAACGCTATGTCGAAGCCGAAAAGCTGAACCGTTGGGTCATCGCCCAGCGGCCGAAGTCCGAGGACACCCTGGAAAACGCCTATTTCAACCTAGGGCTGGTCTATGACCACCAGTTCCGGCTGGAAAGGGCCGTTAATATGTACAAATTGGCCCTGCAAGTGGCCCCCTGGGACGCCGCCGCCTATGTCAACACCGCCCTGATCCTTGAAAAAATGGACCGAAAAGACGAGGCGCTGACCTATTGGCAGAAGTATCAGCGCCTTTTCCCGGCCAGCCGCCGCAACTCTGAGGTGGCCAAAAGGGTCGTGATCCTCAAAAAGCTGGTAAAACTGCAGAAAAACCCCTCTGGGGAAGAGGAACCTTGAAAATTTCCGTTGTCAGAGTGCGGCCATTCCCGCAGAATAACGTAGTGGATTCAGCACGATTCAGGGGCCCCCAATGACCGAGATCACCTCGGACGGTTTTAAAGTGGTCGGCGTCGGCGTGGTCGAAAAGGACGGAAAATACCTGATCACTCAGAGGCGTTTCGACGACCATCTGGGGGGAATCTGGGAGTTTCCTGGGGGGAAAAAAGCCCCCACCGAGACCGACGAAGCCTGCGTCGCCCGGGAATTGAACGAAGAACTCGGCATCACCGTCAAAGTGGGCGGCCATATCGAGACGATCCGCTACGCTTATCCAGACCGTAAACTCGAGTTGCGCTTTTATTCGTGTTCCTTGGTCGCGGGCGAACCCAGATCCGTTGAAGTGCAGGATTTCCGCTGGGTGAAGCGCGACGAATTGCTCTATTATCAGTTTCCCAAAGCGGACAGGGACCTGGTCGAACGCTTGGCCAAACGCTCCGAAAAAAACAAGAATTAGACTCCCCCCAAAGGGGTCCTCAAGAACTAACGGCATCCATGGCTGAAAATCGTTCCGGAATAAAAATCTTCACTCTGCCCGAGGCTAACGCCCAACTGCCCGCGGTCCGTAAGCTGATCGCCGAGCTGCGCGACATCAAGCGGCAGGTGGTGGGCATGCAGGCCAAAGTCGACATCGAGGAGCTGACCGCCACGACCCAGGCCAAGGCCAGGAAAGCGGGCGAACCCATCCTGCGCGAGATCGAAGAAAAAGTGGGCGCCTTTCACAAGTCCATGGAAGCGTTGAACGCCATCGGCTGCGAATTGAAGGACCTGGAAAAAGGGCTGGTGGATTTTTACGGGATCCGCGGCGATGACGTGGTCTACCTTTGCTGGGTCGACGGCGAGGAAAAAATTTCCCATTGGCATACGCTGGAATCAGGCTTTCAAGGCCGCCAGAAACTTGAAGAGTAGTCTTTAAAAAACTATGTTTGAAAAAATCTTTGTAGAGATCTGGCCCTGGTACGTCTCAGGCCCCGCGGTGGGGCTCTTTGTCCTGGCCTTTCTATTTTTCAAGAACCGTCCGCTGGGCGCGTCTTCCACGTATCAGGCCGCTTTGGAAGCCGCTCGCGGATCCCAAGCTAACGAATTCGGGACCGGCCCTAAGTCCGCGTTGCCCATCGACCCGCGGGATCCGGCGCCGCGCTGGCAGATCTGGTTCTTGGTCGGGCTTTTTTTGGGCGGGGCGCTTTCCTGGGCCTTTGGCGGCAGGGACTGCGGCAGCTTCTCTTTGCCAGGCTTTGATCAGTTTTTCCACCTCGGCGTCCCCGGCACCCTGGCATTGCTGTTCTTCGGCGGGGCCTTGATAGGATTTGGCACGCGCATGAGCGGGGGCTGCACCTCAGGCCACGCCATCATGGGCATAAGCAACATGCAGGCGCCCAGCCTTTACGCCACAGTCGTGTTTTTCGCGGTGGGCATGGCGTTTTCCTTTGGGCTAAGGGCCCTCTTCGCATGAAAACCCTCCGGGCCCATGCGTCTTATCTTTTTTGGGGAGCCCTTTTCGGCTTCATCATCTCGCGCTCTGGCGCCGTGCGCTTTGACATGATCAACGGCATGTTCCTGCTCACGGACTTAAGGCTCTACGGGATGATCGGCTCCGCGATCGCCACCGCCCTGCCCGGCCTGTTGATCATGAAGGCTTTGAAAAAAAGGAACGTCCCGGCTTTCAAGAAGATACGCTTTCCAAAGCGCAGCCTGACCAAGGGCACCTTGCCCGGCGCGGCTATCTTTGGTTTAGGCTGGGCCCTGACCGGCACCTGCCCGGGACCCGCCATGATCCAGCTGGGCGAAGGACACGGGAGCGCCCTGGCCACGGTGGCCGGCATTTTTTTAGGAAATCTTGTCTACGGACTGGTCCACGAAAAATATTTCGACTGGACCCCCGACTTTTGCAGTTGATCGCAGACCCCCAAACCCATGAAAGAGGAATCCATGCCAGAAAATGATCCCATGAATGAATCAGCCTTTGATCCGGCTTCGCAGGGCGACCCTTCCGCCGCTCCCGTCGACAAGACGCCGGCTACGGCCGCCGCGGGCCTCGGACTTTTTGAATCGCTGCGCGTTTTTCCGGTGCCGTCGGACACGGCCAAGGTGGCCGCCTATGTTTCTTGCAAGATCAAGACGCCGGCCGGATACATCTTCTTGAACTCCATGGCCCTGGTTTGGGGCAACAACGGACTTTTCCTCAGCTTCCCCTCGCGCAAAAAAGAAAATTCGCCGCGCGGGCACGAGGACTATTATTTCTTCGAACGCGAGATGCGCGAGATGCTGCAGGAACAGGCCATCCAGGAATACAAGGCCAAGGGCGGCAACATGGTGGCCCCGCTGGTGCCGACCATGGCCCCTCCCCAGCCGCCTATGCCGCAGCGTTCTTATCCCGGCCAGCAGCAGAACAACTGGCGTCAGGGTCCGAACAACAACGGTTTTCAGCCCAACCCCCGTTACGGCAACCAAGGGGGTTATAACAACCAGGGCGGCGGTTATGGCAACCAAGGGGGCTATAACAACCAGGGCGGCGGTTACGGCAACCAAGGAGGCTACGGCGGCAATCAGGGCGGCTACAACGGCTATCCCGGGAACAACAATTACGGGGGCCAGCCCAGGCGTCCCATGTCCAGCAGCTCGGATTACGGCTCCCAGTTGCGCCGGCCCATGTCGAGCGGATCGGACTACAACAGCGGCCCGCCGCGCCGGACTCCCAAACCCCGTTTCGCGGCGCCGCCTGACAATATCGGCAATGTGGGCAATGGGGATCCCAGCTTTCGCACCACCCCGATCCGCGACGACCAGGAATCCTGATAAAAGAAGCGGCCTTTTCTGCCTAGCCGGGCATGGGTCTTTGGGTTATCATCCTATTTCTGAAGCGGGCACACTGTCCTAAGCCAGGGAATAAACGTTCAAAACATACGTTTTCCTAAGTTCCCTCCTGGATTTTTCTAAATTTTGGACCAGATCGAGGAGACCATGGGAGACGTATTTAAAAAATTGATGTCCGACCCCGGCGTGGATCACGAGGAGATCCGGGATTGGATCGACTCGCTCGCCGATATCAAGGCGCGGTACGGGTCCGAGCGGGCCGGCGAGATCCTGGTCCTGCTCCAGGAGACCGCGTTCCGCGAGGGCATCCTGATGCCCTTCACCGCCAACACCCCCTACATCAACAGCATCCCGCTGATGCAGCAGCCGCCCTTTCCCGGCGACCGCGAAATGGAGCGGCGCATCAAGAACGCCATCCGCTGGAACGCCATGGCTATGGTGGTGCGCGCCAACCGCGACCACGCCAGCCCGGGCGGCCACATCTCCACCTTCGCCTCTTCCGCCACACTTTACGAGATCGGCTACAACCACTTTTTCCGCGCGCCGAAGCTGGACGAAGGCTTCTGCGGCGACCTGGTCTATTTCCAGGGCCACGCCAGCCCGGGCATGTACGCCAGGGCTTTTGTGGAAGGCCGGCTCGAAGAATCGCACCTGCTCAATTTCCGCCGCGAGCTGAAAGACAGCGCGGGCCTCTCTTCCTACCCGCATCCCTGGCTGATGCCCGACTTCTGGCAGTTTCCCACGGTGTCGATGGGCCTGGGGCCCATCAACTCGATCTACCAGGCGCGCTTCATGCGCTATCTGGAGCATCGCGGCCTGAAAAAGGCAGACGACGCGAAGGTCTGGTCCTTTGTCGGCGACGGCGAGACTGACGAGCCCGAGACCCTGGGCGCCATCAATCTGGCCGTGCGCGAGAAATTGGACAACCTGGTCTGGGTGGTCAATTGCAACCTGCAGCGCCTGGACGGACCCGTGCGCGGCAACGGCAAGATCATCCAGGAGCTGGAGCGCATCTTCCGCGGCGCGGGATGGAACGTGATCAAGGTGATCTGGGGCGGGGAATGGGATCCCATCCTGGCCGCCGACGATGGCGAGCTGATGGAGCGCATGGGCGAGGTGGTGGACGGCCAGTACCAGAAGTATTCGGTCTCCGACGGCGCCTACGTGCGCCAGCACTTTTTCAACAGCGACAAGCTGCTGAAGCTGGTGGAGCACCTCAGCGACGAGCAGATCCAGAAGATCCGCCGCGGCGGGCACGACCCGGAAAAGGTCTTTGCCGCCTACAAGGCCGCTGTTTCGCAGACAGGCAGGCCCACCGTCATCCTGGCCAAGACCGTCAAAGGCTATGGCCTGGGCGAGGCCGGCGAGGGGCGTAATGTCACGCATAACCAGAAAAAGCTGAATGAAGACCAGCTGCGCGAGTTCCGCGACCGCTTTTCGATCCCCATTTCGGACGCCCAGGTGGCGGAAGCGCCTTTCTACCGCCCGGCCGAAGACAGCCCGGAGATGAAGTACCTGCGCGCCCGCCGCGAAGCCCTGGGCGGTTCCATGCCGCAGCGCAAAGGCCTGAGCAACCCCCTGACCGTGCCTGGCATGGACGAGATGAAGGAATTTTTGGGCGGCTCCAAAGGCCGCGCCATCTCGACCACCATGGCCTTCAACCTGATCCTGGCCAAGTTGCTGAAGAACAAGGAGATCGGCAAGCTGATCGTCCCCATCATCCCGGACGAGGCGCGCACCTTCGGCTTGGACCCGCTCTTCGCCCAGATCGGCATCTACGCTTCGCAGGGCCAGCTTTACGAGCCCGTGGACGCGGACAACGTGGCCTTTTACCGCGAAGACATCAAGGGACAGATCCTGGAAGAGGGGATCAACGAAGCCGGCTCCATGGCCAGCTTCACCGCCGCGGGCACGGCCTATTCGACCTATGGCGTCAACGCCATCCCCTTCTACATCTACTATTCGATGTTCGGCTTCCAGCGCGTGGGCGACCAGATCTGGCTCGCGGCGGATTCGCGCGCGAAGGGCTTTTTGCTGGGCGCCACGGCCGGCCGCACCACGCTGAATGGCGAAGGCCTGCAGCACGAGGATGGACATTCGCTGCTGGCCGCTTCGGCCGTGCCGAATTTGATGGCCTACGATCCCGCTTTCCAGTTCGAGATCGCGGTGATCATCCAGGACGGCATCAAGCGGATGTACGCCGATGACGAGCAGATCTTCTATTACATGACCCTGGAGAACGAGAACTACGTCCACGCGGAGATGCCCGCCGGCGTTGAAGAAGGCATCCGCCGCGGCCTTTACAAGTTCAGCTCGCTGAAGGTGGACGCTGACGCGGAAAAGGCCGTGGTCAGCCTGATAGGCTCCGGCGCGATCTTCAACGAGGCCATGAAGGCTTCGCAGATCCTGGCGGAAAAATACTCGATCTCCTCGGACGTTTATTCGGCCACCAGCTACAAGGCCCTGCGTATGGAGGCCCTGGACGCCGAGCGTTGGAACGGTCTGCATCCCGCCGAAGCCCCCAAGAGCTCGTATTTGCACAAGATGGTCAAGGAGCTGCGTGGCCCGGTGATCGCCGCTTCGGATTACGTGCGTTTAGTGGCCGAGCAGATCGCGCCCTGGATCGAAGATTTCCGCGCCCTGGGCACGGACGGCTTTGGACGCAGCGAAGGCCGCGAAGAATTGCGCCGCTTTTTCGGCGTGGACGCCGAGAGCATCGTGCTGGCGGCCTTGAGCAGCCTGGTGAAGAACGGGACCTTGAAAAAGGACGTTCTGACCGCGGCGATCAAGGACTTAGGGCTGGACCCGGAAGCGAAGAATCCTTTTAAGGACTGACATGGCTAAAGATTTCAAGCTGCCCAACCTGGGCGAAGGGGTGGATTCGGGCGA
>JAZKAF010000126.1:0-11485 GCA_040389285.1 candidate division FCPU426 bacterium
TCGCTCATGCCCTCTGCCCCCCGCGCAACACGGGAAACTGGTCGCCCCATTGAACTCCGTCTTCTCCGACCACGCCGGGGACATGGTATTGCGGCACGAAGCCATAACGGACGTTCTTGGAGGTGTTGGGGCCGCTCTTATGCAGGAGCAGCGAGCTGAAGATGGCCACCTGGCCGGCTTCCATCTCAACGGGAATGGCGCCTTCCTCGCTTTCCATCACAGCGTCGTAGGAGCTATCCTTGTCATTTCCGGCGTGCTTGACCAGGCCCAGCTTATGCGACTTCGGCAGCACCCAGATGCAGCCCATGTCCAAGCTGCTTCGGCCGATGGCGGTCCAGCAGGTGATGTATTCCAGGGGCTTGGTCACCTTGTATCCGGAATCCTGGTGCCAGCCGAAGTGCTTGCCTTTGTCCGCCGCCTTGATCACCGCCTGGTTGTAGTAAAGATCCGCGTCCGGACCGATGAATTTTGAGCAGGCTTCCAGATAGATCGGCGACTTCACGAATTCCTTCACCACCTCGCTGCGGGTATGGGTCTGGCCGATAAAAACGCGGTTGCGGGCCAGATCGATATCCTTTTGGATCCCGGCCTTCTCCGCCTCAGCGATCCGTTCCCGCCACATCCGGTCAAAGTCAGCCCGCATCGCCGCCAAAGTCGCCTCGGGAAACGCTGGCGGGGTCACGAAATAGCCCAATTCCTTGAATTGCTGCATGTCTTTATCGCTGATCAGTCCCATGGATGCCTCCCTTTCGAATAGATCAAGCCGCCTTGAAGTATTTCTTGCAGTTGATCCAATACCCGCCATAAGCGATCAAGCTGAGGGCCAAGAGCAAATTGATACCCTGGCCTTGAAAAATCGCAGCCATCCATTCTGCCCCCTGGGGCTTCATCATACCCCCCGCCTGCATGGCGGCCATCGTGCTACCGTTATTGAAGCTGATGGCACTTGAAAGGATCCAGAGAATCATAAATGCCATGGTCCCTCTCCAAGCCCAATGCCGCAAACGATAGGCCCCTAAGGCCAGGGTGGCACTAGCAGCGGCGACACAGATAAAGAGTGCCCAAAGGAGAGGCCCTTGCAAGATCACGCCAAAAACGGGGTATGCCTTCATTATCCAAGGGTAGAAAAGCATAGCTACGCTCGAGTAGGCCAGACCTATAACTACAGCGAGCACCGGAAGCGGACAACGGTCCGTCCAACGCGTTTTTGGATCCCGGGTCTCACAGGTCTTTTTCACATTGGAAGACTGAAGCGCGAGAACTTGTATGCCCGGCAGGAGGATGAACACGAATGCCATGAACCCGACCATTAAGATCACCGTCCAAGATTGGATTCCCTCATCAAGTCCTTTATCTGCCGCCACCGTTCCGAGAACTTTGGGCATGACATACGCCATTAAAGGAACTGCGACGACACCGACCAGCAGCCAGAACCAGGCGAATATCAGGCTGATGGCCCGGGCCCAACGCCTAGCCATGAAAAGGCCGATCCCTATCCAAACTAGCGCAACTGCCAAGATCCCGTAGATGCCTCCGGCCATGACAGCTCCGAGGCGGGTACGACTCGAATCGGTAGGGTCGTCTAGATTCGGCACCGACATCATCAGCAGCGTCATTCCCAGGCAGGCAAGGCCCATCAAGACGTCCATAGTACCGATCATCGCTAGAGTTAACCCGCGATCTTTAAAGGGCTTGGTTACAGGCGCAGGGACGACGACCGATGCTTTCATGGTCGTGGCCACGGGCATAGGCACGGCCTTGGCCTTTAGCTTCGCCACAGGTTTTTTCTTGGCGGGCTTTTTGGGCGCCACTTTCTTGGTCACCATGACAGACCTCCTGGGGTTTTAGCCTTTGACGGCTCCCGCCACGCCTTCGATGAAATAACGCTGCAAGAATAGGAAAACCGTGATCACCGGCACCAGGGTGATGGTGGCAGCGGCGCAGATCAGCGTCCAATCACGGGAGTTCTCGCCCTGAAAAGCGTACATGCCGACGGCCAAGGTGCGCAGCTCTGGCTTGCCCGCGCTGAAGACCAGGGGGGTGAAGAAGTCGTTCCAGCTGCCGATGAAGGAGAACAAGGCGACTGTGGCGATGATCGGCCCGACCAGAGGCATGATCACGGACCAGTAGATGCGGGGGAACGAGGCGCCGTCCATCATGGCGGCCTCTTCCACTTCCCTGGGCAGGGTCTGCATATAGCCCATGAACAGGAAAGTGCTGAAGATCAACCCGCCGCCCACTTGGACCACGATCACGGCCCACAGCGTGTTGAGCAGCCCTAGATGCTGGATGATCTCGAATACGGGGAGGATGGTGTAGCCGCGCGGCAGGAAGAGCGTGATCACGATCAGGGTGATAACCACCTTTCTGCCCGGTAGCAGGGTCCGGGACAGCACGTAACCCGCCATCGAGCTAAAAAGGATGGTCAGGCTGACCGTGCAGAGGGTGATGAACACGCTATTGAAGAAATAAAGTCCGAACTTACCCTTGATCCAGGCGTCGGCATAGTTATGCCATTGCGGATTTCCCGGTATCACGCTGAGCCCGTCCGCGAAAAAGCCTGAGGGCGTTTTCAGCGACCCAGCCAGGGTCCAGATAAAGGGAAAGACATAGAAAAAGCCCGCGATGCACAAGAGGATGGAAAGCGCATTTCTGCTGGCAGCGGCTCCACGACTATTATCACCTGCCCTCATGAGACACCCCTTTCCTTGCGGCTTACCTTGATGGCCAGCAGCTGCAGCATGGTGAAGCCAAAGACCATCAAGCTCATGAACAGCGAAGCTGCCGAGGCCAGGCCATAGTTGGACTGGCTCATGCCGTGCGAGGAGGCGAAAGCATAGCTATAGATGTAGGTCGAGACTAGGTCAGAAGCGTAATAAGGGCCCCCGTCGGTCATGGTCTTCACCAGGTCGAACTGACCCAGGCTTCCCAGGATAGCCATGAAGACGATGATCACCATCATCGGCCGGATGCTGGGAAGCGTCACATGAACGAGACGCTGGACCTTGCTTGCCCCGTCTACCTCGGCGGCTTCGTAGAGCTCCTCAGGGACCGCCTGCAAGGAGGCGAGAAAATAGATCAGGTTATAGCCCAAGGTGTGCCAGATGCCGACGGCGATGATACAACCCAGGGCCAGGCTGGGGCTTCCCAGCAGATCGAGGGGCGTGCTGATAAGGCCCAGCTTGATCAGGGGGGCGGACAGGCCGCTAGCGAAATTACCAAAGAGCAGGTTGATCACTACGCCGACTACCGCGCCGCTGGTGACCACCGGCATGAAATATAGCGCCCTAAAAAAATTGACCCCCTTCAAGCGCGAATTGTTCAACAAAAGGGCCAGGATGAGCGCCAGGAAGAGCTGGACAGGCACCAGCACTGCCGCATAGATGACGGTGTGTTTCAGCGCGCCCCAAAACCAGGGATCCTTGGCTACGCCCATGAAATGCCGCCAGCCCACATACTGGGTCGGGTTACCGATGCCATCCCAGTTGTAGAAGGCGATACGCACCGAACCGAAGATCGGATAGATGACAAAGGTCAGCGTCAGGATGAACATCGGGGCCAGGAACAGATAGCCCCAGACGCTGTCGCGAAGATGACTGGCGTGCAGGGTATCGGGTGGATCTTTTCTTGCCATGCCTTGCTCCTGATCGGTTTTAGCGCCGCTTGTTGACGTAGTCCTTGCTCATATCCCAGTCGCTAAAGACCCAATCCGCGGTGCTGACTTTGGCCCCCGCTTTCTTGGCATCCTCCACGGCCTGTTCAAAAGCCGCCTGCTTGCGCGCGTCAAGGTCCACCAAGGCGGCCTGAAGATCCGTGATCTGGCCGGTGAGGTAGCCTTCCAAGATCCCGGCCTCGTCGGGCTTGACGTTGGGGATCTTCACCAGCGCGGTGTCGGGATTGCGGATGCCCGGCTGGGGGCCGATGCGTCCGAGCTTGACCATGGCGACCACCCTGGCCATCGCATCGCTGTTGAGATTTTCAGGGGTATTGAATTCCTTGTAGATCGAGGGCCCGTTGCCCGATTTCACCCAGCGCAGGCTGGCCTCTTTGGACTGCTGCCATTTGAACCAAAGCCAAGCTTCTTTAGGATGCTTGCTGAGCGGGCTGATGCCAACGCTGGCGCCGCCGGGACCGTAATAAAAATAGCCTTTGATCTTGTCCACACCCACCAGCGGCAATGGCACGACCGTGTAATCTTTGAACTCGGGGTTGGTCTGTTTCCATCCGTTGATGACCCAGGATCCGTTGACCAGCATCCCGTATTTGCCCTGGGCAAAGAGCACCCGGGCCGTCTCATCATCGACCGAAGCGGCCTGCGGCAGCACGAGGCCTTCCTTGCGCATGGTCAGCAGGGTGTTGGCGATGATCTTGACGCTCTCATGCTTGGCAAATTCGTACTTCCCAGTCTTGTAATTGAGGCCGAAAGCTTCTTGGGGAAATCCGCTGAACTGGTTCATCCAGAAGAACCAACTCAACGGATCATGCTTGCCGCTATATCCCAGGCCAAAAATGGTGCCATTGCTGCTCTTTTTGATCTGGCGGCTGAAGGCCAGGACCTCGTCCAAGGTCTTGGGTTCCTTGATGGCTCCCGAGGCCGTGACCAGGCCGGCGTCCCTAAAGACCTTGGTGTTGATCCAGAGCTGCAAAAAGGGAATGTTGACGTTTTGGGCCACGGAATAAGTCTTGCCCTTGATCACGTTCACCCCTTCGACAAAGCAGTTCGGCGGGAACTGCTTTTCAAAATCCTTGTAGTCTTCAAAACCATTGAGCGGCAATAGCCAGCCATTGGCCACCAGTTCTGGAAAGGTAGGGCGACCCGGGACGACGAAGGTGTCGGGCGATTCGCCTGATTTCTGCGCCAGGGCGAAAAGATCCGGATAACGCTCTCCTGCGATGGTGGTCTTTTTGATCTTGATCCCCGGATTAGCGATCTGGAAAAGGCGGATCTCTTCGTCGACCTGCGGGCCCTGCGTGATCAGCATGTCGTGATGGTTAAGCACGACCTCGCCAGCAACCGAAGCATCCTGCTTCTTGCAGCCAGCCAAAGAAGCCGCCGCCAGGAGAACCAGCAGTGTTTTTTTGAAATGGATCGCCATTTTGAACTCCTATGCTTTGATTTCGTCCCGATACTTTACTTGGAGGCTGGTTTCCAGTTCAGGACCACGCCCACCGCCTGGGTGCGATCGGCTTTCAGGAATTCGTAGGCCTTGGGCAGGTCCGGCCCAGGGAAACGGTGGGTGATGAGAGGGCCGACCATCAGCTTTCCGCTGCGCATCATGTTCAGCACCAGTTCGCCATTGCGCTGGTAGCCCCAGGGTGAACGGTCCGTGTCGCCATCGCCCTGCGCCATTTCATGAGCGCCGATCAACTTGAGCATGCGCCAGACCACATCTTCGTTCATGTTGAGCGCGGTGTCGCCGATGGGGGATCCGGTCAGCATGATCTTACCCTGGTCCCGCACGAGGCCCAGCAGTCCCGGCAACGCCTTAGGAGAGCCCGTGGCGTCAAAGAGGATATCCGCGCCGCGACCTTGATTCATGCCCTTGATCAGGGCCTTTGCATCCTGCGAAGCGGGATCGATGCATACGGCCGCTCCTGCGCGGGCGGCCATTTCCCGCCGGCCTTTGGCAAGGTCAAGGGCGACCAGCGGCTCAGCCCCATTCATGCGCACGAATTGGGCGGCGAACTGGCCGATGATGCCCAGCCCAGCCACCACCACGCAGTCGCCCAGGCCGATCCCGGCCATGCGCACGGCGTTCAGGGAGGTGCGGGCCAGATGCCAAAAAGAAGCCTCTTCATCGCCCAGTCCGTCCGGGATCTTGTAAAGATTCTGGTCCTTGGTGTTGACGAAATTGTGGCTGGCGTGCCCGCCGCCGTGCACCACCCGGTCCCCCACCGCGTAGCCGCTGACCCCTTTACCCACGGCCAGGACCCGTCCGCTGGCACCATAGCCCATCGGGAATGGATACTTCACCCAGGTCAGGTATTTGGACGTGGACGCAAAGGTAGTGGTCAGGCAAGTCAGCTCGGTTCCCGTGCTGATGGAACCAGCTGTGTTCTCGACCAGGATATGATCGGCGGGCAGTTCCCCCATCTCGACATCTTCCATCACCAGATGGTTGGGACCCAGCAGCATCGCGCGCAACGTTTTCATGGAACCCCTGAAGTTAGTTAACCAAAGTTAGATGGAAAGAAAATCTTTCACAGGCAGGGCCTCTGGCCGTTGGCAAGACGAGGCGATCTCCTGATGCCTGCCCTGCGTGGAGGCCGTGTGGAACGCGTGCATGATCTCAAGAACATGCAGGGCCAGGTCCCCGCTGGCGCGGTGCGGCCGGCCCTGGGCCAAGGCCTGGGCCATATCGGCCACGCCCAGGCCCCTGCTGTTCTCGCGGTAGCCGTGGGTCAAGGGCAGTTCGGTCCAGGTCTCGGCGCCGGCCCGGCGCAGGCGCACCGGCCCGCCAAAGGTGTTGGGATCGGGGACGCTGAGGCTGCCCTCGGTGCCGTAGATCTCGATGCGCGGCAGTTCGGCATGCCAGACGTCAAAACTGGTGAGCAAGGTGGCCATGGTTCCGCTAGCAAAGTCCATGATCCCGGCCACATGGGTCGGCACCTTGACTTCGATCTTGGTCCCGGCCTTGGGCTGGCTGGTGATGAGGCGTTCTTTGAAGCTGACGCGCGCCGATCCCGTGACGCGCCGGACGGGCCCCAGCAGGTTGACCAAGGCCGTCAAATAGTAGGGGCCCATATCGAACATGGGGCCGCCGCCCTCCTGGTAATAAAATTCAGGGGCCGGATGCCAGCTTTCGTGGCCGTGGCAGGTCATAAAAGCCGTGGCGGCCACGGGCTCTCCGATCCAGCCGTCGTCCAAGATCTTGCGGCAGGTCTGGATGCCCGCGCCTAAAAAGGTATCAGGTGCGCATCCCAGCCTGAGGCCTTTGGCCTTGGCTTTTTCCACCATCTTCTTGCCGTCTTCAAGGCTGACGGCCAGCGGCTTTTCGTTGTAAACGTGCTTGCCGGCGTCCAGCGCGGCTAAGGCCACCGCGGCGTGGGCGTGGGGGATGGTCAGATTGATCACGATGCTGATCTGCGGATCCGCGAGCAGGGCCTCCACCGAGCAACCCTTGGCAATGCTATGCTCCTGCGCCTTGGCCTTGGCGCGCTCCAGGTCAAGGTCCGCGCAGGCCACGATCTCGATGTTAGGCAGGGCCTTGCCCGCGTTGAAATAGGCCCCGCTGATGTTGCCGCAGCCGATGATCCCGATCTTGGTCTTGCCTGACGCCATGAAGTCTCCTCGTTGGTTAATTCAACGCCCCGCCCCGCCCGCCCACAACATGCCCCTCTGCATGATCTCGCGGGCTTCGGGAACCTCGAAATCCTTGAACACGTGGCCAAAGGAAGCGTAGAAGATCTTTCCGGCGCCGTAAGAACGCTTCCAGGCCACCGGCATCACCGTTCCCTTGATCCAGGAGGCGTGCTCGCCCGAGAACGTGGTCGTGGCCAGCACCTGGTTGGAGGGGTCGACGTGCATGTAGTACTGCTCTGACTTCAGGTGGAAATCCTTGAGCCCTGCGGTCACGGGATCGTCGGTGTCGCTGATGGACACGTCGTAGTCGATGACGCCGCCAGGATGGGCCACCCACTGTCCGCCGGTCATGAACTGGTAGTCCACGTTATTGCGGAAGGAATCGCAGAGCCCGCCGTGCCAGCCCGCCAGCCCCACCCCGCCTTTGACCGCGGCCAGCAGGCCATTCTGCTGGGCGTCGGTGATGGTCCCCATGGTCCAGCACTGCACCACTAAGCTAAGAGCTGCCATTTTCTCGGCGTCCAAATAGGGATCGAGGTTATCCGAGACCTCCACCTCAAAGCCTTTTTCCTTCAAGAACCCGGCGAAAAAATCCACGCAGAGTTTGGGCTCGTGCCCGTCCCATCCGCCCCACACGCAAAGCGCTTTCTTCATGTCGCTCCCAAGTGCTAAGATTAATTTTTCCGCTTTCCCTTACCTATCCCCAGCGGGACTTTTCAGGTGGACCATGCCATCAAAGATCAGGGTCGGAATCGTCGGCACGGGCGGCATGGCCGCCTATCACGCGGAAAGCCTTTTGAAGATCCCCGGAGTGGTGCTGGCGTCCTGCCATGACATCCTGCCGGAAAAATCCAAAGCCTTTGCCGAACGCTTCAAGATCCCCCACGTGGCCAAGGACCAAAAGTCGCTTCATGAACACGTCGACGCCGTCAGCGTGGTCACTCCCGACCGCTTTCACGCGGCCGCCAGCCTGGCCGCGCTGAGCGCTGGCAAACACCTGCTATGCGAAAAGCCCCTAACCGTCACCCTGGCCGAGGCGCGCAAGGTGGCCGCCGCCGCGCTGAAGGCCAAGTCCAAAAACGTGATCAGCCTGGTGAACTTCAGCTACCGACGCTCCGCCGCCATGCAAAAGGCCATGGAACTGGTCGCAAGCGGCCAGCTGGGAGAGATCCGGCACGTGCACAGCTTTTATCTGCAGACCTGGCTGAGCACGCCGGTTTGGGGCGCCTGGAACGAGCCGGGCTGGCTCTGGCGCCTGCGGACCGCGGCAGGCTCCGGTGGCGTACTAGGCGACGTGGGCTGCCACATCCTAGACCTGACCACCGCGGTCGCCGGCGACCTGGACAGCGTGAACTGCAGCACCTCTACCTTCCCGAAGCTTCTGAAGGGCAAGGCCCACACGCATTGGAAGGGCGAGGTGCTCGACGCCAATGACACGGCCATCATGCAGCTTCAGTTCAAAAAAGGCGGCGTCGGCGTCCTGCACACCACCCGCTGGGCGACAGGACGCGTCAATCAACTGCGCCTCGAAGTCCACGGCACCAACGGCGCCCTGATGTTCGACCTGGACCGCAGCTATGAACAGCTGGACGTTTGCCTGGGCAAGGACGTCCAAAAATCAGCCTGGAAGACCATGAAGTTCAAGCCCAGCCCCAACATCTGGGAGCGCTTTATCGCGGCCATCCGCAGCGGCAAGGCCGACCAGCCTGACGTGGCCCGCGGCGCGCAGATCCAAGCTTACCTTCACGCCTGCCAGCGATCCGCCGAGACCCACCGCTGGGAAAAAATACCCTCCGTCAGCTGACCCCGGGCTCGAAGCTTTAGTCCACCGTCCCGTTCCGCAGGCCCAAGGGCAGCGGAGCGGGGCGTTGGCACTTCGTCTCCATGGTTTTGTGCCCGCCCGAAGCCGAAGATTCCAAAAATGACTGCATGCATTCCAGCACGTGAAGCGCCATATCGCCGTTGGCGCGGTGCGGCCGGCCGTTCTGGATGGCCGAGGCCATGTCCGCGACGCCCAAGCCCCGGCTGTTCTCGGTATAGCCGTGGCTGAACGGGATGGACTTCCATTCCGGGTCGCCGGCACGGCGCACGGACACGGTGTTGCCGAAGCTATTGGGATCCGGAACGGCCAGGGTGCCTTCGGTGCCGTAGATCTCGATCGGCGGCAGGCTGGAATGCCAGACATCGAAGCTGGTGACCAGCGTCCCGACGGCGCCGCCCGCGAATTCCAGCAAGCCGGCCACGTGGGTGGGGGTGTTGACCTTGATCTTCTGGCCGAAGCGGGGCTGGCTGGTGATCAGGCGCTCTTCATATCCCGCCTTGGCAATGGCGGCGATACGGCCCACCGGGCCCAGCATATTGACGAGCGCGGTCAGGTAATAAGGCCCCATGTCGAACATGGGCCCGCCGCCGGGCTGGTAAAAAAACTCCGGATTCGGATGCCAGGTCTCCATGCCGTGCCCCATCATGAACGCCGTGGCGCCCAGCGGCTTGCCGATCCATCCGTCGTCCAGCAGCTTGCGGCAGGTCTGGAGGCCTGCGCCCAAGAACGTATCGGGCGCGCATCCCAGCCGAAGGCCCTTGGCTGCGGCCAGGGCCACCAGGGCCTTGCCATCGGATACCTTCAGGGCCAAAGGCTTTTCGCTGTAAACATGCTTTCCCGCGTTCAGGGCGGCAGTGCTGACCTCCGCATGGACGCTGGGCACGGTCAGGTTGATGACGATCTCGACGTCCTTGTCCGCCAGCAAGGCGGCGGTGTCCATGGCCTTGGCGCCGAACTGCTTTGCCTTGGCTGCGGAAAGCTCGGCATTCAAGTCGGAGCAGGCGATGATCTCAAGATTCTCGAAGGTGGTCCCCGCCTTAAAATAGATCTCGCTGATGTTGCCGCAGCCGACGATCCCTACCTTGGTTTTCTTTTGCATCGTGGTTCCTTGTGGATGGTGATGGCCTAAGCCCAGTGCATCTTGCCCATTTTTTCGCCGATGACGACAGATTTCAGGAAATCAACGCCCTTGAGAAAGCCCTCGTCCAGCGACATCAGGCTGTCCTCGTGCTCGATGGACAGCACGTCGTTGTAGCCGGCCATGATCAGGTTGCTGACGATGTCTTTCCAGACCAGCGCATCGTGTCCGTAGCCCACGGTCCTGAAGATCCAGGAGCGCTTTGACTCGTCGCCATAGGACTTGGTGTCCAACACGCCGTTCTTGCCAGTGTTCAGCGGGTCGATGCGGCAGTCCTTGGCGTGGAAGTGATGGATGGCGCCCTTCAATTCGCGGATCACGCTGGGAATGTCCATCCCCTGCCAGAAGAGATGGCTGGGATCCAGGTTGGCGCCTAAGATGGGGCCCACGGCGTTGCGCAGCCGCAAGCAGGTCTCGGGGTTATAGACCACGAAGCCGGGATGCATTTCAAAGGCGATCTTGGTGACGCCGCGCTTCTTGGCGTAGGCGGCCGCCTCTTTCCAATAAGGGATGACGACCTTTTCCCACTGCCAGTCGAGGATCTTCAGGTAGTCGGGCGGCCAGGCGCAGGTGACCCAGTTGGGGTACTTGGCTCCGGGGTGGTCACCGGGGCAGCCTGAAAAAGCCACGATCTTCTTAACGCCCAGCTTGGAGGCTAGGTCGCAGGTCTGGCGAAAGCCCAGGTCATGGGCCCTGGCAAAGGCGCGGTTCGGATGCAGCGGGTTGCCGTGGCAGCTCAAGGTGTTGAGCTCCAGGTTCCGGCTGTTGATGGCCGCCATGAACTTTCTGCGCAGGCCCTCGTCCTTCAGCAGTTTCGGCGTGTCGCAATGCTGGCTGGCCGGATAATTGGCCGTTCCGATCTCCAGGCAGGGGACCCCCGCCGCCGCGATCTTGTCCAAAGCCTCCTCAAAAGGCAGGCCGCCGAATAACACCGTAAAAACACCAATTTTCATCTTTTCCCCCTTTGATCAAACAGAAGAGATCTTCACCCAGCGCCGCGACTTCGCGGAACGCTCCACGGCTTCCAGCACTTCCTGGCAGCGCACCCCGTCCTCGAAATTCGGCGAGGGCATCTTGCCCGTGGCTAGGCAGCCCATCAGTTCATAGACCTCGTGCACAAAGGTGTGCTCGTAGCCGATGATGTGCCCGCTCGGCCACCAGGCGCCCGCATAAGGATGGCTGGCTTCGGTGACCAGGATGTCCTTGAAGCCCTGCTCCCCTT
>JAZKAF010000126.1:11495-13285 GCA_040389285.1 candidate division FCPU426 bacterium
GTCGGCGCGGTCATAGAACTTCAAGCGGTTGAGGTCTTCAAGATTGAAGGACAACGAGCCCTTGTCGCCGAAGATCTCAAAACCGTTGGCGTTCTTGCGCCCTGTGGCGAAGCGGCTGGCCTCGAAGGTCCCGGTGGCGCCGTTCTTGAAGCGGGCCATGATGGCGGCGGCGTCGTCCACCGTCACCTTGGCGCGGCGCGAACTGCCGGGCACGCGACGTTCCTTGATAAAGGTGGTGGTCATGCCCACCACTTCGTCGATCTCGCCCACCAGGTAGCGGGCCAGGTCGATGGAATGGGCGGCGATGTCACCCAGCGCTCCAGAGCCGGCTTGTTTTTTATCCAGACGCCAGACCATGGGGAATTTCGGATCCACGATCCAATCCTGCAGGTACTGAGCCCGCCACTCGAAGATGCGTCCCAGCTTGCCCTGCTGGATCATGCGCTTGGCTAGGCTGATGGCCGGGACAAAGCGGTAGTTGAAGCCCACCATGTGCAAGACCTTGGCCTTCTTGACCGCGGCGAGCATCGCCCGCGCCTCGGCCAGGGTGTTGGCCAGCGGTTTTTCGCAGAGGATGTGCTTCCCCGCCGCCGCCGCCGCGATCACCATCTCCTTGTGGGTGTTGCCTGTGGTGGCCACGTCCACCAGATCGATGTCGTCGCGCCGCACCACGGACTTCCAGTCGGTGCTGGCTTCAGCCCATCCAAAACGCCGGGCCATCTCCTGGGTCGCCGCAGCGTCGCGGCCGCAGATCACGGCCATCTCAGGCAGCAGCTTGGGGTCGAAGAACTGGCCCACCCGCGAAAAGGCGTTGCTGTGGGTGCGGCCCATGAACTTGGTGCCCAGCAAGGCGACCCGGATGTTCTTATTGAGCGAGGATGCCATAGGCTACTCCTTGACCAATTGGGTGCTGACGTACTTGAAGCTCTTGGCAAGGGAGTCGAAGGGATCAGCCGGGCAGACGTCCTGCTCGACGATGAACCATTTGCAGCCCGCGGCCTCGGCGGCGCCCACAATGGCATGGAAATCCATGTTTCCGTGGCCGATCTCGGCCATGATCGCCTCGTTCTTGTCGTTGATGACGAAATCTTTCATGTGGATCCAAGGCAGGCGGCCATGCAGCCTGCGGCACCAGTCCACGCTGTCCGCGCCGCCGCTCTGCACCCAATAGGTGTCGATCTCGCCCTGCAGGTTCCTGGGGTCGGTCAGGCTATAGAGCTGCTCGAGGATGGTCTTTCCCCCGATGTGGCGGAACTCGACGTGATGGTTGTGGTAGGTCAGGACGCAGCCAGCCTTGCGCAGCACCTCGCCCGAGTGATCCAGGCGCTTGGCAAAGCCGTTCAGGTCTTCCTGGGTCTTCATCTCGACGTGGGGCCAGGGATAGGCGGTGTGGGTCACGCCTCGTTCCTTCAAGCGCGTCACCACCTGCTCCGGGTCATCCAGGATCAGCTTCGAATCTTCATGCGTGCCGATCAGGGTCAGGCCCTCATTCTTGAGTATGGACAGCCACTCCTTCACTTCGATGGGCCCCAGACCGCTTTCCTGGACCGCGGTGTAGCCGATGGCCCGGACTTTTTTCATCGAGGCGGCGATCTCAGCCGGGGTCTTTAAGAAATCGCGCAGGGTGTAGAGCTGGACCGCGACCTGGTTCAGTTTCATTTGGTTTCCTTCGGGATGTGGGGGGTGATGGGTTCCAGGAGAGGGACGTTCGGACAGTCGTCCGCTAGGGTGATGCGGGGCGCGGCCCAGCGGGCGGCGTTGACCAGCACCTTTTGGATGTTGGCGTCGTG
>JAZKAF010000127.1:0-2204 GCA_040389285.1 candidate division FCPU426 bacterium
TAGTCCCGGAGCAGGCCTCCGCCCAGGTCGACTTAAGACAGGATGACGGCCAGCGGCGTCGTGGGGTCGTTGGGGTCTTCGATCACGTCGTAGCGGCCGGCGTGGAAGAGGGCGAGCTTGATGTCCCAGGTGGGCCTGCCGCCGGCATCGAGCTCTGCCTTGTTCTCGTAAGGCAGGACCCTGACTTCCATGTTTTGGTGCAACTCCACCTTGCGGTTGATCTTCTTGCCCCAGGAGTCGAGCTTCAGGTATTTGGCCAGGGTGTCGAGCTTGGGCTGGTCGGCTTCGTTGGTCGCCTTGCGGACGGGGGTGTCCTTGTAAACGCGGGCCTTCTTGTTCACGATCTTCTTGGTGATCGAGATGTTGGGGATGCGGTGCTGCATTTCGAGCACGGCCGCATTGCCCATCTCGAGCTGCACCAAGCGCGTGGCGTATTCGCGGGTGCCGTCTTTGTAGACCTGCTCCCGGCGCTCATGCTCTTCCTTGCGCGCGCGGGCTTCCTCGCCGCGGGTGATCTCGATGATCACGGCCTTTCGGAAGGCCTCGTTGAGAATATCGGATTCGAGGACTGCTTTCATGCTAAACCCCCAGCGGCAGGATCTCGGCGCGGTTCTTGCCACGGTCGAGGAAGTTTGGGAACTCGTGATGCACTAGGTATCGCACACCATCCCCGAAGTGTGTCAATTCAATATTCGATTTGTCGATGTCGTAGTCCGCCTTCTGCTTCACCTTCAGGAAGTCCTTTTTGATGTCCGGGCACTTGGTCGGGTGCACCAGGATCTGCCGCTTGGCGAAGAGCGAGTTGGTGACGATCTGGCTGCGCCTGATGGGCGGGTTCGAAGCGGTGTAGCGGACCTTGAAGCCGTGGCTCTCCAAGACCTGGACGTCGGACCTACCCGTGGTCTTGCGGTTCTTGCCACTGGCGTCGCAGGTGATCAGCACGTTCTCGGTGCCGTAGCGCGCCTTGATGGCCCTGGCCATGCCGTCGGTGTCGGCGTCGGTGCCCTTGATCTTCAGCTGATCGAAGTAGCCTACCTGCTTGGCGTTGCCGTTGCCGAAGATGTGGGCGAAGCCGCAGCACATGCGGCCCACGTTGAAATCGAGAGAGGCGTGGATCAGCAGCTCGGGGTCATATTCGATCTCGAAGTCGTTATTGGCCGGGGTGTATTTGCGGAAGAAGTAATTATTCCCGATGCGGCCCGGGCGGCCGTAGACGTAGACCTGGGCCTCATCCTCGTCGAAGTTCTCCAGCAGGTCGGCGCCGTAGCTCTCGTCGTTGAAGGGGTTGTCGAAGCTGGTGGCGTAGTGGACCTTCAGGCGGCCCGAGGCCGTGCGCTTGGTGATGAAGGCGTCCAGCCAGTCGTATTCGTCCTCGGGCGTGCCGGCGAAGATCACCTGGGGGCAGGGCACGTGGGGCAGGCGGCGCCTGGCCAGGAACTCCTTGATGCGCTCCCACTTGATCAGGGACATCTCATTGACCAGGAGCCAGCCCAAGTTGGGGCCCTTCACCTGGCGCTCGGCCGAGAAGACGTAGAGCGGCTCCTTCGACCAGGGGAACATGAAGTGCATCCCGAACTTGCCGCTCTGGTGGTACGTGGCCCCGGGGATCTCCCGTTGGAAGACGTTCAGCATCATGGGCAGGAAGTCGCGCTTGAATTCCGGGATCGAGGGGACGAGGAGGCCGCCGGCGAAGCCGCGGTTCTGGTAGGAGAGCTTGATGCCCTTGTAGACCAAGATGGCCGTCTTCCCGGCCCCGAAGCCCCCGCAGAGCATGAGCTCGCGGGTGGATTCGTCGTCGAAGATGGCGACTTGAGCGGCGATCTTACGCCGGAAGGCGATTCGCATCGTGGAGGATCGGTGTGCCGCTGGGGTCAATCAGGGTGGAGGCTCGGCTGCCCAGGACCAGGGCCTTGAGGAAAGCACCGCGGGCGGTCTGCATGGTCTTGGCCAGGAACATGGGGTCGAGGCCTGTCTTCACGTTGGGGGCCGCGATGCATACGGCCTTAAAAGAACCGCCCTCGTCCAGGAGCACCCAGACGAAGGCGGGCTTTTGCCCCTTCACGCTTTTAGGCTTGAAGGAGGCCTGGCTCATTTGCCGTGGCCGTCATGCTCGGCCTTGCTCTCGTCCAGGCGTTTCTTGGAGTTGGCCAGGATGAGCTTGGCGCGGTCGAGGGCCTTGTTGGCGTTGCGGGCTTCCAGGCCCT
>JAZKAF010000127.1:2214-2610 GCA_040389285.1 candidate division FCPU426 bacterium
GCTTGAGGGCGCCGGCGTGGGTCTCCTGGGCCGCCTTCAGACGGACCACGTGCGGGTTGGATTTGCCCTTGGCCTTACCGGATGCCGATTCTTCGGGCGGGCTTGCCGATTCTCCGCCTGCTTCGGGCGCGGAAGGCGCTGGGGGGCTGGGAGGCAGGGGCGTGGCTCCCTGGGCCGCCTGGGCCGATCCTTGGGGGGCTTTATCTTTCTTCGACATCGTTGGACTCCTTCTTGTTGCCCGGATCGTAGAATTCAGGGACCGCGTCCGGGTTTACGCTGGCCGCCCCTTCTTTGTAACCGTGCAGCGTCTTCAGGCCGAAGATGATCGCCGCCGTGTTGTTGTTGGCCGCCAGCTCCACCAGCTTTCCCGTGAAGAAAATTTTGGAGCTGAGGCGT
>JAZKAF010000127.1:2620-3332 GCA_040389285.1 candidate division FCPU426 bacterium
TATCCTTCTTGATTCCGAGATGGGCCATGATCTCGGATTCATAAAAGCCCCGCCCGCTGAGGCTTTCGATCAGCTTCAATTCGTCCGCCGTGGGCTTCCAGGCCTTGCGGCCGCCCTTGCCCTTCTTCTTGGTGGGCTTGGTCGGCTTGGCGGGCTTCGGCGGACGTTCAACCCGTCCTGCCATGGTGGCCCCCTTAGATCTTGATCTCCATCTTTTCGGATTTCACATAGACCACGGCATGGACGTGCTCGTCCTTGATGTCTTCGCCGTCGGCCTTGTCCGGGTTGGGGCCGAAGTTCACGGGCACGAGCTTGGACATGCGGCGGCCGGAGCTGGTCTTGGTCTGGACTTCCTGCAGGGGAGGGCCGCACTTGACGCTGGCGATCTCGGGCTCGCCGTTCTCATCCTTGGTGTAGAGCATGGCGTGCTTGTGGCCGCAGGCGAACTCGGTGTGGGTCATGAGCTTGCCGCGGCGGTCCTTGGTGTCCCAGAAGTGCTTGTGCTCAACGAGCGCGAGCTCGATCATGTCTTTCTTGAGCGCGCGGTTCTTGGAGCACTTCTGGACGTCGAGGGCGTAGCGGTCGACCATGATGACCCTGGAGCCGCCGAAATTGCGTTCGGTAGGCTTCGGCTTGGGGCCGGGGGCTGCGGGCGCTGGTGCAGGCGCGAGGGGAGTGGGGGCTGGGGGGGTGGGCTTTTCGGCTTTACCGT
>JAZKAF010000128.1:0-6387 GCA_040389285.1 candidate division FCPU426 bacterium
GACCTTGAAGGCGGCGGCCAAGACGCGACCAGCCCTGGTGCTCGGCACCACGGGTTTGGACAAGGCCCAGGCCAAGGCGGTCGCGGATTACGCGGCCAAGGCTCCCTGCATCCATTCCAGCAATTATTCGATCGGCGTGAACCTTCTTTGGAAGATCGCGGCCGACGTGGCGCGCGTGACCGGCACGGCTTACGACATCGAGATATTGGACCTGCATCACCGCATGAAAAAAGATTCGCCCTCCGGGACCGCGGTCACCACCGCCGAGGTCCTTGCCAAGGCGCTGGGCAAGCCCCTGGACGAAGTGGCCATCTACGGCCGCCACACCCGCGAAGGATCGCGGCCTGACGGCGAGATCGGCGTGCATTCGCTGCGCGCGGGCGATGTGATCGGCGATCACACCATCTTTTTCGCCGGTCCCTTCGAACGCCTGGAGCTGACCCATCGGGCTCACTCGCGTGAGAATTTCGCCAGCGGCGCGGTGCGCGGCGCCAAGTGGCTGTTGCAGAACAAGAAGAAACCCGGCCTCTACACCATGGCCCAAGTCCTCGGGCTCTAATATCAAGGAGATCCTCAGTGCCTTTTGAAAGATCCGCCAGGCTGAAAAAACTGCCGCCCTATCTGTTCATCGAGATCGACAAGAAAAAGAAGGCCGCCAAGGCCGCGGGCGTGGACCTGGTGGACTTAGGGGTCGGCGATCCGGACCGGCCGACGCCCGCGCTGCTTTTAAAAGCGCTGGCCAAGGCTTCGCTGAAGCCGGAGAACCACCAGTATCCCTTCGGATCGGGCACGATGGCCTTTAGGCAGGAGATCGCCGGCTGGTTCAAGAAGCGCTTTGGCGTTGAGCTGGATGCCGCCACGGAGGTCTGCGCCACCATCGGCAGCAAGGAAGCCATCGGCCATTTTCCCCTGGCCTTTGTGGATCCCGGCGATGTGGTGCTCTGTCCGGATCCCGGGTATCCGGTTTACGAGGCCAGCACCCATTTCGTGGGCGGCGAAGTCGTGAGGATGCCCTTGCTGGAAAAGAACGGCTTTTTGCCCGACCTCTCGGCCATCCCGGCTGAGAAGCTCAAGAAGGCGAAGCTGATGTGGCTGAATTCGCCCAACAATCCTACTGCCGCCGTGGCGCCGCTGGCTTACCTGACCAAAGTGGTGGCCTTCTGCCGCCAGCATAAGATCATCTTGGCCCACGACATGGCCTATTCCGAGATCTATTACAACGGCAAGAAGCCGGCCTCGGTGCTGCAGGTGCCGGGAGCCAAGGACTGCGCCATCGAGTTCCATTCCTTGTCCAAGACTTTCAACATGACCGGTTGGCGCGTGGGCTTCGCCGTGGGCGACGCTTCGCTGATCGCCGGCTTGGCCGCGGTGAAGGGCAACTTGGATTCCGGAGTGGTGTCGGCGATCCAGGAGATGGCCATCGCCGCGTTGAAGGCGCCCGCCTCGCTGACGGCTTCGATCCGCAAAGTCTATGAAAAGCGCCGCGCCTATTTGGTGAAGGCGCTGACCAGCCTTGGCTACAAGGTGGCGGATCCGCAGGCGGCCTTTTATCTTTGGATCAAAGTGCCGACTGGATTCAGCAGCGCCGCCTTTTGCACCGAGCTCTTGGACAAGGCTGGCATCGTGGCCACGCCCGGCAACGGGTTCGGCCCCAGCGGCGAAGGCTACTTCCGCCTGACGCTGACCGCGCCCGACGCCCGCCTGAAGCTGGCGGTGAAGCGCCTTTCCGCTTACGCCAAGGGCCGCTGAGCGTGGCTGAAGCCCTGCTGGGACTTGGATCCAACCTTGAGCCCCGGCGCGGCTTTCTGGCCCTGGCGGTGAAGGAACTTTCCCAGCCGCCTTTGAAGATGCTGGCTCTTTCGTCCGTTTATGAGACCGAACCCATGGATGTGACGGATCAACCCGCGTTCCTGAACATGGCGGCCAAGGTCAGCACGGATCTGGGTCCCTTGGAATTGCTGCGGCACCTGAAGGGGATCGAGGAAAAGGCCGGAAAGAAAGTGCTCATACGGCGCGGACCCAGGACCCTGGATCTGGACCTTTGGTCCTACAACGAGACGCTGATGGAAAGCGAAGAGCTGCAACTGCCGCATCCCCGCATCGCCCAGCGTCCCTTTGTGTTATTGCCCTTGAACGAGATCGCGCCGGACTGGCGCCATCCGTTGAGCGGCCTGAACGCCGCCGCCATGCTGGAAGCGCTGCCCAAACCCTGGCCCGCGGTCGTGTCCTTGGGGACCTTAGGATGAGCGCAGGGCCTCGCTACATCGTGGTCGAAGGCGTGATCGGCTCTGGAAAGAGCCATCTGGCCGTGGCCCTGGCTGAGTCCATGCATGCCAGGCTGGTCAAGGACGCGGCCGCGGACAATCCTTTCCTCGAGAACTATTACAAGGATCCGCGCAACTTCGCTTTCGCGGTCCAGATCTTCTATCTGCTGAACCGCCACCGGCAACAGCAGGAACTGGCGCAGGGAGACCTTTTCAGCGGGGGCGTGGTCTCGGACATCCTTTTCGCCCGCGACCGGATCTTCGCCTATCTGAGCCTGAACGATTCCGAGCTCGCGCTCTATGAACAGCTCTACAAGACCCTGACCCGCGAGCGCCTGCCGGTGCCTGACCTGGTGGTGTATCTGCAGGCCTCCACCTCGGTGCTAGCTTCGCGTCTGCGGCGGCGTGGCTTGCTAAAGGAAAAGGGCGGCCTCTCGCTGGGGGTGCTGGAGGAGCTGGGCAAGGCCTATAACAATTTTTTCTTCAGCTACAGCGACTCGCCCCTTTTGGTGGTCAATACTGACGACCTGGACCTTGCCGGCAATGTGGATGACCTCAGCGACCTGATCGGGCGCGTGGACCGCGCGCGCAGCGGCGTCCAGTACTACACTCCTAAAAAGTAGAGCCCATGGATATGCCAGCGAAAATACGGACCGCCACCCTGGCGAAGATGAAGGCCGCCCGCGAAAAGATCGCGGCGCTGACTTGTTACGACTATCCCATGGCCGTGGCCGTCGACGCCGCCGGGGTGGACATCGCCCTGGTGGGAGATTCGCTGGGCATGGTGGTGCTGGGCTACGAGTCGACCCTGCCGGTGACCCTGGAGGACATGATCCACCACACCAAAGCGGCGCGGCGCGGGATCAAGCGGGCGCTGTTCGTCGCGGACCTTCCGTTCATGAGCTACCAAGTCTCGCCCCGCCAGGCGCTTGAGTCGGCCGGACGCCTCATCAAGGAAGGCGGGGCCGAGGTGGTGAAGCTGGAAGGCGGCCTGGAGATGGCCGAGACCACGAGGGTCCTTCGTCGCGCCGGCATCGCCGTGATGGGCCATGTAGGGCTGACGCCCCAATCGGTGCACGCGCTGGGCGGCTACCGCAGGCAGGGAACTTCCGAGGCCCAAGCCAGGGCCCTGCTGGCCGGGGCCAAGGCCCTCGAAAAAGCGGGCGCTTGCGCCGTGGTGTTGGAAGTCATCCCGGAAAAATTGGCCGCACGGGTGACCAAGGCCCTGAAGATCCCCACCATCGGCATCGGATCCGGTCCGTCCTGCGACGGACAGATCCTGGTGCTGAACGACGCTCTAGGCTTAAGTCCGGACCGCGTTCCCAGTCATGCCAAAGTCTACACCCGGCTCTATGACCAGGCCCTGAAGGCCGCCAAAAACTACGTGAGCGATGTCAAAGATCAGCGTTTTCCACAGCGCTAAGGCTCTGCAAAGGGCCACGGCCGGCTCGAAAGGCCTAGTTGGGTTTGTCCCGACCATGGGCGCTTTGCACGAGGGCCATCTCGCCCTAGTGCGCCGGGCCCAAAGAGAATGCGAACGGGTGGTGGTCTCGATCTTCGTCAATCCGACCCAGTTCGGTCCGGGTGAAGATTTTGAGCGCTATCCGCGCGACCTGAAAAAAGACTGCGAGCTCCTGGCCAGCTTAGGAAAACCAGTGGATGTTTTCGCGCCCGAAGCCGTTGAGGTCTATCCAAGTGACTTCGCCACCCGCATCCTGGTCTATGGATCTTTGGGACGGGTGCTTGAGGCAGGACTTCGGCCTGGACATTTCGACGGAGTCGCCACGGTGGTGGCCAGGCTCTTTGGTTTGGTGAGACCGGACCGCGCCTATTTCGGGTTGAAAGATTATCAGCAGTTCCGGGTGATCGAGCGCATGACGCGGGACTTAGGATTACCCCTGGAGCTAGTGCCCTGCGCCACGGTGCGCGAGCAAGACGGTCTGGCGATGTCCTCGCGCAACCGCTACTTGAGCCCGGCAGAACGCAGCTTGGCTCCCGGCCTTTATCGCGCCCTGAATGCCACGCGGGTGGCTTTGGGCAAAGGCGCTTCCGCGGCCGCCGCGGAAAAGATTGGCAGGGAATCCCTGCGGCGTAGCGGCGGTTTCAAGCTGCAATACCTTAGTGTGGCGGATCCCATGACTTTAGAGCCCTGGAAAGGGACCGGGCGCAAGGGACCCAAGATGGTCCTGGCCGCGGCGATGCTGGGCTCCACGCGTTTGATCGATAACATAAAGGCTTAAGATGCTGCGGACTTTCATGAAGGCGAAAATACACCGGGCCACGGTCACGGACGCCAACGTCCACTATGTCGGTTCGATCACCCTGGACCCGCTGTTGATGGAAAGGGCGGATATCCTGCCCTACGAGCAGGTCGATGTGCTGAACGTCAGCAACGGCAACCGCCTGACCACCTACGCGATCCTTGGAAAGAAAAGAGGCAACGGTCAGGTCTGCCTTAACGGGGCCGCGGCCCGCCTTTGCCGCAAGGGCGACATCGTGCTGGTGGTCTCCTACGCGCAGCTGCATCCGGAAGAAATGCCCGGTTTCAGGGCCTTGACCTTGATGGTGGACGCGAAGAACCGCGTGAAAAAGGCGGTCAGCTCGCGCCTCAGCATGCCCCGCAGGAAAGGCTAAAGCTCACACCGATGCCTCCCCTCGATACGATCGTAATCAAAGGCGCCCGCGAACATAACCTGAAGAACGTTTCGCTGGAGATCCCAAGAGGGAAGCTGGTGGTCTTCACGGGCCTGTCAGGCTCCGGCAAGAGCTCGCTGGCCTTTGACACCATCTACGCCGAGGGACAGCGGCGCTACGTGGAAAGCCTTTCAGCTTATGCCCGGCAGTTTTTGGGGCAGATGGAAAAACCGGATGTGGACCTGATCGAGGGACTTTCCCCGGCCATCGCCATCGAGCAGAAGACCCATTCGAGGAATCCGCGCTCCACCGTGGGCACGGTGACCGAGATCTACGATTACCTGCGCCTGCTCTACGCCCGGGTCGGAGATCCGCATTGCTGGAACTGCGGGCGGACCGTTTCGGCCCAGAGCGTGGCCCAGATCACGGACCAGGTATTGGGCCTGCCTTTGGGGACCAAGGTGCAGGTGCTGGCGCCGCTGGCGCGAGGGCGCAAGGGCGAATACAAAAAGATCTTCGAAGAGGCGGCGCGCCAGGGATTCGCCCGGGTGCGGGTGGATGGCGAGACCTACGAGATCGCCGAAGCGCCCGACCTGGAAAAGAACCAGAAGCATGATATCGAGGTGGTGGTGGACCGCTTGGCGGTGAAGCCTGAGGCGGCCAAGCGCCTGGCGGATTCACTGGAGACAGCGCTCAAACTGGGGCATGGCGTCGTGTTCATCCATTGCCCCGACGGCCTGTCCGAGGACGAGGCGACCAAGCGTAGTTCGCTGGACCGCAATCTGCTGCTCTTCTCCGAGAAGCTGTCCTGCGTGCATTGCTCGCTGAGTTTCGAGGAGATGACGCCCCGCAGCTTTTCGTTCAACAACCCCCAGGGCGCCTGCCCGAGCTGCATGGGGCTGGGCTCGAAGAGCGAGGTGGACCCGGACCTGGTCATCGACGTGGACCGCACCCTGCGCAAGGGCGCCATCGAGCCCTGGTCAGGGCCCAACGCGCTCTACCTTCAGCAGATGGTGGCCGAGGTCGCCAAGTATTTCAAATTCTCGCTGGATGTGCCTTTCAAGAGCCTGAAGGCCGAGCACAAAAAGATCATCCTTTTCGGCGCGGGAGAGACCCGCATCCCCTTCAAGTACACCAAGGGCGACGGCGACTACGCCTATCAGGGCCGCTTTGAAGGCGTGGTGCCGCGGCTCAACCGCAATTTCGTCGAGTCGGAGAGCGAATCCGTGCGCGAGAATATCGCCACCTACATGCGCGAGGTGGCCTGCAGGGAATGCTCTGGCGCGCGCCTGCGCAAAGAGAGCCTGGCCGTGACCGTGGGCGGCTTGAACATCATGGAGTCCACCAGCTTCTCGATCACCAAGGGCCTCGATTTTTTCGAGAAATTGGCGCTCAGCGAGACCAAGAAGACCATCGCCAAGCAGATCGTGAAGGAGATAAGGGAACGCCTGGGCTTTTTAAAGGACGTCGGCCTGGGATATCTGACCCT
>JAZKAF010000128.1:6463-8076 GCA_040389285.1 candidate division FCPU426 bacterium
GCGCAGCGCATCCACCTGGCCACCCAGATCGGAAGCTCCTTGGTGGGAGTGCTCTACATCTTGGACGAGCCCTCCATCGGCCTGCATCAGCGCGACAACGACCGGCTGCTCGCCACCCTGAAGCGGCTGCGGGACATCGGCAACACGGTCCTGGTGGTCGAGCACGACGAAGACACGATGATGGCCGCGGACTATCTGGTGGACATCGGCCCGGGCGCCGGCGTCCACGGCGGCAAGATCGTGGCAGCTGGCACGCCCAAGCAGGTGATGGCCAACAAGAATTCGCTGACCGGGCAGTACCTCACGGGCAAGCGCAGGATCGAGATCCCCAAGACGCGGCGGGCGGGAAAAGGCGAATTCCTCGAGCTGACGGGCGCGGACCAGAACAACCTGAAGGACGTGGACCTGCGGATCCCGTTGGGGGAACTGGTGGTGATCACGGGCGTCTCGGGCTCCGGCAAATCCACCCTGATCGAGGACACCCTGGTCCCGGCCATCAAGCACAGCCTTTACCGCACCCGCCTGACCCCGCCCGGCTACCGCCATATCAGCGGGGTCGAGGCGCTGGATAAGATCATCAATATCGACCAGTCGCCCATCGGGCGCACCCCGCGTTCGAACGCGGTGACCTACACCGGGGTCTTTGACGAGATACGCAAGCTTTTCGCCGGTACGCGCGAGGCCCGCGAACGCGGCTATGAGGCGGGGCGCTTCAGCTTCAACGTGAAGGGCGGGCGCTGCGAGGACTGCCAGGGCGACGGGATCAAGAAGATCGAGATGCATTTCCTGGCCGACGTCTATGTATCCTGCGAGACCTGCAAGGGCAAGCGTTACAACCGCGAGACCCTGCAGGTGCTTTGGAAGGGCAAGAACATCTCCGAGGTCCTGGACATGATCGTCAGCGAGGCCAGCGGCTTTTTCGATGCCGTGCCCTCCATCAGCAGGATCCTGGGGACTTTACGGGATGTGGGGCTCGATTACATCAAGCTCGGGCAGCCGGCCACCACCCTGTCGGGCGGGGAAGCCCAGCGCATCAAGCTCTCGACCGAACTGGCCAAGCGCAGCACGGGAAAGACCTTTTACGTCCTGGATGAACCCACCACCGGCCTGCATTTCGAGGACATCCGCTGCCTTTTGGGCGTGCTGGGCCGTTTGGTGGACGGCGGCAACACCGTGCTGGTGATCGAGCATAACCTGGACGTGATCAAGACCGCGGACTGGGTGGTGGACCTGGGGCCGGAAGGCGGGGAAGGCGGGGGCAGGATCCTGGCGCAGGGGACCCCCGAGGACGTGGCCAAGGTCAAAGAGAGCTTCACCGGGCAGTTCTTGAAAAAGGTGCTGGCATGATCGTGCTCACCGGCGGGGCGGGATTCATCGGAAGCTGCCTGCTTGCAAGGTTGAACGAATTGGGCATCCGCGATGTGTTGGTGGTCGATCGCATGACCCCGGCCAAGCGCCGGAACCTGAAGGGGAAGCGCTATTCGGCCTTTGTCGACAAACAGGCTTTTTTGCGTCAGCTGCGAGCCGGAAAAGCCCCCAAGAACGTCAGCGCCCTGATCCATTTGGGCGCCTGCACTTCGACCACGGAAACTGACGCCGATTACCTGCGCGAG
>JAZKAF010000128.1:8086-10277 GCA_040389285.1 candidate division FCPU426 bacterium
CCATCGATGTGGTGGAATGGGCCCTGGGACTCGGCGCCCGGGTGATCTACGCATCCTCGGCCGCGACTTATGGCGGAGGCGAGCAGGGCTATGGCGATGATCCGGCCAGGATCGAACGCCTGCGACCCTTGAACCTTTACGCGCATTCCAAGCAGGATTTCGATCTATGGGCCAAAAAATACGGCCTGCTCCGGCGGATGCTGGGCTTTAAGTTTTTCAATGTTTTTGGCCCCAACGAATGGCACAAGGGCGGCATGCGCAGCCTGGTTTACAAAGCCTATGCGCAGGCCAGGGACCAGGGCGTGGTGACGCTTTTCAAGTCTGAACGGTCGGGTATCCGGGACGGGGAACAGACCCGGGACTTCATCTACGTCAAGGACGTGGTCGAGGTCTTGATCCACGGCCTGCGGCACGCGGATTGGAACGGACTTTATAACCTGGGGACGGGCAAAGCCAGGAACTGGAACGACTTGGCCACGGCGGTCTTTAAGGCCATGGGACAAAAGCCCTCCATCGCCTACATCCCTTTGCCGGCGGCCCTGCGCGGCAAGTATCAGTACCACACCCAGGCCGACATGCGCCGGCTTTTCAGGGACGCGAAGCGTTTCAAATTCACCCCGCTTGAAAAGGCGGTCGAAGAGACGGTCAGGCATCACATCATTCCGGGGCGGCCATGGTAGCGCCCCACACCAGGAAACCATGAAAAAGAACCTTGGCAAGCTGTTGATGGGCGACGCGAAAGATCCTCTGAGCGCGGACATCTTCCACAAGCTCTCGTTGGTGGCCTTTTTGGCCTGGGTCGGCCTTGGCGCCGACGGATTGTCTTCGTCCGCCTACGGTCCAGAAGAGACCTTTAAGGCCTTAGGAGTCGGCCACCATCACTTGGCGCTCTATCTGGCGATCGCCACCGCCTTCACCGTATTCATCATCTCTTTCAGCTACAACCAGATCATCGAGCTTTTCCCCAACGGCGGCGGCGGCTATGTGGTGGCCAGCAAGATTTTGGGCCGCAACGTGGGCTTGGTGTCAGGCTCGGCCCTGACCGTGGATTACGTGCTGACCATCGCCATATCGATCGCCGCGGGCGTGGACGCCCTGTATAGCATCAGCCACCTTGAATCCCACAAGCTGGCGGCATCCATCGGCGTGCTGCTGGTGATGATCTGGCTCAATCTTCGTGGCGCCAAGGAATCCATCAAGGTCATGTTGCCGATCTTCCTGACTTTTGTGGTCACCCATTTGGTCCTCATCGGTTGGGGCATCCTGGCCCACGCCGGAGCCCTGCCTTCCATCCTCGCTGGAACGGTTTCCGAGACGCACCAGATGACGAATGAGGTGGGACTGTTCCCGATGCTAGCCCTCTTGCTGACCGCCTACAGCCTTGGGGGTGGCACCTACACGGGTATCGAGGCTGTCTCCACCGGACTTTCGGTGTTGCGTGAGCCCAGGGTCAAAACGGGGAAGCGCACGATGTTCTATATGGCGACCTCGCTGGCTTTCACCGCGGGCGGCATCCTGCTCTTATACATGCTCTGGGACATCCAAGCCGTGCCCGGGCAGACCATGAACGCGGTCCTGGCGAGCCAGGTCTTCGGATCCTGGCATATCGGGCCGCTGGCGTTAGGAGACGCGGTCACCATCATCACGATCGCCTCGGAAGGCGCCCTTCTGTTCATCGCCGCCCAGGCCGGTTTTGTGGCTGGTCCCAGCGTGCTTTCCAACATGGCGGCGGATTCCTGGGTGCCTCACCGTTTCGCCAATCTGTCCATACGCCTGGTGCGCAAGAACGGCGTGCTCTTGATGGGCTTGGCGGCCGCGGCGTTCCTCTACATCACCGGCGGTCGGGTCGACATGCTGGTGGTGCTTTATTCCATCAATGTGTTCATCACCTTCACGCTGTCCCAGCTCTCGATGTGCGTGCATTGGTGGAGCGTGCGCAAAACGCAAAAGGACTGGAAAAGTCGTTTCGCCATCAACGGCCTGGGCCTGGCGCTGACCACGACCATTCTGGTCGCCACCACCATCATCAAGTTCGGACAGGGAGGCTGGCTGACCCTGGTGATCACGGGAGGCTTCATCGGCCTTTGCGTCTTTGTCCGCGTCAGCTACGGGAAGACGCGCCAAGCCTTGACGCGTCTCGACGACATGCTGATCGACCTGCCATTTCCCGAGACGATCCCGGAAGAGATCC
>JAZKAF010000129.1:0-9962 GCA_040389285.1 candidate division FCPU426 bacterium
AGGCCAACCCGCGCACCATCGTGGTGATCCTGGCCGGATCGCCGGTGAGCCTGGAAGCCTACGTCAACCAAGTGCAGGGCGTGATGCAGGCCTGGTTCCCAGGCATGGAAGGCGGCCACGCACTGGCGGCTCTGCTGGCCGGCGATGTCAGCCCCTCGGGCAAATTGCCGGTCACGCTGCCCAAGCTGTTGGCGGACGTGCCCAGCGCGAACAATTTCCCGGGCAATGAAAAGGAAGTGATCTACGCCGAAGGCTTAATGCTGGGCTATCGCCACTACGACACCAAGGAAGTGGAGCCGCGCTTTCCCTTTGGCCACGGACTGTCCTACACCAGCTTTGAATACTCCAATCTGAGCTTGGCCCGCCGCGGCAAAGAAGCCGAGGTCAGCTTCGAGATCAAGAACTCAGGTCTGCGCAAAGGCGCGGAAGTGGCCCAGGTCTATGTAGCGCCGCCCAAATCCAAACTGCCGCGGCCCATGCAGGAGCTGAAATCCTTTGGAAAATACGTCCTGGAACCAGGCCAGAGCCAAAAGGTGACCCTGCGCCTGAACGAACGGGCCTTCCAATATTGGAACAGCGCCAAACAGGGCTGGACCGCCGATCCCGGCAGCTATCGCATCCGCGTTGGTTCCTCCTCGCGCGACATCCGTTTAAGCGGGGACTTGAAGCTGCCGTGAAGCGCTCGGACTCCAATCCTCAATGCCCGGCCTGCGATGGCCGGGCATTCCATGCCTTTTGCGACACCTCTTTCATGAACCAGGATCAGCGCAAGTTGATGGAATGCGAGGGTTGCGGCCTGACCCTGCTCTGGCCTTTACCCACGCCCGCTGAGCTGGGCGCCTATTACGGTCCGATTTATTTTGGGTTTGGCAAGGCGAGCCAGGAAGGCAAGGGATATGCCATGGCCCGGCGCTTGGCCAAGATGGCTTCAAGCGGGAATTTTTTGGATGTGGGCTGCGCCACGGGATTTTTGCTGGATGGGATACGAAAAAATTGCGATTGGAAGGTCTATGGTGTGGATTACGGCGCTTCGGCCGTGCGCTATTGCAAAGAAGTGTTGGGGCTGGACGCCAGGCTCGGCACCCTGGCCGCGGCCAAGTTCAAGCCTGCCAGTTTTGACGTGATCCACTTGAACAACGTGATCGAGCACGAGCTCGACCCGTTAGCCCTGCTGAAGGCCAGCGCCAAAGTGCTGAAGCCGGGCGGGCAGATCTGGCTGGCCACGCCCAACGGAGCGGTGGACAGGGCGCGCTACCGCGATTATTTAAAGGGTTGGGGAGTGCGGGCCGAGAGCCAGGACGGGCATGTCTTCTTTTTCAGCGGGCCCTCACTGGAGCGGCTGGCCGCGAAAGCGGGACTGAGCGTGGCCGGACGCTGGAGCAGCGGCATGATCCGGGGAGCCAGGGCTTCGGGCCTTCTGCCGCGACGCATGGGCTGGTACCGGGGATTCGCTCCCCGCGACCGCAGTCAGCAGCCGAAACGGCCGATCGAGGAATTCATCAACGAAGGCAAGCGGTATCCCAAGGCCTACTATGTCTACAAAGACCTGCGCGACCACGCCACCCGGCTGCCGGGATATTGGAAGGCCGGCTTTGATTTTCACCTGCTTTTGACTAAGGTCTAGGAAACCATCGATTCATTTATTCGAGCGTGAATTCCAGATCAACTTTGCCTTGCAGATCGCTGGTCAGTTCCTGCTTCAAATTCCCATCGCCGCTTTCATCGATCATCACGCCTGAAACGCCCAAGGACTCCAAAAATTTGACGCCTTTGCCCGGCCCCAGCACAAAGGACGCGGTGGAAAGGCAGTCAGCCAAGGCTCCGGGCAGGGCGTTCTGATCCATTTTCAGGATCACGGTGGCCGAGGCCATGCCATGCGCCGTGGGAAACCCGGTCCTAGGATCCAGGATGTGGTGGTAGCGCTTGCCCTTGATATAGGTGAACTGCTCGTAGTCGCCAGAGGTGGACATGCACTGGTCCTTGAGCTCCAAAGAAGCCACGATCTTTTGCGGGTTACGAGGGTTGAGGATGCCGATCTTCCACTTGGTCCCGCCCGGCTTGGTTCCCTTGGCATAGACTTGTCCGCCCGCGTTCATCAGAAAATCTTTGATCCCTGCCTTTCTCAAAATCATGGCGGCCTTGTCTTGCGCATAGCCTTTGGCCGCTCCCCCTAAGTCGATCTGAAAACCTAAGGGCAGGGACCAGGCGCCCGTCGCATCCGTCTTCAAATTTTTATAGCCCATCTTTAGTTTCGCCGCGAGAACGGCGCGGTCCGCGGGCAGCTGGCCCTGCTTCAGGCTGTCATACCACAGGCGCACCAGGGGCCCGACGCTGATGTCAAAGGCGCCGTCGCTTTTCTTTCCTATCGACAGCGCCAAGGGCAGCAATTCATCCAATTCCGCCGGCAATTTTTGGGGCCCCTGGCCCGCCTGGGCGTTGAACTTCGCCACTTGGCTCTCCGGTTTCCACATGGCCAGGATCTCGTCCAAACGGGCGACTTCCTTGGCAGCCAAGTCCACAGCGCGTTCGGCCTCTTCTTTGGAAGAGGCCACCACGCTGAAATCCCAGCGCGTGTGCATCAGCGGCCGCTCAAAGCGGTAAACGGCCGGAGGCTGATGCGAACAGGAGGCCAGCCCCAGGCTGGCCAGGATCAGGAGGATAATATTTTTCACGAGGCCTTTTTGAATAGCACCAGGCTGACGGGCAGCAAGGTGAAGAGGACCACCACCGTGGCTCCGGAAGGCAGGTCCAAAAAGTAGCTCAGCGCCAGGCCGCCAAAGCTGAGCAAGAAGCCGAGAGCCCAGCCAAAGAACAGTTTGGAGCGGACGCTGCTGAAGAAGACATTGCCTAAAAACGCCGGGACAATCAAGTAGGTGAAGACCAACAGCACCCCGGCCACCCGCACGGACGAGGTGATGACCAAGCCGAAGAGGGCGTAGAACAGAAAATCAAAGCGGGCCGCGTGTTTCAGGCCTTTTTCCCCGTCCGAAAGCCGCAAAAAAGGCCGCCGTAACAAGTAATGGACCAGGCCCACCCCTGAGTAAATGGAGGCGGTGATGGCGACGTCCTTCCAGGTGACAAAAAGGATCTGACCGACCAGCAGTTCCTTGGTGTCTTCGGCGCCATGGGCCATTTTGTCGGCCACCAGCACCACCGCGGCTGAGCCCAGGGCGTAGACAATGCCGATCAGGGCTTCTTGCGAGATGTTCTTTCCCTTGTGCCGCGCCAGGGCGAAAAGTCCCGCCGCGAGAAAGGTGCCGCAAAGGGCCAGGGGATATCCGGGCAGCCCCAATAGCAGCGCCAGGGTGTATCCCAGCGCCGCCACCTGGGCCAGGCTAAGGTCGATGAAGATCACGCCCCGCTTCAGTACATGGATGCCGAGATAGCAGTGCATGCCGGCCAGCACCAGGCACATGGCAAAGGGCGCGGCAAAAAGGGTCAGGGCCTGATTCATGGCTTTCCCTCCACCTGGCTCACCAGCGATTCAAAAAGATCATCCAAGTTCGCTCCGGCTTGAGGCGCTCCGGGCATCACCGGGGCCAGGGCCACGCGCATCCCCGGCACTTCCGTGGCGATCTTTTTGGCTGCGCCCAGATCAAAGTAATGCTCCACCAAGGTCAGGCGGACCTTCCGGTCCTTAGCGACGCGCATCAGCTCCAGCAAATGCGAGGCTGTGGGAGGGATGCCGGGCTTGGGTTCCAAGTTGCCGGCGTTCTCAAGCCCGAAGCGGTCGAAGAAATAGACCAGGGTCTTGTGGTAAGTGAAGGCTTCCTTAGTTCCACTGGCCTTGATCCTTTTTTGCCAGGCCGCTGTTTTTTCTTCCATCCGCTTTTTAAAGGCCTGGGCCCGTGAACGATAGTCGGCCGCGTGCGCGGGATCCAGTTCAGCAAGCTTCTCAGCGAGCCCTAGCGCGATCTGGCTGTCCCGCACGGGATCGAGCATGAAATGGGGATTGCCTCCGGGGTGCACGTCACCCTGGGCGCGGCTGGCTCCGCCACCTAGTTCCAACGGCTGGATAAAGGACTGCGCTTCGCAATAACCTGGCGCGCCCGGCATGACCTTGGGGTTGCGCCCGCCGCGCAGCACCGGCGGCAGCCAGCCGATCTCCAGTTCCAACCCAATGGAAAGCACCAGATCGGCCTTGCTGGCCTTGATCATGTAGGAGGGTTTGGGTTCTAGATAGTGTGGATCACGGTCCGGCGGGCAGAGCACGGTGATCTCGACCTCAGAGCCCCCCAGTTCGCGCGCCAGCACCCCTAAGTCGTTGGTGGTGGCCAGGATATTCAGTTTGGCCAAGGCCGCTTGGCTGATACTCAAGAAGGCCAGAAAAAAGAGAAAAGATCGCATGAAAGACTCGTAGAAAGAGGTTAGTAGCTATGGGCGGGATGCACGCCCATGGCGATGTTGAGCTGCAGGCTGATCTTATGTTCGGGAGCGTTGACCTGCGATTCGATCCAGTCGTATTGCAGGCGGTAGGCTGAGAATTCGCTGGGCACATAGGCCAGCAAGGCCGAGCTTTTGCGGGTATCCGGGCTGATGAGCTCGGCGTGGGCCAGGGTATCAAAGCGTCCCTCGATCCACCAACGCCGCGCGAACTGAAATTGCAGCCAGGCGGCTATCCCACGGCGGGTCTCTTGGCCGGCGGTGAAGGCCACATTGCGCCGCATCCATTCGCCGCCTAAGACCAGGGCCCGGGCCTCGTTAGGGCGCCACTTGTAAGTCAGGGCCATATTTTCGATGTCCGTGATATCTTCCGTCGCGTTGCGCCCTCCGGCTCCGCTGAACATGGCTTCCAAGGTAGCGTTGTCGCCAAGTTCCAGCAGGGTTTTTAGCGCCCCCAGGCCCGCCAGATCGCCGGGAGATGGGCTCGCGAAAAGCTCCGGGTTCGCGGAATCAAAGGCCTGGGCCGTGACTTCGACGAACCAGGGCAGTGGCACGAGCAGGGAAGCGCTGAGGCCCACGTCGTTGAAGCCCTCGTCGCCCAGCAGCGCGGTGTTCGCCAACGGAGCGTCGAGGAACGGCAGGGCATGGGTGTGCAGGCCATTCTCTTTGCCCAGGGCCGCCTTGAATTTTCCGGCCCGCAGCGTCAGCGCCGGAAGGTCCAAAGTGTCGACGTAGGCTTCTTCCACATCAGCGCCGAACTCCTTGGTCAAAGGATCCGGCGCGAACGAGAACATCACGCTGCCGCGCAAATAGGGGTCGATGTCGGAGCTGGCCTGCAGTTCGATCTCCTGCACGCCGAGTCCCGCTAGATTGTCGTAAAGGAAAAGACCGCTGAGGCTGATATCCGGGTTCATGCTCGCGGGCGCCGCGCATAAGCCGGACGCCAGCGACGCCATCAAGGCGAACGCAAGGGATCTCCAGGCCATAAAGCCCTCCATATAAGTTTTTAGGATCTTAGTATTTTTGGGGGACTAGAGGCTGGCTGGAGGTCCGCGAAGCAATAAGGAGGCGCCGCAAAAGCGGAGCGGGGAGCTCGCGCTAAGATAATAAGAGGGCAGCTCGATCCCCAAGGTCTGCCGCAGCACGGGCGCGGCGTCGGGGCTGAGAATGGCGGGGCTGAGCGCGGAGACGCAGACCTGGCACCCAGGGCTGTCAGCGTGCGTGGCTTTTCCCGCGGCGTGCAGCACGCCGTGGAACTGCAACGCGGCTAGGATCAGAGCCGCGAAGAGGGACAGGCTTTTTTTATGGCGTTTGAGCTGCATGGGCTGAATTTATGCCCGGAGCATGGCCTTGTAAACAGGCAAATAGGTCCCTAGCCAGAAGCCCAGGACCACCCCCGCCGCATCGGCCAGGAAATCGAAGAATTCCATACTTCTTACCCCTCCCAGGCCCTGCAGCAGCTCGATCAGGCCTCCCAGGATCACAAAAACCAGGGCATGGACCAGTAAAAGCCGCTTATTCTCGTAAAGCTGGAAGAAATAGAACATCAGGAGGGCGTAGGCTAACAAGTGCTTTAGCTTGTCGCTTTGCTCGAATTCGGCCAGATGCGGCGGGTTGAAGATCAGGCTCAGATAGAGGATCAACCCGACATAGGCCCAGCCCAGAGCGAGCCAAAGAGGAGTGTAGCGAAGGGGTCTCATGGGACCTAAGCCTAGCAGAGCAGACGCCTTGAAATAAAGGCTTTTTCCTGAAATAATGCCTCTATGTTCAAAAAGATCGAAGCGTTTTTTCATGACATCGGGGACTTCAGTTCCTTCGCCTTTAGGGCCACCTGGAAGGGGATCCGCGAACCCATCACGCCCAAAGAATATATGGAGCATTTCTTCAGCATCGGCTATCAGACCCTGCCCGTGGTCCTTTTCGCCGCGGTCTTCGCCGGCCTTTCCCAGACCCTATTTCTTGAGAACGAGCTGGACGCCTACGGCGCCAAGATGACCATTGGCCGCGTGCTGGGCGTGACGGCCGTGCGCGAGCTGGGGCCGCTGGTGGTCTCGCTGATGCTGATCGGCAAAGTGGGCGCTTCTTTCGCCGCCGAGATCGGCTCGATGAAGGTCAACAGCCAGGTGGACGCCATCACCGCCCTGGGCCAGGACCCTGAGCGCAAGCTGGCCGCGCCGCGCATCTGGAGCATGACCCTCATCGCCCTGCCCCTGATCCTGCTCACCGACCTTTTCACGCTGCTGGGCGGATGGCTGGTCAGCACCGTGGGCTCGGGCATGTTCTGGTACCAGGCCAGCATGGCCATCTATTTCCGCCATGTCTCCAGCACGCTGACCAAGCCCTTTGTCTTCGGCTGGATGATCTCGACCATCGCCTGCTACTACGGCCTGCGCACCGAGGGTGGCGTGCGCGGGGTGGGCAAGGCCGTTTCCAAGACCGTGGTCACGGGCGTCATCTGGCTCTTCGTCGTCAACGCCCTGCTGGGGATCATCCTCATCGCTTGGACGGGCATATGAGCGCGGCCGCTGTCCAGACCAAGGCCATGGCCCAGTTCGAGAAGGTCCATTTTTCCTACGGACCCAAGAAGATCCTCACCGACATCACCTTCACCCTGTATTCGCACGAGACCCTGGTGATCCTGGGCGGCTCCGGGTCCGGCAAGAGCACGATCCTGCGCCTGATGCTGGGCCTGATCGACGCGGATGAGGGCCGCATCTTCTTTGAAGGCCAGGACATCACCCAGCTGGACAACGAGCGGCTGAACCAGATGCGCAAGAAGATCGGCATGGTCTTCCAGGAAGGCGCGCTCTTCGATTCGCTGACCGTGGGCGAGAACGTGGGCTACTTCCTGCTGGAGCACGGCATGGACACCCACGGCAAGATCGGCGAGGTGGAAAAAAGGGTGCGCGCCGTGCTGAAGCTGGTGGGCCTGGAGCATTGCATCGACATGATGCCCAGCGAGCTGTCCGGGGGCATGCGCCGCCGCGTGGCGGCCGCCCGCACGCTGATCTACAAGCCCGACCTGATCCTCTATGACGAGCCCACCACCGGGCTGGACCCGGCCACCTGCGAGAACCTTTGCGACGTCATCAACGACATCAAAAAGACGGCGGGGGTCTCGTCGGTGGTGGTGACCCACAACCTTGAGGACGCCTGGCGGGTGGGCGACCATTTCCTCTTGATCCGTGACGGCAGGGCGCTGTGGTACGGGAGCGCGAAAGAGCTGAAGGCCAGGCCGAAAGACACTTTGGACAAGTTTTTTAGGGGCGAAAAAATATGAAACGAAGCCTGAATTACGCCAAGATGAACGTGCGGGTCGGCATTATGAGCGTGCTGGCCTTCGTCATCCTGGTCTGGGTGCTGTTCTTCCCGGTCAGGGGAGGGAGCTCCTTCAGCTCGAAGATCACGGTCACGGGCTACTACCAGCGGGTGGACGGCCTGCGCAAGAACGCGCCCATCTACTACCGCGGCATCGAGGTCGGCTCGGTGAAGTCCGTCATCGTGGTGAACGACCATCCTGACGCGCCCATCCAGGTGGTGGTGCGCGTGGAAAAGCGCGTCCTGCATTTATTGCCCAAGGACACCACCATGGCCATCGTGGCCCTGGGCCTTTTGGGCGACGTCTTTGTGGACATGGTGCCCGGCACTTCCAGCATGGGGCCCATCGCCGACGGCGACGTGCTGGCCACCAAGCCCTACGAAAGCGTGCTGACGGGCATGAACGCCTTGACCGACGACCTCAAGGACACCCTGCACCAGCTGAAGTCGCTGCTGCAGAAGGCCCAGAACAGCAATAGCTCGGTCGGCCGCCTCTTCAACGAGGACAAGCTCTACCAGGAGCTGGTCGCCGCCGTGCACGAGATGAAGGTGGTGGCGGAGCGGGTCAGCGAGATCGAGCGCACCGTCAACGAGAAGCTGCTCGACAAGTCCACCAAGGAGAGCGTGGATTCGGCCGTGGCCAGCGCCCAGCGCGTGCTGAAGAACGCGGATGCTCTGACCACCAAGGCCACGAACCTGAAGTGGTACCTGGGGATCGGGGCCAGCCGCTACGTCACGCTGAATCCGTCCACGGGCAACCCGCTCAGCTCGGCCTTCGCCGAACTGACCATCGTGCCCTCCACGGACAAGTTCTACCGCGCCGGGATCGAATACTTCAAGGATGGCAGTCCGGTGGGGCCGGCTGATTATTCCTCGACCCTGGGCGGCTACATGGGCTACCACGGTTACTTAGGACTACGCGTGCTCGAATCGCCGATCTTCTTCCGCGGCGGCCTCAAGCGCACCTCCGTGGCCGCGGGCCTCGACCTGCGGGTACAGGACCTGGTCAGCGCCCTGCCCCTGGAGCTCAGCGCGGACATGTACAAGTACGGCCAGACCACCCCGCAGCTGGACCTTGGCCTCAGCCTGGGCTTCCTGAAGGTCTTCCGCCTCACCGGCGGAGCCGACGACGTGATGGGCACCACGCCCATGTGGCGCGGCGGCGTGTCGCTGATCTACGACGACGAGGACCTGACCTCGATCCTGGTGAAAGCTAAGAGCGGATTGTAATAGCGTTGTGTGTAGGGGTCGGCCTTTGGCCGACCCCTACTGGCATTAATTTTTTTTGGGGCCTGGCTTGGTCGTGGGCTGGTTCAGGTGGGCGCCGCGCAGCAATTTCAACACCAGGTCTTCTTTAACGCCGGTGGAATCCGCGATGATCTTGGCCGAGGCGGCCGGATGGGTGCGCAGGAATTCAAAGGCCTTGGTCAATTCGGCCGTTTCTTCCTCGCGGCAGTCGTAGCACAGCGAAAATCCTGTCAGCACCACCACCTTGCCGCATCGGGTGCAGCGGCCGGCGGGACGACTTTCTTGTTTTGTGGGCACGGGTTCCTCCTAAATTTCAAATCCATCATAGCGGCCCGGAGGCCCTGACACAAGTGGGCTCCTTTTTTTGGCTAGAACCATGAAACTGCTGACCCTGCTGAACGGACCGGTGGAAGAGAACTGCTACGTCCTCAGCGCCGGGGACCCAAATGGGGGCTCCGTAGTCATCGACCCCGGATCCAGCCCTGCACAGTTATTAGCCTCGATCCAAGCCGCCAATCTGAAACCCTCCCTGATCCTGGCCACCCACGCCCATTTCGACCATGTCGGCGCCGTGGCCGCCCTGGCCAAGGCTTACGGCGCGCGCTTCGCCATGCATCCCAAGGACTTAGGTCTACTGCAGACCCTGCCCGACACCTACGCTTTTTACGGCATGGGGGACACCACGGTCCCGGCCCTGGATCTGCCGCTCAGCGACGGCCAGTGGATCGAGGCGGCGGGCCTGCGTCTGCAAGTTTTTCACACCCCCGGCCATACTTTAGGCGGCTGCTGCTATTACGAGCCCAGCTCAGGCAGCCTTTTCAGCGGCGACACCTTGTTCCGTAGATCCATCGGCCGCTCAGACTTCGAAGGCGGGGACGCCCGCACCTTGGTTGCGAGCATCCGAACCCGCCTTTTCACGCTTCCGGACGAGACTAAGGTGTATCCGGGCCACGGCGCCCCGACCACCTTGGGCGAAGAAAAAAGGGAAAATGAATTCCTCGCTTGAACCCATC
>JAZKAF010000130.1:0-6376 GCA_040389285.1 candidate division FCPU426 bacterium
TGTCGAGGACAAGAAACGCCAGGCGGTTGAGATCGCGAAAAGCGCCAAACACGCGCGCTAAAGGAGAATTCCATGGAATTCAAAAAAGACATCCCCGTGGCCCAACCCACGGAAAGCGAAGCCATCGTCGCCGCGCAAAGGGCAGCGCAGACCCCGGGCACAGCCCTGGTCGCTCCTGTGCCGCTGCCCATTGAAAAGGCCGCGGCCTTGGTGGCTGACAAGGGCAAAGGCGCAGCCCCGGGCAGCTCTAAACCTTGAGAGGATTCGGGAATAAAGAGGCCGCCACAGGCATTATTTAATGCAAAGACCTATACGGAGCCCAATGTGACCATGGAACTTTTTTTAACGGCGGTTTCGATCACCCTGATCGTGCTAACGGTCCTATTGATCGTTGTGTTTTTCATGCTCTACAAGAGCATCGCGGCTTGCGCCAGCGCCTGGAGCGGGCTGCGCAGTGACCTGTCTCCCTTGCTCGGCGACCTGAAAGAGATAGGCCAGAATGTGGCCGCGGCCTCGGAAAGCCTTAAACACGGCCTGGAACGGGCCAACCACATGACCGAAGCCCTTGGCCGGATCGGCGACGACCTCGAAGAGGGGCGCCGGGCGGTGAAAGATGGCATTGAGAGGGTGGGCCAGGTGGCGGCTCCCTGGCTTGGATTCCTAAAGCTGTTCCAGCGCAAGTAGCCGTATCAAAACACCACGGAGGCAACCCATGCTCGTCACCATCGCGATCCTTTTGCTCATCTTATGGGCCCTTGGGCTCGTCAGCTCCTACACCATCGGCGGATTCATCCATATCCTCCTGGTGGTCGCGGTCATCATGCTGCTGATCCGGATCATCCAAGGCCGGCCGCTCTAAGCATTCCGAACATCGGCTAGGCATCCTCATTTATTTTCTAAGGAATCAAAACCCCCTTCTGAAGATATGGCCAGGATGTAGGCTTCATCGCTTTGACCTATAACAGACTTAAGGGAAAGTGTATCCAATCCAGGCTGCCCGGGTTCCCGCTTCGAGAGCGTGATCCCTATGATAGAAGAAAAAGAGCTGATCGACCGTGTCATCGCCGGTGACCCGGAAGCTGAAGAAAGTTTTTACAAGGCGTACCAGCCCCGGCTGTTCAGGGCCAGCATGTACTTCTTGGGCGGCAGGGACTCGGAGGCCGAGGACATCGTCCACGACACCTTCATGGTGGCCCTGCCTAAGCTGAAGGATTACGTCTTTCGCGCCCCCATCTACGCCTGGCTGCGCCAGATCTGCCTGCGCTTGTGCTACGCGCGCCTGCGCATGCGGCGCCGGACCCTGGCAAGCCTTGAAGAGGACCTTGAGACCTTCATGCGCCGCATGGCGGTGGAGCGCATTCAAAACGAGGACCTTGAGTCTCAAAAGCAGCAAAAGCTGGATTTGTTGACTCAGCTGAAGAAAAAGCTCAATCCCGACAGCGGCAGGATCTTGGATCTGCGCAGCGTGCAGGGGATGAGCTACATCCAGATCAGCCAGGCCCTCAAGATACCCATGGGAACCGTCATGTCGCGGCTGACGCGGGCCCGGGACCAGTTACGAAAGTTGGTGGAGGAGCAGCAGGCTAACGTGGAAAGCGTCAGCCTTGAAAAGCCTTTAGCGCGAATTTGAACCAGGAGAACCTATGCCGACGCAGGGGCTTGGAAAAACCAATGGGTCGAAGCCTGAGGGCTCGGGACCGAAAAAAGGTCCGGCCTTCACCACCTTGGTTGTTGATGGCAAACAGTCTTTGGACTTAGAGCTGGGGGAATTCCTCAAGCGCGAAGAACATCGCATTTTGCGGGCGGATTCCGCGGAAAAAGCCATTGTCCAGACGCGCCAATTCCAGCCGGACCTGATCCTTCTGGACAGCGAGATCGGCGGAGTCTCAGGCCTGGCCCTGCTCGGCGGCCTCTTGTTGGAGCAATACAGCGCGGCCGTGATCATGGTATCCAGCCATCCCAGCGTCGCCGAAGCGGTGGAAGCCGTCAAACGGGGCGCGGTGGACTATCTGGCCGTGCCTTTGGACCTCACCCGGCTGAAACTTTCCATTGATGCCCAAAAAGACTTCATTAATATGTAGTCGAGGGATCTGGAGCATCTTGAAAAAGAAAATTAAGGATCTTGTTGTGGAGTTCGTCGCTTGAAACGCTTGTTGGTTCTATCAAGTTTATTCCTGCTCTTGGCGCAAGAGGCGCAAGCCTTCAGCTTTTGGGGCCTGGGCGCTAAAAAAGAGGCCGCGCCCCAGACGCAGTCCGCTCCCACGTACAAGGGCGGCAATGACCGCCGTGGTTTATCCTCCGAAGCTCTCAGCCCTCCTTTGAAGCTTGCCTGGAAATTCAAAGCCCAAAAAGATGTCTATTCTTCGCCCACCGCGGTTTCTGGAACGGTTTATTTTGGAAGCGAAGATAGCCAGCTCTACGCCGTGGACCTGGCCAGCGGGAAATTAAAATGGAAGTCAGCCGAGGGCGGCAAGATCTACGGATCCTCGCCGGCCGTGGACCAGGGAAGGGTCTTTATCAGCTCCAGCGACGGCTGTTTGAACGCCCACAAAACAGCGGATGGGACCAGCCTTTGGAAATTCTGCCCCAGCAAAAGCCCGGCCTTCAGCTCGCCCTTGGTGGCGGCTGGCCTGGTCTACTTTGGCGCGGATGACCACTTTGTTTACGCCGTGGACGCTAAAAGCGGCAAAGAACGCTGGAAATTCCAGACTAAGGACAAGATCCACGACAACAGCGCCGCGCTGTCCGAAGCTGGCCTGCTTTTCATTGGGTCCCAGGACGGCAAGCTCTATGCCTTGGACGCGCTGAAGGGTTCCTTAAAATGGGAATTTTCGGCAAAAAAAGGTTTTAACAGCTGTCCGCTAGCTGTAAGCGGCACGGTTTATATCGGTTCTGCGGATGGCTTTCTTTACGCCTTGAATGAAAAGACCGGCAAGAAACGCTGGGCCTTTAAAACGGGCGCCGGGATCGGAAGCTCTCCGGCTTTGGACGACGCCGGAAACCTGGTTTTTGGCTCCGCAGACAAGAAAGTCTATTGCCTGAACGCGGCCACGGGCAAGAAAAAGTGGGTTTTCAGCACGGGCGCCTATGTTTTCGCCTCACCCCTGATCGCCGGCTCCACGGTCTATCTTGGTTCTTTTGACAAGAAGTTCTACGCCCTTGCCATAAAAAACGGCCGGCTGCTCTGGTCGAAGGCCAGCGGCGGGCAGATCTATAGCTCCGCCGCGGCCGCGGCAGGGGGCAAGATCCTGGTCGGCTCCCGCGATGGCTTTGTATATTGCTTTCAGGCCTCTAAAAAATAATTCGTCAGGCTAGGCAAAGCACACCCACCCCTAAAGACTTCCCTAGGATGCATCACCCCTGGTTTGGGCCTAAATTCCTCATGTGACCGGGCATTCATGATGTCCGGCGGACTGTATTGAGAGGCCACCCGTAACCTGCTGGGAGCGCGACCATGAAATCGACCCGTCAATTATTCAAACAAGCAAAGATCCGGATCTTTCTTTTGTTCAGCATGATCGCCTCGCTTTCCCAGGCAACCGCCTTGGTGAATCTGGGGAAGGCTGGCAATTTCACGGTTCTGGCTAAAACCGGGATCTCGGCCACGGGAACCACGTCCATTGTCGGTGACATCGGCCTTAGCCCCGCGGCCGCGACCTTCATCACCGGATTTGGCCTGATCATGGACTCCACGAACCAATTTTCAACATCGTCTTTGATCGCGGGAAGGGCTTACGCCTCCGACTACGCCGCGCCGACCCCGGCCAAGCTGACCACGGCGATCAGCGACATGCAAACCGCCTACACCGACGCGGCAGGACGCGCGCCCGATGTCACCGAGCTCGGCTCGGGCACCCTGGCGAACAAGACCCTGGTTCCGGGCGTTTATAAATGGAGCGGGAACCTGAACATCACCACGGACCTGGTGCTGGCCGGCCCCGCGACCGGCGTCTGGATCTTTGAGATCGCCGGGAACCTGGACATCGCTTCTGGCAAGCACGTGGTCTTGAGCGGCGGAGCCTTGGCCGCCAATATCTTCTGGCAGGTCGCCGGCCAGGCGACTTTGCAAACCACCTCGGTTTGCTACGGCAATATCCTTTGCCAGACCGCTATTGTGCTCAACACCGGCGCCACCTTGAACGGCAGGGCCTTGGCGCAGTCAGCCGTCACCTTGGACGCGAATCATGTGGTGTCCGAGCAATATTCGGGCGCCAATCCTCCCACGCAGGGAAAAACTTTCGCCTATCCCTCTCCCGCCAGAGGATCCGAGATCAACATCGTTTATTTGATGGCGGAAGCGGGCGCGGTGGACTTGCGCATCTACAACGACCGGGGCGACCTGGTGGCCAGGGACGAGCAGGAAAAAGCCTCAGGCGTGCAAAAAAGCCAGGTCCCGATCAGCCAGTTCGCTCCCGGGGTCTATTTATACAAGGTCGTCCTGACCTATGCCTCGGGAAGCAAAGAAAGTTTGGAGACCCAGAAATTCACCGTGAAGAAATAAGGGGACATTCATGTTCAAGTTCAAAAGTTTGATGGGCCTGGCAGGGCTGATGGCCATGGCGGGGCATGGTTTTGCCGCCGTCAATTCCGTGGCCAGCTTGGCCAATCCCATGGAAAACGTCGGGGTCGGCGCCAGGGCCCTCAGCATGGGTTCGGCTTTTGTGGGCGTGGCGGACGACTCTTCCGCCTTGTTCTGGAATCCCGCCGGGCTGGGAGGCATGCGCGACCTGGAAGTGGCCTTGCATCACAATTCCTGGTTGGCGGGGATCATCCAAGAGACGGCGATCGCCGCGCTTCCCCTGGGTTTTTTAGGCGGATTTGGCGCCTCGTTGAATTACGTCAACTACGGCACCTTCAACGGCTATGACGTTAACGGCGACCAGATCGATTCGTATTCGGCCAACCGTTATGGCTTTGGCCTGGGCTGGGGCAAAGAGCTAATGGCCGGCCTTTCCGCGGGCGCGGCCCTTAGGGGAGGCATGCGCACTATCAATGACAGCAATTACACCGACATCGCGATGGACTTTGGGGCGCTTTGGGCGCCGGTGCCAGTGAAGAATCTGCGCTTAGGCCTGGCCTATTCCAACTTAGGCACCGCGATCGCCAGCTATGGCCAGGCCGCGGCCCTGCGCTTGGGCGGCTCGTATGGGATCGAATTATCCAGGACCAACCAGCTCTTGCTCGCCGCCAGCGGAAGTTTTGAACCCCAGGGAGTGAACCGCCTGCAATTCGGCGTGGAAGATACGATCCACTCCTTCCTTGCGCTTCGTCTTGGCTATCAGGCGAACTTGGCCGACACCCAGATCCAGGGCCTGACCGGCTTGACTGCCGGCTTTGGCGTTTTGTATGAGGGCTTCTGCCTGGATTACGCTTACCTGCCCTTCGGAGATCTGGGGGCGGCCCAGCGCATCAGCCTTGGCTACAAGTTTGGACGGACTCAAAAACCCAGCTGAACCGGAGAACGCCCGTGACCACCGCAAAAAAAAAGAAAACCGGACTAAAAGCCCCGATCCTCTTCGAGCAGAGGGCCATCGCCGATTTTGCGATGCCCAAGATGAGGCTTCAAACCGTGCTGTTGAACGGAGAGCACGCTTTGTTGCGCGCCTTCTTGCGGGGATGGCTGAGCCGCTTTGATAAACTGCATGTGGTGGCTGAAGCCGGCAATGCCAGCCAGGCCATGAAGCTGGTGGGAAAATACAAACCCGCGCTGGTGCTGATAGATTTTGACACGCTGGAAGGCGCCAGCCTGGAACTTCTGACCCAGATACGGGTGGGCTTTCCGGGAATAAAAGTCATCATCTATTTCGCCTACACCAGCGACGATTTCGCCATCAAAGTGGTGCGCGCGGGCGCCTCGGGCTTTGTGCTGAAGAGCGCGGAGTCCGAGGACATGGAACGGGCCATCAAAACGGTGATGAACGGCGGCGTTTATCTGAGCCCCGGATTTTTGAAGTCATTGGGCACGCCGGTGTCGCGTAAAGGCGTCTATGACAAGGCCGGAAAGATCCTCAGTCCGCGCCTGGCCGAGATCCTTAAGCTGACGGCCTTGGGGCTTTCGACCCAGGCGACCGGCATCGAGCTGAAGATCAGCGCCATGACGGCCGGATTGCAGAAAAAGATCCTGATGACCCGGCTCGGCATCGACAGCCAGGCTGGGCTGATCAAATATGCCATCAAGTCAGGGCTTGTGCCGGCGTGAGACCCCAAAAAGCTTCTTTGAAAAAAGCTCCCGATCATTCATGGAAAAAACTGCTAGGTGGCTCCATCCGAAAGCATCGGATCAAGAAGGGCCTGACCCAGCAAACGGCGGCGAATTTCTATGGATGCTCCCTGCGGCGCTGGCAACAGCTGGAGATGGGAACCAACATTTCCGTTA
>JAZKAF010000131.1:0-3848 GCA_040389285.1 candidate division FCPU426 bacterium
GTGACCAAAGGGATGGACGCGGTGGATGGGATCCGGGTCGGCGACAGGATGAAAGAGGTCAAGATAATCAGGTAGGCATGCATCCCCGGGCTGGCAGCCAGCCCGGGGAGATCGTGGCCCCTCAAAATTTCATTTGATCCGTGGTGTCCCTGGCCGGCTGTTTCTTGCTGAAGTCGGTCAGATGCCCGATGACCCTGCCCGCCGCCATGAATATGAACTTGATGTCGTCGATGTTGCGGATGGAGAGCAGTTTGCGCAGGATGAAGCGCGGCGTCAGGAAACTCTTATAGATCCCCTGGGTCAGCTCCAAAATATCCTCATACTTGACCCCGTCCATCAATTTCATGACGGGCTCGCGCATGTCAAAACGGTCGTAATCCTCGGTCAGCAACCAGCCCTTTTCCACGGCCTCGCGATGCAGCGGCGTGCCGGGATAGGGGATGACGATGGTGGCCTGCAGGGTGTCGATATAACCCTTGTCGAACATGCCTTTGCAAAGGTCGATGGTATTCTTGGCCTGCTGGTAGGTCTCCCAGGGGTAGCCGACCATGCAAGTGACGTGGGGCTCCAGCCCGGCCTTCTTGGCCATGCGCATGGTGGGCGGGATATCCTCGACCTTGCCGCCCTTCAGCAGGCGGTCGGTGGTCTCCTGGTTGGCCGACTCGACCCCGAACAAAATGAAGCGGAAATTGGCTTTGCCCATCAGGTCCCACTGCTCCTGCTTCAGCACGCCAGGCTTCATATTAATGCCGTAGACGACCTTTTTGTGCAGGCCGCGTTCGATCAGGCCGGTGCAGAATTTCTTGAGCCACATGCCGGCCGGGAAGGTGCCGGTATCGTCGAAGATCTCGCGGACCCCGTACTTCTTCACCAGGATCTCGACCTCGTCCAGATGACGCTCGGCCGAAACGCTGCGGAAGTTGTTAAAAGTCGTGGTCCAGGAACAGAAGGTGCACTTGCCCCACCAGCAATCGCGGCCGGCCATCTGGTAGGTGCCGGGGGTGTACTTGAAGTTGCCGTTCTCGACGGCGTAAAGGTCCCAACGCGTCAGATCGCGGTCGATGAAAGGCAGGTCGTTCAAGTTCTTCTCGAGCTTGAAAGTCCCTGAGTTCTTGACCACGCCCTCATTCTTGTCCTTCCAATAGACGCCGCCCTCCAGGACTTCGCCTTTGGTCAGATGGTTGGCCAGATTCAGCAGCGCGTAATCGAAATCACCGCCGGTGATCACGTAGTCGACGTTGCAATGGTCAAAAGCTTCTTCCGGGAAGCCGGTCACGTGGTCGCCCATCAGCACCACGGTGCAATTGGGCCGCATGCGCTTCAGCTCGCTGGCCCATTTCCAGTAGGCGCGGATGACCGGGGTCTTCGCCTCGATGGCGATCATGTCCGGGGCTTCGCGGTCGAAAAATTCTTTGAATTCGTCCACTTTCATCATGGCGGCGACGCCGTCGCCCCAGACCGAGTCGTAACCCCGTTCCTTCAGCAGTGTGGCGGCATAGGCCGGCACCACCGGATAGATAAAGGTCGGTCGGTTGAACCACTGAAATTGGCGGTTCTGCGAAATAAGCGGTACGCCCTTGTCCGAAGGGATGGGCGGGTACGCGATCATGATTTTCATTAAGGCTGCTCCTCTAAAGGCTTATCTAGCTATAGTTTATCGAAATTCCGCCGATTGAAAAGGGAATGTTTTGTGGCGAATCCCCCTTGATTACGCCGTATTCATCTGATTTAGAGGAAAAAACCAATCAAAAAGTTCCTTAGAATCAGACCAGCTTGATCCACGAAACGGTGGCGATCTTAAGCGCCCATGGGATATACTGCCTTTTTAAGGATATTCCGGCATGAATCTTAAAAATCAGCCTGCTTTGGTCACCGGCGGCGCGATCCGCATAGGAAAAGCCATCGCTTTGGAGCTCGCCAAAGCGGGCTGTCCCATTGCCCTACACTATCGAAAGTCACGGGCCGAGGCCCTAGCCACCCAGCGGCAGATCCTGGACCTGGGGGTCGACTGCGGCCTCTATAGGGCTGATTTGAGCAAGGCCGCCGCGGTGCGGGCCCTGGGGCGAAAGGTCTTGAAAGACTTCGGCAGCGTCCCTATTTTGGTGAATTCCGCGGCAATCTTTCCCAGGGTGCCGCTGGAAAAGGCGAAAGTAGCGGATTTTGACCTGCCCTATCAGGTAAACTTGAGGGCTCCGGCCCTATTGACCCAGGTTTTGGGCCTGGCCCAATTCAAGCGCAAGCGGCCGGGGCGGATCATCAATATCGCGGACGTGGGCGCAGGCCTGGCCTGGCCCGGTTACCTGCCCTACTCGCTGTCCAAGGCAGGCGTCCTGCAATTGACGCGTGCTTCGGCCGCGGCTTTGGCACCCTACGTGCTGGTCAACTCGGTGTCGCCGGGTCCGATCTTAATGCCGGACAAGCACAGCAAGGCCCAGTTGGCATCCAGTTTGAAGCGCAGCCTGCTGAAAAAACTGGGTGGCGCGGAGGAGATAGCCAGGGCGGTCCGTTTTCTTGCGGAGTCGGATTTCATCACCGGCACCGACTTAGTGGTCGATGGCGGACGGAAACTTGTGGGCGGCTGAAGCGTCCATTTGCTGACGATTCTTTTCAAAAGGGGAATGGCATGAAGAAGTTTTGGATCTTGATGATAGCGCTCGGCCTTTGTGGCCGGATCACCGCGATGGGCATTTCCCCGGACCGGGCGGATAATTCCGCGGCCGTGGTGCAGACGGACAACGGCTTGGCCCAGTTGCAGCCCGCACCCCAACCCTCCAACTTGCTGGCTCCCGGCCAGCAGGGCATGCCAGGCGGACGGCCGATGCCGCCTCCCAGCGTCGACGAGCAGATCAAGAACTATGTCCCGGACGACTGGGCCAAAGCCTGGGGCCACATCCATCTGGCTGAAGCCGAGAAAATGCACAAGGATCCCGGCGTGCTGTTCGTGGACGCGCGCGCCAAGGCGGAATACGACCAGGGTCACATCCCGGGCGCCATTCCTCTGCCCCTGGGCGAATTTGACCAGTATTTCAAAAAATACCAGTCCAAGATCAAGCGCGCCAAGCATCTGGTCACCTATTGCCACGGAGCCAACTGCAAGCTTTCGGACAAAGTGGCGCAGAAGCTTTACAACGACAAAAAATTCCACAATGTGTCCTCGTTCTTCGGCGGATGGCCGCAGTGGCAGGAGCATAACCTTCCCGTGGAAGTGGGCCCCGAGCCCAAGAGCAACTAATTGGCGACCCGAAAAGGCCCTGGCCTGGCTCTTTGGGGCTTGGGCCTCTTTGTCGCGTTATTGCCGCTTTTCTGGTTCAGTGACCTGGACCTCTGGCTCAGCCGCCTTGCTTATGGACCGGAAGCTCCGCACTGGCCTCACCAAAACGATCTGCTTTGGCATCTGCTCTATCGTTTTGGCGAGCCTCCTGGTTTGCTGCTTGGCTTTTTGGGCGGCCTGGGCTTCGCGCTTTCCTACTCGATCGAAAATTTGAGGCCCTATCGCAAGCTCGGCCTTTATCTTTTCGCCGTGCTTTTGGTTGGCCCGGGGCTATTGGTGAACGTGCTTGGAAAAGGCATGGCCGGGCGCCCCAGGCCCTGGGAAACCACGGATTTTGGAGGGGTGGCTCAGTTCCTGCGCCCCTTCCAGTTCGGCATCCGGGGATCAGGAAGGTCGTTCCTGAGCGGGCACGCTTCCATGGCTTTTTATTTTTTCAGCCTCTACTTTGTCTTTGACGGCGCCAAGGCCCGCTGGGCCTTAGGGCTAACCCTGCTCTTCGGAACCCTGATGGGCATCGCACGGATCCTTCAGGGCGCGCATTTTCTTTCGGACGTGCTGCTCTGCGGGGCGCTGATGT
>JAZKAF010000132.1:0-6664 GCA_040389285.1 candidate division FCPU426 bacterium
CGCCGCTGCGCAGGCGAAAGGGCGGGCGAAGCCGCGGCCTTCCTTTTGCTGGCCTGCCCAGCGCTGATGTACACCGCCATGGTCCCTGACCACGACGGCGCCCTGGTCCTGCCCGCCTGTGTCTTGCTCGCGGGCATCGAGCTGAAGGCCTTGGCCGACGGCCGGCCCCTGCCGATGCTCCCCCTGGTGGGAGCGGGGTTCTTGATGTTCTGGGCGAAGCTCACCACGCCCCCGCTGATCTTCGTCGGCTTGGTGTCGGGAAGCCTTCTGCTGTTGGGCTGGGGCTCCGGGCTGCGGGCCGCGGCGGCCGCGGCGATCGCGCTCACGCTGTTTCTGGCCAGCTGGGTCCTTTATTGCGCGTGGATGCGGCTGAATCCCGGCTTTATCCTGGAATACATGGCCCTGAAAATGGGGTCCCGGCCGGCCTGGCCGGTCCGTTGGCATGCCCTCTGGGTAGGCGTCCAGGAGCTGGGGCTCCCCTTGATCGCCCTTTACACCGTGCTGCTGGCCAGGCAACAGGAGGCTTGGCGGCGGAAAGGGGCCTTGCTCCTCGGGATCCAGGCGTTGATCCCGATGCTGGCGTTTTCGCTGGTCTCCTCCTATTTCGCCGAATATCCCCTTTCCTGGAAATACGTGGTGCCTTCGCAGGCGCTGTTGGCCCTGGCCTGCGCGCTGCTGTGGCCCGATGGGGACTGGTGGCCGAAACTGAACCGCGCGGAAAAAGGATCGCTCCTGATCCTGTCGGTGCTCACCCTGGTCCAGCTCTGGCAGCCCCGCAGCAGGTCCCTTTTGCCCACTCCCGTGGCGGCCGGATTCATGCTGCTCCTCGCGTTCTGGGCCTGGACCCGGCGTGGCCGCGGAGGAGCGGCGCGTTTCGCCGCGGGGAACCTGTTGCTGATGGTCTTGCTGCAGGGATGGGTGATGGGGAATCTGACCGTGATGGGGAAGGATTCGCCCCCGGAATTTCCGACCGGAGAGCAGGGCTACGCCGCCGTGGTGGCGGAGCTGCAGGGTCCCGAGTACCGGGATCGCAGTTTCCTTTGCCGCAAGGATATAGGCTTTTATGCGCCGGGCAAAAGGGTGGTGCCTATCGATCCCCATTTCAGACGTTCCCCCAGGCCCCTGGATATCCCGGTCGGGTCCAGGCCCTTCGGCACCTGGCTCAAGTCGTGGTGGCCCTTCGCGGTGGACGACTGGACGGTCTACTCGAGCTGGGAACGCGCCTATGTCAACGATCCGGATTCCGTGAGGGACGCGCTGGACGAGGTCGATACCGTGGTGGATTCGGATTACGATTCGTTTCTGGCCGATCCCGGGCTCAGGCGCCTGGTCGAGACGCGCTACCGAAAGCGGAAGGAGATAGGCCACTATTCGATCTATGTCAAGCGCAGCCCGGGCGACCGGGATCAGGAGGCCATCACGCGATGAACATCGAGATCATCACTATCGGAACTGAATTATTGAACGGCCGCAAGAGCGACCTTCATGGGCCTTGGATCGGCAGCCGCCTGGCTGAACTGGGCCTCAGGCCTCGCTTTTCCCAGTCCGTCGCTATCGCGCAGCGACGTTGTCATCGCCTGTGGCGGCTTAGGTCCGACCGTGGATGACATCACCCGCGAAGCCGCGGCCGAGGTCACGGCTTGTCCATTGGCTGAAGACCTGGCGTTGAAGGCCGTCCTGACCGCGCGTTTTGAATCCCGCGGACGCAGCATGAGTCCCAATAATCTGCGCCAAGCCCAGCGTCCGCAAGGCGCCCAGGTCCTGGAGAACAAGAACGGCACCGCCCCGGGCCTGCGCATCAGTTGCCAAGGCGTTCACCAGGGCAAAACTTTGATCTTGTTACCCGGCCCTCCTTCTGAGCTTCGCCCGATCTTCGATGAGGCGGTGTTTCCCTGGCTGCAAGACCTGCTACCCCCGCGAGACAGCGATCCGGGGATGGTCGTGCATTGCTGGGGCCTCTCAGAATCAGCCGTGGATCAGGCGCTCCGGGACCTGGTCCCGGAAGGGGACAGCCTCAGCCTGGCTTTGCTAGCCCATGGAGATTTTGTCGAGATCCGCTGCACCCGACATGATCTCGGGTCCAAGGTGTTGGAGCGACTGGGCGACCACGCATTTTCGTCCGAAGGAAAGAGCCTTGAGGCGGTGGTCGGCCAGTTGCTCAGCAACGCGAAAGCGACGCTCTGTGTGGCGGAATCCTGCACCGGAGGGCGTCTGGCGGCTAAACTGACCGCCGAGCCCGGTTCCTCGCGTTTTTTTATGGCGGGATTGGTGACCTATGCCGACGGCTCCAAGACCGATCTCTTGGAGGTCCCGCCCTTTGTGCTCAAGCGCAGCGGCGCGGTCTCCAAAGACACAGCCCTTGCCATGGCCGTTGGCCTGGCTAGGCGTTTTGGCGCGGACTATAACCTGGCCGTCACTGGACTGGCTGGACCCGGAGGCGGCAGCGAGGAAAAACCGGTCGGCCTGGTGCACTTCGCCTTGGCCGGACCCGACGGCATCGCCACCCAGGAATTCCGTTTTGGCGACGCACCCCGCCAGCAGATCCAGGACCGCGCGACGAACGCGGGGCTCTTCCTGCTTTACAGAGTGCTATGCGGCTTGCCCGTTCCTGAACGCGACAGCGATCGTGCGGCTCTTTCTAGCCGTTGATCCAGGCGCCGGACTTAAGTCCCGCCTTGCCGCTTTGCCCTCGCGATTGGAATCGCAGGATTGGGACCTGCGTTGGACCCCACCCGAGAACCTTCATCTGACCCTGCATTTTTTGGGCGAGACCCCCGAAAATCTTCTCGTGGACCTGCACCACGACCTGGCGGCCCTGGCTTCGGCGCAGCGGCCCTTTGACCTGAAAGTTTCGGGGCTAGGGGTCTTTCCGTCTTGGGAAGATCCGCGGGTTCTTTGGGTGGGGGTGGAAGATAGGGCAGGCAAGTTGGAGGGGCTTTTTAGGGCGAGCTTGAAGGTCTTGAACGCATACAGGCTTTTTAAGCTGCGCGAGGATTTTCAACAGCCTCACCTGACGCTGGCCCGGGTGGGTAGGCTTGGCGCCGCCTGGGACCCCCGACGCGCCTTGGCCATCGCTGGCCAAGGCGGCGATCTGGGGATCCTGAGGGTGGATGAATTTTATCTGATGAAGAGCGAGTTGAGCCCAGCGGGAGCCCGTTATGAAGTGGTCGAAAAATTCAGCCTAGCGCATTAATTCCTTCAATAAATTTCCCGCGATGGGGGCGGCCACGCTCATGCCCGTGCCTTCGCCGTCGCCGAACACCGCGATGGCGTACTGCGGCTTGTCCGCAGGGGCGAAGCAGATGAACCAGGCGTCCAGGGCCGTCCCGTAGAGGTGCGTCCTGGAGGTGCCCGTCTTTCCCGCCACCGAGATCCCATTGACCCTGGCCCGCTTGCCGATGCCACGGTCGCCTTCCACCGCGTCCATCATGATCTGCTTGATCTTCTCGGCGGTGTCGGGCTTCATGATGGTCCTGGCGCTTTCCGGTTGCGACGCATAAAGAGTCTGGCCCACCAGATTGCGGACTTCCTTGATCAAGCGGGGCTTCATCAGCACGCCTTTGTTGGCCACCGTGGCCGCCATCAGCGCGGCGTGCAGGGGAGTGATGCGGTATTCGCGCCCCAGGCCGCAGGCCCTTTCGGCCAGCGTGAATTGGCTGTCGGCCCGTATCGGCGCGCTGGCCGTGGCCACCGGAACGCTGAAATGCCCCAGGCCGGGCAGGTCAAAGCCCAGGTCCAAAGGCTGGTTGAAGCCGAAGCGGTTCACGTATTCGAAGAGGACGTCGGGACCCATGGCAAAGGCCACCTTGGCCATGGCGATGTTGGACGAGACGTCCATGGCCTCCTTCAATGACCGGATCTTTCCATGGCTTTCCCAGTCACGGAAGACCTTGCCCTCGATCATGATCGAGGTGTCCGGAGTCATAGGGAAGATCCGGCTCATATCCACGTTGGCTTCCAGGGCGGCTGCGGCCGTGATGATCTTGCAGATGGATCCCGGCTCGTAAAGGCCCTGCGTGGCCCGGTTCAGCAGCGGCTTGTTCGGGTTGGAGCGGATGACGTAAGGGTGTTTATCGAGATCCTCGGGTTTGAATGAAGGCTGGCTGACCGCCGCCAGGATCTCGCCGGTCGAGGGGTTCAAGACCACGATGGCGCCTTTGCGCCAGCCCAGGGCTTTTTGCGCGGCGTCCTGGATGCGCATGTCCAGGGTCAGGGCCACTTCGATGCCGGGGAACAGCCCCTTCAGGTCTTTTTCCAGGCCCATATCCCCGAATTTTTCTGAATTCGCCCCGACGATGTGGGCGGTGTACTGCGAGTAGGGATAGCTTTTTTTCCCGGGCGCGTCCTGCACGATGCTGAGGCGCGCGAGAGGCTGGTCTCCCCGGTCAAAAAGATAGTACATCACCCCGCGGTCCCGGGATTCGTTGGCCTTGCGAAGGCCCATCTTCGCTTCCTTCAGCGACGGGTCCAGCGCCAGCGCGGACTTGTAAAGTTCGATGGCTTTGCCCAGGTGTCCCTGGGAATGGGCGCAGACTGCCAGGCCTTGCTGCGCCTGCGAGTCGCCCTTATCGAGCGCCAGCGCGTGGTTGAATTCGGCTTCCGCTCTGGGATAGAGCCCCTGCTTCAGCCAGCTTAAGCCCTGGGCACTGTGCATTTTGGCCCAGTCCCTTTTGAGCCCCGCATTTTCTGCCTGCGCGTAGAGCGTTTGCGCGGCGACGACCTCGCCCTTTTGGCTCGCCACCCAGCCGCGGGCGTCGATCAAGCGGACGTCCCCGGGCTTTTTGGCTTCCAAAGCGCTTAAGGTTCCTTCGGCTTCGGGCAGAGCGCCCTTGGCCGCCAGGGACATGGCGTCCTTGACCTGTCGTTCAAAACCCCGCAGGGAACGGTAGCCCCAGACCACGGCGGCAAGGCCCAGCAGGACCAGCAGCAAGGTGGTGATCCCGCTGCTTTTGCGCCGGCGGAGTGAAGCATCAGTCGAAGATTTTAGCGGGGAAAGCGGCATTCTTGCGTCTCCTGGGATCCTTAAGACAAGGCGTCTAGGGAAGGGCATTTTAGCAGAGTGCCCGCCTTGGTCAAGGCGTCCTTGTCCCTTAAAGGGCCCCTATGGTAATATATTCGCCGTCTGCACATCTTTTCAGGAGGCCTTATGGCCCGTTCCCGTCAAAAGCGCAAAACCGTCCGGAAAAAGAAGTAAACCAACTTTCGAGGGATTTCATGGCACGACATGCAACCATGCGCGCGGGCCTGGCATTGATCTTGATCGCCGGGCTGAGCGCCTGCGCCGGTGGGAGGCGCCAAAATCCGGTGGCCTCTAATGAAGAAATCGGCCAGGTGACCCAGGACGTGCCGGTGATGGTGCCGCCCGACGAAAAGAGCCAGTTCTATGTCAGCCAGGATGGGGACACGCTCAAGGGCATCGCCGGAAGGCCGGAGATCTTTGGCGACCCTAACCTTTGGCCCCTGATCCTTGACGCGAACGCCGACGTCATCGGACCTGACAGAAAAGTCCCCGTGGGAGTGCAGTTGCGGATCCCCCGGGATACGGGTGGCGAGCAGATCGCCGCGGCCCGGGAACGCGCCCGCCAGGACGCCATCTATGAGAAAAAGGGATACAAACCGAGATCAAAACGGCTGGCGCCGATGAGAAGCGAGACCCGGGTCCGGCATAGCGAGAAGCTGCTGCCGACCCTTGAACCCACGCCCGAACCGGTGGCGCTGGAATCCGAACCCAAAGAAGCGCCGAAAAAAAGCAAAGCCTTCGGCAAGTTCTTCGCGATCCTAATCGTTGTGCTGGCCGCGCTATTTTTCATCCTGTTTTGGTTCCGTAAGAAAGACGAAAAAGAAGGCCGCACCCAGCCCTAAGATCGTACTGTCCCTCGGAGTCGGCTTTCTGCGGCTCCGGGGGATATTTTTTGCCCAAGCACTAGGCATAATTCTTGCATGGCTCCCATGCCCTCACTGTCCACCCAACTCAATGTAAAACAACAGCAGCGCCTGGTCATGACGCCCATGCTTTTGCAGGCGCTCAAGATCCTTCAGATGAACTCGATTGAATTGGGAGAGTTGATCCAGCACGAGCTGGGCGAAAATCCGCTGCTCGAGGAGCTTCCCGAAGCCGAACGCCCCGTGGACGAGGAACCAGCCGAGGCGGCCCCGGAGCCAGCTTCCGATGACTGGCAGGACTACTTCGAGGACAATGGCCTGGATTTCCGCGGTAGCGCGGAACCGGGCGCGGGCGGCGGCGCTGGCGGGGACGCCCTTCAAAACGTCGCCGCGGACGGCCCGAGCCTGCAGGAACATCTTTTGTCACAATTGGACTCCGAGGAACCTGGGCCTGAGCTCAGGCGTCTGATGGAAGAGCTGGTCGGCCGGATCAACGAACGCGGCTATCTCGACGAAGATCTCGCTGAGATCGCCTCCCAGACGGGCGCGGAACGCGGGGCCCTCTTCGACGCCTTGCGTCGCTTGCAGGGTCTGGACCCGGTCGGGGTGGGAGCCCGTGACCTGCGCGAGTGCTTATTACTCCAGATGGAAGCGAAGGGCATGCAAGGTAGCCTGGCCTGGAACTTGGTCTCGGAGCATCTGAGCGACCTGGAACATCGGCGCTACGAATCGATCCAGAAGCGGCTGAAAGTGGGCCTTGAGGACCTGAGGGAAGCGGAGG
>JAZKAF010000133.1:0-6766 GCA_040389285.1 candidate division FCPU426 bacterium
CACCAGTCGTTGACATAGCCGCCCGAGGCCTTGGACACGTCCTTGATCAGGCGGGTGGGAGCCCACCAGTCGAAATACTTCAGCGAAAAGCTGGAAAGCCACTGCAGGCCGCCGTGCAGGTTGCCGAACAGCTGCAGCATGGCCACGCCCACAAAGCCGGGCCACAGCGCCTTGGTGCAGTTGTAGCCGATGGAAAACACGGCCTGGCCCGACAGCGCGAACACAAAAGCGATGACCAGGTTGTAACAGACCGCGGGCTCCAAAAAGGTCAGGCGCGCGAAAGAGGCCATCGAGAAGTAGCCGAAATAATAGTAGTTGATGTAGTTCTTGGGCGCGGCCAGCCAGGGATCGTAGGGCGGAAAATGCCCGGCGCGCTGCAGGGTGTTGAAGAAGGCGAAGTCCATGAACTTCTCCGTGTTCAGCACATCCGGGTTATGCATGCGCACCAGCGCCCACAGGATCAGCAGGAACAGGAACAGGGACTCGTAGACCAGTATCAAAGAGCCTTGTTCGCGGATCAGCGCCTTGAAACCGGCCTTGTCCTTGGTGTAGATCCAGGCTGAAAGCCCGGCCAGCCCTAAGAAGGCCACGGCTGAGGTCGCCACGGAATTGAAAACAAAGCCCAGAACCCAGGCCAGGTAGGCCGTGATCAAAAGCCCTAAGACACGGGCAAGACCCAGCCCTTTGTCCGGAAGAAATCGAAAAACCTTGGTCGCCACGGGTAAAGTGATAAAACCCAGGACCAAGGACAAGAGCCACCAGACCAATATTTGACCAAGGGACGCCAAGGGGGCCTCCAGACAATCAAAAAAAAGAAAAAGGCCTTTAAATTATATATATTTCTGATTTTAAGTCAAGTTTTCAGCAAGAACCATACTATGAAACTAGCTACTCAGTCCACGCTCGGACGGGATGTCTACCCCGGCTTTGACGACGACTTTTATGAAGAGTTATTAGACTAAAAGACATATAAAACGAAATAATTAAGGGGTTTTTCAAGATTCACTGGGTCAAAACAAGAATTTGGACCATACTATGAAACAAAGTTTAAAATTGAGGAGCTAAATTGAGTCAGAAGAATAGACTCGGTTTGAAGAGAGGACTTAGGACCGAATGGGAAAGGTTCTGACTAGTCTGCGTCTTCGACATGGGGATCCCCAGTAAGACTGACGGGTTTCATTTATTTCGATGCGAAAATAAATAGTAGATAAATTCGGCTCCGTACGACAAACCGACGAAAGTTACAGCAAACAGGATAATCGCCAAATACGAAGGCATATTGGGTTCCAGAATCTTTTCGGAGAATAGGAAAGAAACACCGGAAACCAACAAGGCAACTATGCATCTCTTCCATGCTTTCACCTGCTTGAAATTTTGGTCGAGAATTTTATAATTCATTTTTTGCAGCCTCCGACTCTGAAACATGGAAGAGCAGTCAAGTCGGCATCTTGGAAACCAGCGGTCTTAGCGGTAGCTTCCCATCAGGTCATAAATACGGATGAGGGCCAGGTCGAGGAAGGTGCGAGCGCCGTCGCGGATGGGACGGACTTTGGTTTCGGGGGAGTTTTCCCAGGCCACCGGGCATTGGGCGATGCCGTAGCCGAATTTTTTGGCCAGGTAGAGGGCTTCCACGTCGAAGCCAAAGCGGGGGATTCGCTGGAGCGCGAAGATGCGGCGGGCGGCGTCGGCCTTGAAGAGTTTGAAGCCGCATTGGGTGTCAGAGATGCCGGACAAGGTGATGAGGCGGACCATGGTGTTGAAAAAACGGCCGGCGAGTTCGCGGTAAAGGGGCTGGTGGCGGGTGATGCGGGCGCCCCGAAGGGCGCGCGAGCCAATGGCCAGGGAGACCTGGGGGCTGAGGGCGGCCGCGAGCGCCAAGTATTCTTCGATGGGGGTGGAAAGATCGGCGTCGCTGAAAAGGATCTGCTCGCCCTTGGCCGCTTCAACGCCTAAACGAACGGCGTGGCCCTTGCCGTGGTTCAGGCCGTCGCCCGCGAGGCGCAGGGACTTTTCCTTGCGCATCATGGCGCGGACCAGGCCGGGGGTGGAATCCTTGCTGCCGTCGTCCACCACGATGATCTCGAAGCTGATCTTTCGCGCTTTAAGAAAGGCGAGGATCTTTGTGAGGGTCGGCATCAGCCGGCCTTCTTCGTTGTAGCAAGGGATGACGACGCTAAGGCGCATGGATCAGAATACCACGCTGAAAGAGCCCTGGATGACCTGGGGGGCGCCCAGGTCGCCGAGCACGAAAGTGTAACGGTCGAGCAACTGGAAGCTGAAATCCCGGCTGAACAGCAGCTCCAACCCGGCCGTGGCGCCGATGCCCAAATAGCTCCAGGCGTCGATCTTGGGGGTGGCCGAATTGGCGTCGTGGCCGCCAACAATGAAGGGCGAGAGGCGCCGCGAGCCGCCGGTCAGCTCGGCGGTGATGCCGACTACGGGCCGCAGCCAAAAATGAAGGGGCATGCGGTAGAGCAGGCTGGTGCGCCAGCAGTTCATCTCGTAGGAATAGGACTGGATCTTCTTGTCCTTATCTTCCTGTTTGCCCTCGTAATAAAACACGTCCAGACCCGTTTGGACCCGCAGGCCATTGCCAAAAGCCCAGCCCGGTTCGACCAGGGTGTAGGACAAAGGCGCGCCGTTGAAGACCTGCCAGCGGGAGAGCCCGAAATTGAGCGAAAAACCTGAGGCTTCGGTCTTTTTTTTGCCGAATTCAGCGACGCTCTCATCGTCGGCTTCGGCGCCGGGCGTCAGCGAAGCGGGCGTAACGGACGCGACGGGTATGACAGGAGCCTCGGCATGCAGACAGCCGGCCGCGGCCAAAAAAATCCCCAACGCTACGGATCTCACGGCGTGACCGTGTCCGTGAACTTATAGAGCACGGCCCCTTCGTTACGCTGCGCGACTTCACAAAATCCCGCGAATTTTTGGAAGTCCGGCTCGGACTGGAAGCGCGGCATGTTGATCACCCGGGAATGCTGGAAGAGCTTGCGCTCGATGCTGCCGACCACGATCCAGCGCACTTTGTAGCGGCGCAATAAGGCCTTGGCCTCTTCCACGTCGCGGGTGTGGTAGATCTTCAGGCTGTCCTCGAAACGGACCTGCAACTGGTTGCCCGCGCGGCTGGCCAACTGCTGGCCGACCTGGTAATCCCAGCCCAGGATAGTGGGAAGCCCGGTGTAGATGGCGAAGCGGGACAACCCCTTATACATATCAATGCCCGGGGCCTCGAGCAGCACTTCGGTCTTGTCCGCGTGGGTATTCAGCCAGCTGATCAGCTCGGCGTCGTACTTATCATAATCCATCACGTCAGTCGAAGGCCCGCGCTCCAGGCGCTCGCTCATGAAAGCCACGCCATTCAGGTGCGGGTCACGGAAATGGCTGGCGTCGGCGATGCGGGCGATGGTGGCGCCCAACGGATACAGCGCGCCCAGCACTAATAACGCGAAAAAGAGAGCCGTGGCCGCCACCCGGGCATAGAGCAGATCAAAGATCAGCAAGACCGGCGTTGCAAGCGCCAACAACGCGAAGAGCAATAAACTGAAGGCGTAGGCGCCCATGCGCCCGCGCGGCGCGTCAAAATACGCCGCAACCATGACCGCCAGGATCACCGCAGCGGCCGAAGCAACCAGGATCCAGAGCTGCTTGTTGTGCTGAGCCGTCTGCACCTTGAGCGTCGCCTTCTTCGCCGGTGTCAGGCCTTCCAGCGCTTCCATCACCCGTCCAAAGCCCGCGCCAAAGATCAGGCCCATGAAGATCCAGCCATTGAACCAGAACTTGAAGATGGTATTGGTCCGGTCCGCCACAAAGAAGCGTTCCGCGCCCGCCACCAGGCATAGGGTGAAGATGCCCAGCATCCAGATAAAGGCCTCGCCGCCTTCCAAAAAGCCGCCAAAGCAGAACACGGTGAAGAAAAGCAGGGCCAGGCCTAAGCTGAAGACCCAGGTGGAACCCGCATAGACCCCGGGCAGGCTGAGGATCAGCAGCATCGCGGCCAAACCGAAGCCCAAAGCGGCTGCAATGCCCCGCAACGGCATCTTGGTCCAGATCCTTTCCACCAACAGCGGAATGGAATCAAGGGGAGTTTTTTTGGCTAGGCGCAGGGTGCCCAGGGCCTTGTCGCGCGAGAGCAGCCAGGAACGCAGGCGCAGTCCACCCAGCGCGCAGAGCGCGCTAAGCCCAAAAAGATAGAACGCCGCGGGCACATAGGCCGGCATCTGCCATTCTTCCGGACGCACAATGCCGAGGCCACGGCCGTCCTGGATGAAATACTGGCGAAAGCCCCGCATCAGGATCTGCCCCAGGCCCGGGATCTTGCCTGGGATGCCGACGGCCAGCAAAAAAGCGCCAAATCCGACGCATGCCGCACGCAGACCCTCGCCAAAGCCCAGCTTCTTGCCAGCCCAGGGACCAAGCACGAGGGCGCCGGCGCTAAGCGCCAGAAAGACGGGCCAGTTCCAGGTGTTGATCGCGTACTGGGCGTCGAGGATCAAGGCCGCCAGGATGAACCAGAGCATGGCCGCCGAGGCTTTAGAGCCAAAAGAACGCCAGCCCCCTTCCATGGATTTAAAGGGCACCAATAGCAAGGCTGTGAGCACCAGCGAGATCGGCACCACCATGTTGTGCGGATGAAGGTCGGAATAGAGGTAGGAGAAATACGGGAACTCGAAGATGTAGCCGCTGACCAGCTCGGGAAAGCGCGAGGGATCCCAGATAAAGCCGTGCGAGAACCATCCGCGCAGGAACTGCAGGATATTGAAATGCCCGCCGGTCGACGACTGCGCCATGACATAGGAAACGCTCCACAGCGAGCCGAACAAGGCCACCGCGCCAGCGCCGGCCAGGGCCGTGTAGCGCTTTGAGGACAGGGCGCGGCCCACGCCGTAGGCACTGAGCAGGCTGAGCGAGAAGAAAAGCGCCAGGCTGAGGTTGTAGGTGATGGCGGGCGGATAACCGGAGAGCTTGGTCATGGAACCGGCCATCACATAGCCAAAGTAATAATAGGAGGAATCTTTCAGCGCCAGCCAGGGGTCGAAGACTGGGAAAGTGGCGCAGCGCGTGACCGCGGAAAGGTAGGTCATGCCTAAGGGCTCGCCGCCGCCGAAGTATCCCTGGCCCGCGATGTCATGGATGTTGGGATTGAAGGCCCGCACCGCCACATAGAACAGGAAGGCTCCAGCGAAGATCGCCTCGCTCCAGAGGATCTCGCGTTTGTGGTCCTTGATCCAGGCGCGCAAATGCTCCTTCTTGCGCCAGGCCCAGAACCCCGAAGCGGCCAGCAGCAGGCCCAGCAAGGCCCAGAGCCGGCCCTGGTAAAAGGGCAGGATCTTCAGCCAAGCTAGGTTGTAGGCCACCCATGAAAATAGGAAGAGCCCCAGGGCCCGTGAGAGGGCGTAGCCGCCGTCCGGAAAATTCTTGAACACGGTCAAGCAGAGCGGCAAAGCTATGAGGCCTAAAAGACTGGCAAGCACCCACCAGATCAGCACGGGATTCAGCAAGGGCACCATGCGCCCACGGCTGAGCCCGATGTTGGGGTTCACGCGCTGGTCCTCAACGGCCTCATCTGGATTGTTGGTAGTCGCGACCGTGCCCGTGCTCTGGGAGCTGGCCCGGGTACTGCCGTGTTCCGCGGCCTTGCGGTTGTCTTCAGGAGAGCGGTCCTGCAGCCAGACATTAGGGAGCTTGAGTTCGTTCACGCGCGCCTGCAACGCGACCTGCACCTCTTCGGGCGTGATGGGACGGACCTTCTTGAACACAAAGGCGTGCGGACGGTCATAAAGCGTGAAGCTCTCGTCCGCCCAGCGCCAGCGCGGCACAGCCGGGATGCGGCTGTCGTTGATCTCGAAAAGCCCGAACCACTTCATGTGGTTATGCGAGGAATGGGCCAGTTCAAAGCCCAGCTTTCCGGGATCGTTCATCATCAGGTCGAAATAAGCGAAAGTCAGCGGAAAGCGGGTGGCTAAGCGCAGGTAGGTGCCATAGGCGCGGGCGTCAGCCATGACCATGACGTCAGCTTCAGCCAGCACCGCCCCGAATTCGGCCAACTTGCGGCGGCTGTCCCATTCCACGATGTTGATCTTGCGGTTGTCGTAGGAACCCGCATTGCCGCGGTTGACGTCCACGGGCAGGTCGTCGCCCCAGGTCTCGTTGTAAACGCGGGTGCGGCGCGAGACGCCATTCTCCACCTGGTTCATGGGGATCTTGCCTTCCAGCATCCAGGTGGAAGTCTCGACCCAGGGATGCGGACGCAAGTAGGTGCCAAAGTAGCCGACGCCGTAGCCCACGGTGACCAGTAAGACCACGACTTCGAGCGCGCGCACCAGTGAACGTTTGCTCTCGGATACATGGCGGGCCAGGCTGTCCAACGCGGCCGCGGCTAATAAGGCCAGCAAGGGGCTGAGCGGCAGCATGTAGCGCGCGAACTTGGCAAAGGAGAAGACGCCGACGATCAGGAAGTAAGGCAGCGCCCAGCTGACCAGTAAAAGACTAGCAAAGCGCGGATACCAGGCCTTGGCGCCGCTCTTTCCCGCCACAAAGCAGGGGCAAATGGCATACCAGCCCAGGGCAAAGATCCCCAAAACACCGAGGGCCAGGCCCTGGTAATAAAAAGCCAAGTTTTTGATGTGGAAAAAGAAAGTGGTGTCCCAATACTGGCGCACGTAAGGAGTGCCGTCGGGCGAACCCGTGACAAGGATGCGCTGCTGTTCATCCTGGTTGCGGAAGAATTTGCGGAAATTGTCGGCCGTTTCGCCCATGTCCAGCGGCC
>JAZKAF010000133.1:6866-12292 GCA_040389285.1 candidate division FCPU426 bacterium
TGGTTGCGGAAGAATTTGCGGAAATTGTCGGCCGTTTCGCCCATGTCCAGCGGCCGGATCAGAGGCATGAAAATAAAGAAGGCTAGTAAAGCCGCGCCTACGCAATAGCCTAATGCGACCAAGCGATCCAAGAACAGCTCGCTGCGTTTGCGGTCGTTGGAAACAGCGGGATCCAGCAGGGGCCACAAATGGGCCAGGGCCAGGGGCAGGGCCAAGGGCAGGGCCGCGCTCTTCGAAGCCAAGGCCGCGGCATAGGCCACGCCAGCGAAGACCGACCAGCCGATCGTGCGTTCTTGAAAGACCTTCCAGCAGCCCAGCAAGGTGGCCAAGGCAAAGCAGGCCATCCAGGGATCCACCGTGAAAAAATGCGCCAGCTGAATATTGAGCGGAGTGAAGGCGAGCAGGGCCGCGGCAACGAGACCTACGCGGCGGTTGAAGATCGCGGAGCCGAGCAAAAAGACCAGCAACACGCTGACGCAATCGACTAGGCCGGTCATGGCCCGTCCCGCCACCTTGACGAAATCATAGCCCGAGAGATTCGGCTTCAGCACCGAGGCAACGTCCTTCACCACGGAAAGCGCGTAAAGCGGCAGGGACCCGTATTGCAGGCCCGCGCCATCGCCCGTGGCCTTGCCCGGCAGGTCAGGGTAGTGCAAGACCGCGGTGGTGCTGAAAAGCCAGCGCTCGTCCGGATGGAACTGGCGTTGGCTGTACCAGTCAGGCTGCCAGAGCCGCGACAGCAAGGTGAAAAGAAGGACGAGTAAGAAAAGCCGCGAGTGGTTGTCGTTCTTAAGCGCGTCCAGCGTGGCCCTGGTCCCGGCCTTGGCCCAGGTGAGGGGCAGCATCAGGACGTTCAAGACCATGTCGTCGCTGGCCGCAGGCCTGGGACGCCGCTTGGGGGCGTGGACTGATTTTTTCTTGGCGTGCTTCAGGACCAAAATTCCTCCCGTCTATTTCAGATGCCACCCATGTGCAGGATGATGGCGGCCGTGGTCACCCACAACAGGATGTTCAGCTGCATGGGCAGGTCGCGCAGCAGGATCAGCTCGGGCGCGCCGGCCAGGCCTTTTTTGTGGCTGAGGTAAAGGTAACGGAAGATGCCGTAAAGCACGAAGGGCACGGTCAGCATCATCCAGGGGGACCCGGAAGCGTTGTGCTCAAGGAAGGCGTAGAGCGAATAGGCCACCACCGTAGCGGAGGCGACCACCGAGATCATCTGGTCCAGCAGGGCCGGCGAATATTCTTCCAGCGCGCGGCGATGCGAGCCCGCGCCGTCCTTCAGCAGCGTGATCTCAGCCCTGCGCTTGGACAAGGCCAGGAACAGCGCCAGCAAGGAGGTGCAGACCAGCAACCACGGCGAGATCCTGGCGTTGATGGCCAGGGCGCCGGCCACGGCGCGCAGCACGAATCCCGAGGCCACGAAGAACACGTCCAGGATCACATGGTGCTTGAACACAAGCGTGTAGGCGGTGGAGCTGATCACATAGCCGGCCGCGGCGTAGAAAAAGCCGCGCCCGATGACCGAGGCCAGGGCTAGGCCCAGGGCCAGCGAGACCACGCAGATGGCCCAGCCCGCGGGCACGCCTAAGCGTCCGGAAGCCAGGGGCCGATTTTTTTTGACGGGATGGTGGCGGTCGCTTTCGAGGTCGTGGATGTCGTTGAAAGCGTAGACCGAGGAAGAAAGCAATAAAAAGGCCGCCAGCGCCTGCAGGGCCCTCAGATCTGAAGCTAGATCCATGAAGGCGCCGCTGAACACCAGGGCCGCGAATAGCAGTAAATTCTTGGGCCACTGCCGGGGGCGCAGCAACTCGAGGGTCGCGCCCACGATATCGATCATTATTTCGCCGCGCCAGCCGAAGCAGGGAGCCCGGTGATCCCGCCGGGGCGCGACACCACGGGCGGAGCCACTTTGCTGGGATCCTCTTCCTCGCTGTCCCAATCTTCTTCCTCTTCCGTGGCGGCTTCTTCTTCAAGGGCGGCCTTGCGGCGCTCCTCGATGGTGCCGGTGTGCAGCTGCAAGTTGTCGAAGATCAGCACCGGATCCTTGGCCTGGCCTGAGGTCTCCAAGAACAGCGTCACGGAACGGATCTCACGGATGTCGAGGCGCGCATCGGCCAAGGCGCTCAAGTCGAATTCCATGCTGGCGGGAAAACCCGCCGGGGCCACGGCCGCTGTCTCCGTGACGTGGGAAGTCGCGTCGCTGATGCGGATCATCAGCTTCTGGTCCTTGGCGCCGGGATTATAGACGTCCAGGGCCAGGTACTTGTAAGGGCTCCAGTCAGACACGGGCAGTGGCGTGTAGCTGCTGGTGGAAAGGCCGATGCCGGTCTCCCACTTCGCGTTGGCGGGGTTGGCCTCGGTGGGCGGCTTTTTGTAATCCGAAGGCACGGTAAAGCGCACCTTGGCGGCTGTCTTGCCCTGGAAAAATTTGTAGAAAGGCTTGTTTTTGGCGGCCTTGGCCTCGTCCTTGGAAATGGCCTCCATCTGGGCGTAACCCGAGGTTTCCCAGCGAAAATCGTGGTTGGTGTAGTTGGGCTTTTTCAGGGCGGTGGGGATGTCGTAGTGCAGGTTTTCCAGCACCGGATCCGCCGTGCGTTCAAAATCGCAGAGGGTCACAGTTTTGTAAGGCGAGGCTTTCGCGGTACATCCGCTGAAGAAAAACAGACCCAAGGCTGCGGCCATAAGGCGGAGCATAGGCACCCCAAAACAGGTAACGAATCAAGAAAACGCCATTTTAGCTTCTGGAAATAGCCCTGTCAACGCCGGGGCTTTAGGGCTTTCCGACTAATTTGTTTCATAAGATAAAACTTTATGAGCCCGCTTTCCGAAGCGTCTACTTACTCTGCAATCCCCGCGAAACAAAGGGCGACATGCGGTCCTGATAGCTCTTGCGCCACTCAAAAAGGACATAGCCGCCTAGTCCCTGTTCGCGCACGGACTTGACCTGGTCCACAAAACTCTCTAAAGCCAGGGTCTGGCCGTCGTCATAGGTCACCTGAATGCCGGGATAGAGGCGGATTTTACCGTCGCAGAGCAGTTTTTGCGCGGCCACGGCGTCGCGAAACCCGGCGGCGTCCTGGGTGTAGGTCATGGTGGCGACCCAGTCTAATAAGCCTTCTTTGGCCCAGACCCCCCAGTCCTGGCTCACGCTGTCGCGGGCCAAAGCCGGGTAGGAGAACACGGCAGCGGAGAGCTCGGCCGAGGGCTTTATTTTTTTCACCAGGGCGTGGATCTCGCGGACCATCGAGGTGATGTTCTCGCGCTTGAAATCCGCGTAAGCCTCGTAGCGCGCGCCTCCGGGTCCCACGTCTTTGGGCCAGTCCTTCACCTTACCAGCTTGTTTCTCGAACTTCTTGCGGCAGACGCCGCAGTAGCAGACCTGCGTGCCGCCGTAGCGGATGTAATCCAAGTGGATGCCGTCCACGTCGTAATGGGTAAGCAGCTCGGTGATGGCTTTCTTCTCATACTCGCGGTTCTCCGGGCGGCTGGGGCAAAGCCAGGGCTGCTCTTTCCCATTGAAGTCCATTTGCAAACGCCCGGCTTTGCGGAAAGGTTCGCTGACCCCTTTGGGAGCGATCCATCCTTCCGCGAACTGCCACATGACTTTCCAAGCATGCACCTTCATGCCCAAAGGATGCGCTAGGGCGATGATCTCGGCTAAGTAATCCCCTTCACGCTGCACCCCTTCAAAGACCGGCACTACTTTGCTGGGGTAAAAGGCCACGCCACTCCATAGCACGTTAGGAAGGATGGCGTTGAAGCCCGCGGCCTTCAGGGCCGGGATCGCCTCTTTCCAAGTCTGGGCGCGCGCGTCGGTCACGCCGCTGGGACCGTCGCCGTGGTGGATCCACACGCCACGGAATTCGCCCAGCTTAGGTTCCTGCACCAAAGCGTAAGCCTGCGCCACTTTTTCACGACCCTTGAGGATCAAGGCCTGGCCCTTAGACTTATCTTTTTCGCGGTAAGCTTCTTTGGCAAGGATCGACGCCGCTTTCAGGCTGGCCGCCACCTCGCGTGCGACCGGCTTTCCCTTGGCCAGGATGCTAAGTCCCTTCTGCGCGGAAGCGAGGTCCGTGTATCCGCCCATGGCGCCGATATGGCTGAGGGGCCAGCCGCTGCGCGCGCTGATATCCGCGACCTCGACATAGGTGTCGCGCTTGGCCCCGGGCATAAAGGCCAGGCGCACCCGCTCCACCTTGTCCCAGCCCAAGGGCTTGCCCTCGGTGGTAGCGGAAGCCAGGGTCAGGACCTTGGTCTCCCAGGCAGTCCCCACGGAAAAAGGCGGCATGTGGTACCAGCCTTTGCCGCTAAGGAAATAAAGGGCCACGAAACCCACAGCCGTGGGGTCGGGACAGCGCAATTTGACCGTGATCTGCTCGCTTTGGCTCAAGTCCACTTTCAGGTCCCGGTCCCAGTACACGCGCCAGTCTTTGATCGCGCTGAAATCGCAGGTCATGCGCCCGGCGCGCACCATGTCGCCGCCGATGCTGGCCAGCGGCTTTTTGGAATCGCCCTGCGCCACCCAGGCTTTTTGCAGGGCCGCGCTGTCCGCGTAGCTGAAATCATCGAGCTTCTGCGCGCGCGCCGAAGACGCTGCCAGCATCAGGGCCAGGATCAAGGCTGTTTTTTTCATCAAGCGCTCTCCAAATAGCGGTCCACGGCGAAGGTCTCGATCATGTCAATGCCGCGCGCAAAAAGGCCGGCGGCCACTTTCGGGTCCGGGACCTCCCAGACACATTGGCGCGGGACTTGGCCGTTGATCGGCGCCAGGCGCAGATCCCCTTTTTTCGCTAAGCTGCGCAGGTCCCTGAACACAAAATCGGGTCTCAGGGCCGCCACCGAACCCAGCCGCAATTGAAAACGGTTGGACATCACAAAGCCGATAGGAAGCTTTGTTTTTTGGCGCGCCAAGGCCAGTGCGGCGATGTCGAAAGAGATGAGCACGCAGCGCCGTTCAAAAGGCCGGATGGCCTTGAGCACCGCGTCGAGCACGGCTTCCCGTCCGAGGCTACGCATCGACTCGGTCTTCAACTCGACGAAAAGTTTGGCTTGGGGGTGGCGCTTGAACAAGGGGGCCAGGCTGGCCAGGCGGGTGATGCCCAGTTCCCTGGCCCTGGCCAGAGGCGTCTTGCGGATGTCGCCGCTGACGCGGCTGATGCGCTTTAACGAGGCGTCATGATAGAGCAGCGGCACGCCCTCCGCGCTGAGCTGGATGTCGCATTCGGCCCAGCGACAGCCCAGCTTGTAGGCGGCGGCGATCGAGGCGAAGGTGTTCTCCGTGTGCTCGGCCGCGAAGCCTCGGTGCGCGCAGACTTTTGGGTTCAACGGAATAATTCTTCCAAGACCCTTCCCTTTAGCCCTTCCAAGGGAAAATCAAGCAGCTTCGCCACGGTGGGCGGGATGTCGATCTGTTCCCCGGTGTCGTG
>JAZKAF010000134.1:0-2023 GCA_040389285.1 candidate division FCPU426 bacterium
TCCTCCATCTTCATGCGGCAGGTGCCGTTGCGCGCGGTGGCGTAGATGCAGGTGAAATCGCACTGCTCCTCGGTGGCCTCCAGGCTGATGAAGAGGTCCAGGATCATGTCGTGCACCACGTGGGCCCGGGCGTCGGGGCGGTCGATCTTGTTGATCACCACGATGGGCTTCAGCCCAAGGGCCAGGCTCTTTTTTAGCACGAAGCGGGTCTGGGGCAGGGGACCTTCGGCCGCGTCCACCAGCAGCAGCACGCCGTCGACCATCTTCAGCACGCGCTCCACTTCCCCGCCGAAATCGGCGTGGCCGGGCGTGTCCACGATGTTGAATTTCACGCCCTTGTAAACGTAGGCGGCGTTCTTCGAGAAGATCGTGATCCCGCGTTCCTTTTCCAGGTCGTTGGAGTCCATCACCCGCTCGATGACCGTCTCGTTGGTGCGGAAGGTGCCGGACTGCTTGAGGATCGCGTCCACTAAGGTGGTTTTGCCATGATCGACGTGCGCGATGATGGCGAAATTACGTATTTTGGTTTGAGCTGCCAGAGCCATAAAATCCCGCTAAAAAGTTGTGATAAAGAGCCGAGAGTCTAACATAGATCGCGCGTCCAAGAAGCCAATTTTATAGTTTGGGACGGGCTAGGCCTTTTGCGCCAGAAGCCCGGGCCAGATCAGGACCAGGAGGAATCCGGCACCCAAGCCTCCCAAATGGCCCAGGTTGTCCAAAAGGAAGCGTCCGGGAATAAGCTTTAATCCAAAGCCTAAAACAAAGATGAATAGCACGGGCTTGGACAGCTGCAGATAAATGCGTTCCGCCAATAATTTGGGCAGTCCGGGCGGACGCCGCCAGCGCAGAGCCAGCAAAGCGCCGGCCAGTCCCATAATGGCCCCGGAAGCCCCCACCGACCCGGGAGCCGAAGTCCCCAAACTGCCCAGGCTGCTAAGAAGGCCCCCCAAAAGCCCGGAGGCAAAGTAGATCAAGAGCAGGCTGCGCTTTCCGGCCAGACGCTCCAGCAAGGTGCCCAGAGAATAAAGGCCGACCATGTTCATGGCCAAATGCAAAAAATTGACGTGCAGGAACATGCTGGCCAGGAGGCGCCAATACTCTGCCTGTCCCCAGATCAGGTCTCCCTGGTTCAAGCCCCCGGCCACCAGGGCCATGGAGTCGGCCTGGCCCTGGGCGATGGCGCGGGCGTCGGGACTTAAGGTGTCGGGGCCCAGATGGGACATGAAGCTCGCCGCGTCGAGATCCGTCTTCAAATACATCAGGATGTTCAGGCCGATCAGGCCATAGGCCACCCAAGGCTTATTACCCGAGCGCTGCAGAAAACGCCGGGACCGGGTCTCTTCACGCTCCCGCGCCGTCAGCGCGGCCTCGGCGCCCTTCGCGTCCGAGTGGCCGCTCTCAGCCGCGAAGGCGGCTTCGAACCAGGCCGTTTCAGGTTCAGGAAGGCTGCGCCCCAGGATCTGAATAGGCTGTTGCGCCCCCAAAAAAACAACGGCGCGGTTGACCAGGATCTTTTCGAGAAAGTGGCCTTCGGGCACCTTATCCAGAGCTGCCAAGGCGGCCGGGCCAAGGTCCGCGGGCACCTCGGTGATCCACAGGGTCACCACCACGCGTCCGTCAAAAAAACCGCAAGCTAGTTCCAAGGCGCTGCGCAAGGTCTGGGCGCGCCGTTCTAGGTCAGAGGGATCCTGGTCCTGCCAGACCAGAAAGGCGTGCACCTCCAGGCGCTTGCTCCCCATCCTGGCCACGCAGGCGTGGAACTGGGCGCTCGCGGCCGCGGCTAAGGGCAGCAATCGATCCAAGGGAGCAAAGCGGTGGTCGCGGATGAGATCCTGCGCCACGCCCTCGAGCCTTTCCATGGATGGGGAACTGGGCTGCGATGCCATGGCTATTTTCTTGCGGTCAGGCACCACTGCCGGCCGAAGCCAGAGTGGGTGACCGGCCAGTTGAATCCGGCCTCTTCCAATTCAGCCAAAGCCTGGCGTTCCGTCACAGCCAACGGTCCTTGCGCGCCATCAGCCAG
>JAZKAF010000134.1:2033-5703 GCA_040389285.1 candidate division FCPU426 bacterium
CTCGGGTGCCCCACTCCGGCCGGCAGTGATTTCGTAGCCGAGCTGACGGAGCCGCTCGGTGGCGGACTGGGCGCGTTGGACCTGGCGTAGCCACTGGGGGTTGCGATTGGTCTTGAGGACCGCGGGCGTGCCACCCGGCGAGAGCACCCGCTTTAATTCGGCCAGGCAGGCTGGCCGGCGCTCGCTGCGATGAAAAGCCCCGGCAAAAAGCGCCAGATCCACGCTGGAATCAGGCAGAGGCAGGATAAAGGGCCGGAACCTGGCCACTTCGATGCGGGTGAAGCGGGGGTGGCTGGCGTAGGCTTCCAAGGCCCCAAAAAAGCGGCGCAACATCTCTTCGCGGTATTCGGCCGCGATGAAAACGCCTTCGCCCTTCAGGCGCTCGAAGACCGGGAAAAAAGCGGCGCCCTCGCCGCAGGCCGCGTCTAGAAAGCGCAGGCCTTTTTTCAAAGGCAGGCAGGCCAGCAAACGCTGGACCTCGTCTAAGGACCAAGGCTCGGCATGGCCATGGGTCTCTGAAGCGGTCCGTCCTAGCGGGAGCGAAAGGTCGAGGGAGGAGGGCATCGCCTGGTCCATCACAGAAGAAAGCGTTCGATGAAATCCGCCACCCCGTGGTCGCCGGGCCCGGCCACCACGTGGTCGGCCTCGTCGATCAGGGCCTGCCGTCCGTCGGCGATGGCCAGGCCTGTGCCGGCGTAGCGCAGCATCTCAATGTCGTTGTTCCCGTCACCCACGGCCACGATCTCCTCGCGCGCCACCCCTAAATGGGCGGCCAGGCGCTCCACGGCGCTGCCTTTGTCCGCGAGAGGGGACATGAACTCGAGGTACTCGTCCGAGCTGATCAGCACGTTGGCGCGTCCGGCAAAGCGGGGTTTCAGCTCGGCGTGAAGCCCGCGGATGACGGAGCCTTCGGACATCATCAAGAGCTTGGTCGCCTGGCGCCCCAGAAAAGGCAGCAAGCTGGGTTCCTCATGCATGGGCGAGGAGGAACGGCCTTCGTAAAGGTCCCACCAGGGATGGAAGCGCCGCGAATGGATCTTGCCCTGGTGGTAGAAGTTCAGGGGTATCCCCCGCGCCTCGGCCAGCGACAGCACTTCATCCGACACCGCGGTGTCCAAGGGCGTGTGCGATAACAGCGCGCCGTCCGCGCCGCGGACCATGGCGCCGTTGTAAGAGATGATGGCCCCTTGGAAGCCCAGCGACTTCGCCACCACCTGGATGGATTCATGCATGCGTCCCGAGGCCAGCACCACGTGCACGCCCCGGGCGTGCAAGGCGCCCAGGGCCTGCTTGGTGCGTTCGGGCATGAAGCAGCCGTTGCCCGCGTCCACCAGCACGGTGCCGTCCAGGTCGGTCACGAATAATTTGCAACGCAGTCCAATGCCGGGGTTCATACGGCCTTCAGATGGAGGAGCGAGTTTTGGCCCCCGTAGCCGTCGCCGACTTTCTCGGCCGAGAGGGGGTCTTGGATCCAGAGCTGGTTGTTCACCACGAACTTGTATTCGTAGTCGCCGGGGATCAGCCGGATGCTGCCCGAGAACGACCCGTCGTCCTGCAGGGGCATGGGGTCGGCCTGGGGGTCCCAGCCGTTGAAATCGCCCACGATGCTCAGGGTTTTCACCTTGGCCTTGCCCTCGGGCCGGTAGCGGAACAGCGCCTCACCGGCCGGCTTGAACGCGGTGACGCGGTTGCGGCCCTGGTGCTTGCTCTCGTAAAGCGCGGCGTCCGCGGCTTCGACCAGGGATTCGCGCGACCAGGCGTCGCGGGGATAGGTGGCCACGCCCAGCGAGATGGTCAGGCGCTGGCTGGTCTTGCCGTCGGGCATCAGGATCGGATGGGCCTCGACAGCCGCGCGCACGCGGGCGGCCATGTCCGTGGTCAGGCGTTTGCTGGTCTCAGGCAATAAAATGGCGAATTCCTCGCCGCCGTAGCGCGACACCACGTCGGTCTCGCGCACGGCCTCCGTGAGCAAGCCCGCCATGGCGCGCAGGGCCTCGTTGCCAGCCGGATGCCCGAAGGTGTCGTTAAAGGCCTTGAAGCGGTCGATGTCCAGCATCACCAGCGACACGGGATGGCGGTAGCGCTTGGCGCGGCGGAACTCGTCCTCCAGCCGGCGGCCGAAGGCGCGGTAATTGTAGAGGCCAGTCAGCTGGTCGTGGAACGCCATCTGCTCGAGCTGGAAGTAGGAGGGCTGCTCGACGCCGTCCTCCAGCTTCAAAGCGCGCTCGATGTTCTCCACCAGGTCGAGGGCCGCTGTCTTAATCCCAAGGTCGCGGCCCAGCTGACCGGCCAGGCGCTCCTGGTGGGCGCCCAGGGCCTGAAAAGTCTGGTGGGCCTGCTGTTCGGACACGCTGAGGTCGGCCACGGCAAGGGCCAGGGCCTGGTAATCCGCCTTGCCGCTCTTCTGGCTGTCCAGCAGCAGGCCGATGTCGGCCGAGCGTTTTCCGCCAAGCGCCACGGCCCGCAGCAACTGCAGGTCCAGGATCTTTCCAGCGGCTTTATAATCGATCGAAGCGTCCAGCATCAGTCCCCAGTTTACGTTTCCCGCCCGAAAAAATCCATTCCAGGCGTCAAAAGGATAAAAAAAACCCACGGCCACCAAGGGACCATGGGTGTTTCTTAAATAACATCTAAAGACGGGCGAATCACTCCACCCGCTTCAAAGTCATTAGCAACCGCAGGGCTTCTTGGGATCCATCATGAAAAAGATCACCTCCTAGGTGCCGGCGTAGGCCGGCCAAAAAAAATTAGAGCTCGGCTTTGTCGGCCGAAGACTTCTTCTCGGCGACCTTCTCGGACACGTCCTTCTTGTCCTTTTTCGCCGTGGTGTTCTTCTTATCGTGGGCGCAGGCGGCCTTGTCGTGGCTGCAGCTCTTGCCTTCAGCCTTCACATCGTTTTTGTCGGCCTTGTCGGCTCCGCAAGCCATCAGGGCCGAGGGGCCAAAGCCCAGGCTTAAGCCCAGCGCCGAAGCCAAGATCCATCGCTTCATCATGGTCTTCCTCCGTTTAAGGTTTCGGACATTATACGGTATGAAAAGCCAAAAAGTTCAAATCATCCCGCGGACGGCCTATTTGTGCTTATTTTTCAAGGGTTTTCAGAAACAGGAATCGCGGGGATCCCCTCCAAAACCCAACCCTTGTCGTCCTGCCGGGACACAAAACCAGGCCCCAAAATGGAAAGCAAGGCGGGACTGACATGCAGCCCGGCATGACGGCTCAGGTCCCGGGCTTCCAAGGCCGGGAGGCCCAGGACGGTGTAGCGCTGGCGATGGGGAGCTCCGGCCAGGCCAGCGATCGCCCGGCCAAAGCCCAGGCCCACCCCAAAATCCAGGTCAATGCCATGGCGCATCCGTTGCTGGGAGCGCAGGACGCCCAAGGCGGCGGCCGCCTCAAAGGCGCAGGTCGCGGCCGCGGGGCCGGGCGCCTCCAATTTCAGCGGCGCGTTGAAGACAGCCACCATCAGGCCAAAGCTCAGCTCGTCGAGGGCACCGCCGTGCTTGTCCACGAAGTCCTGGGCCACGCTGCAAAAGCGGTTGAACTGCTCCGCCGGCGCCTGGGGATTCAGGAGCCGGAACGCGACCACGGCCAGCTCGCGTTCCTCTCCGTCCAGCTTGAAGCCGCCCTCGAAAAGCCCCTCGGCCTGGGCCGGGCTGAGGCTGCTGCCGAAATT
>JAZKAF010000135.1:0-7261 GCA_040389285.1 candidate division FCPU426 bacterium
CTTCAGGGTCAGCAGAGGCCACGGCAAGGATCGCCTTGCCCATGCGCCCCAGCGCTCCGCCCACCGCCAGCTTTATTGGTGCTGGGGCGCGCTTCACTTGAGCAGGCCCAGCTGTTTCATGGCCGTCGCCAGTTTCTTTTGGTTCGGCTCCTCCATGGGGGTCATAGGAAGGCGGATCTCTGGGCCGATCAAGTTTTCCATGGCCATGGCCGCCTTGATCCCAATGGGATTGGTCTCCACATACAGCGCTTTGAACAGCGGCAGCAAGTTGTAATGCAGTAGCCGGGCCTTGGCATAATCCCCGGCCGCGGCTTCGCGCACCAGTTCAGCCATGGCTTTGGGCACGATGTTGGCCGCCACCGAGATCACGCCCTTGGCGCCGATGGCCATCATGGGCAGGGTCAGCCCGTCGTCGCCCGAAAGGATGACCAGCTTGTCGCCGCAAAGCCCGATGATCTCGGAGGCCTGGGCCAGGCTGCCCGAGGCTTCCTTGACCGCCACGATGTTCTCAAGCGCGCTAAGGCGCGCCAAAGTCTCGGGCGCCACGTTGATCACGGAGCGGCCCGGGATCACATAGACCACCACCGGCAGTCCCCCGTCCTCGGCCACGGCCTTGTAATGCAGGTACACGCCTTCCTGGCCCGGCTTGCTGTAATAGGGGCAGACCACCAAGGCGCCGTCAGCGCCCGCGGCCTTGGCCGCTTTGGTGCTCGCCACGGACTGGGCCGTGGAATAGCTGCCGGTCCCGGCGATCACTTTCATCTTGCCGGCCGCTTCCTCCACACAGATCGCGATCACGCGCGACGCCTCTTCATGGGTCAGGGTCGGCGATTCGCCAGTGGTGCCCACGGGCACCAAGGCGGAAGTCCCCGCCGCCGCCTGCAGGCGGATCAGCTTCCTGAGAGCCGCTTCATCGACCTTGCCGTCCTTGAATGGGGTGACCAGCGCCACCATCGAGCCAGTGAACAAGCCTCTACCTCCTCATAAGCTGAGCCAAGTCCAACTCTCCTTCGAAACTCACTTCCGCGCCGCCTTTCAAGAACACGCCTGTGGCCTCGTGATCTATCAGGTCAAAGGATATCTCCAGCGCGTCGCCGCCCCGGGTGATCACGCTGACCGGCGACTCGACCTCGCCCGCGGCGGCCATGGCCACGGCGCAAGCGACCGAACCCGTGCCGCAGGCCAGGGTCTCGTCTTCCACGCCGCGCTCGTAGGTGCGCACTTTGACCGTGTGGCGGTCGACCACCTGCACAAAATTGACGTTCGTGCCCTTCGGTTGGAAGTCGGCGTGATAGCGCAGTTTCCTGCCGTCCTCAAAAACCGCGGCTTGGTCCACGTCGGCCACCGGCACCACTAGATGCGGGACGCCGGTGTTCAGCGAATGGGCCTTCAACAGCTTTCCATCCAGCTCCACCTTGCGGTCCAGGACCAGCGAGTGGGGATCGGTCATGCGCAGGCTGACACTGCCATCGGCCAGCACCGTGGCGCTGAAATCGCCGGCCAGGTTCTCGAATTCCATGGCCTGCGGCGCGGCCCCGATCAGCGTGGCGTAACGCGCGATGCAACGGCCTCCGTTGCCGCACATGTCGGCCTCGGATCCGTCGGCGTTGAAATAACGCATGCGAAAAGCTTTGCGCGAAGAAGGCTCCACCAGCAGCACGCCGTCGGCGCCGACCCCGCGCTTGCGGTCCGCCACCTTGGCCGCGAACGCGGCCAAGGGCTCGGGGACCTGCTGGGCGCGGTTATCCAGCACCACGAAGTCGTTCCCGGCGCCCGACATCTTCACGAAGCGCAGTTTCTGTCCCATCTTATCTCCGTCCTTTGCGCGGCCGCAGATAGGCCGGCACGCTCTCGCCACGGACCAGGTCCGCGTAGAGCTCGCGCTTGCGGGCCACGATCACCTTGGAGCCGTCCACCAGGATCTCGGCGGCGCGTCCCCGGCTGTTGTAGTTGCTGGCCATGACAAAACCATAGGCTCCAGCCGAATGGATCGCCAGCAGCTCGCCCTCCGCTGGCAGGCGCATCTTGCGGTCCTTGGCGAAGAAATCGCCGCTCTCGCAAATGGGTCCCACCACGTCGACTTTGCGAAGGCGTCCTTTGGACGACTTGCGCAGGGGCGCGATGGCGTGGAAGGCGCCGTAGAGCATGGGGCGGATCAGGTCGTTCATGGCCGCGTCCACGATCACGAAATCCTTGGACCGGCTCTCTTTGACGTACTCCACCTTGGTCACCAGCACGCCGGCGTTGCCGGCCATGTAGCGTCCGGGTTCCAGCAATAACTTGATCCCCTCGCCTTGAAAGACTTTTTTCAGGGCCGCGGCGAACTGCGTCGCGCTGACCGGGCTCTCGCGGTCGTAAACAATGCCGATGCCGCCGCCCATGTTCACGGTCTGGATGTCGTGGCCCAGCGCCCGCAGGCGCCTCACCAGGCCGACGGCCTTGCGCGCGGCCTGCACAAAGGGCCCGATCTGGGTGATCTGCGATCCGATATGCAGATGAATGCCCGTGACCTTGATGTTCTTCAGCCGCGAAGCGTTCTTGAAAAGCTCGTCGGCGATGCCGATCGGCAGGCCGAATTTATTCTCTTTATTGCCGGTCGAGATATAGGCGTGGGTCTTGGCGTCCACGTCCGGATTGATCCGGAAGTCCACCTTGACCTGCTTGCCCATGCTGCCCGCGATGCGGTCGATGCGCAGCGCCTCGGGCCAGGACTCGATATTGAACATGAAGATCCCAGCTTGGATCCCTTCGCGGATCTCGGATTCGGATTTGCCGACCCCGGCGAAAACCACCTTGCTCATGTCCGCGCCAGCGCGACGCAGGCGATAAAGTTCACCACCCGAAACAATGTCAAATCCGCTTCCCTCGCGGGCCATGGCGGCCAGCAGGGCGATGTTCGAATTGACCTTCATGGAAAAACAGATCAGATGGTCCATGCCCTTAAAGGCCCTGTCCAATGCCCGAAAGTTTTCCAATACGTGGTTCAAGCTATAGACGTAAAGGGGCGTGCCATAGCGTTGGGCGAGCTTTTCAAGGCTTACATTCTCGGCAAAGAGCCGGCCGTTTTTATAGCGAAAGGAGTCCATGATCCCCAAAAAAAAACTTATTCCCGACAACCAGGAATAAGCATTGATTTTAACATAAAAGCCGTTTTTTTTTAAACAGCGGCTTTGCCGAGGTCCCGAAGCGCGGACACCAGTGCCGCCACTAGAACATCCCCATCGCTGTCCTGGCTGGCCCATCCAAAGGAAACTCGCAGGCCACACTTGGCAAGGTCATCCGGCACGCCCATGGCCTTTAACACATGCGATGGCTCAATGGCTCCGGCGGCGCAGGCGCTACCCGCGCTGACTAAGATGCCTTCCGCGTCCAGGCGCATGATCATCAGGTCGCTTTCCACGCCTCCGGGCAGCAAAAACGAGGAGGTATTGTGGATCCGGGGACCTAGCGCACCGTTTATCCGGATCTCCGGGACCTTTCGCAGAAGCTCGGCTTCAAAATGGTCCCTCAGCGCCTTGAGCCGGGCGCTTTCGGAAGCCAGCTCAGCCATGGCAAGCTCGGCGGCCACCGCCATCCCCACGATCCCAGCCACGTTCTCGGTCCCGGCCCGTAGCCCTTGCTCCTGTTCCCCACCAGTCATTTGAGGAAACAAATCGATTCCATCGGATTTATAAAGAAACCCGACTCCCTTCGGTCCCCCAAATTTATGGGCCGCCACGCTCATCAAGTCCAGGCCCAGCTCTTTTACATTTATCTTTATCTTTCCGAAGCTTTGGACTGTATCACAATGATAAATAGATTTGTTCTCGTGTGATACTTTAGCTATGGACCCCACTGGATGAATGACCCCAGTCTCGTTGTTGACGTGCATGACAGAAACCAGACCAGGGCCTTCCGGATTCTGCCGAAGCTGTCCTTGGCCGTCGACTTCCAGGTACTTCAGCTTCACCCCGGACCTGGCCATAGCCTCAGCCGACCTAAGCACGCAGTGATGCTCGGTGGTCGCGACCTGAAGGCCGTTTTTGGCAGCCACCGTGCCTTTCAGGGCCAGATTCACCGACTCGGTGCCGCCAGAGCTGAAAAGGATCTCCAAAGGCCTGGCACCCAGCAGCCTGGCCAGGCGCTCCCTGGCGGTTTCCACGGCCTTGCGGGCCTGCTGGCCGGCTTGGTGGGTCGAGGACGGGTTGCCATATTCGGTGGTCAGCCAGGGTTTCATGGCCTCAAAGACCTGAGGCCGCATGGGCGTGGTGGAATTATAGTCTAAATAAAGGGGTTTTCGGCTCACGGCCGCCATCTCATGGGTAGCATCTCAGAGTAACCGCTTTCCCCATCCGGATAAAGCGCGGTCACGCAAATGCCGTAGTTATGGATATTCCGATAGTTTTTAAGGATCTGGCGGGGTTCGCTGATGGGCTCCTGGTTCATTTTCATCCGTGTGGGCTTGGGCCCGATGAATATCTTATACAGATTGTAGCCTTGGATGTCCGTGCAATCCGGGGGCTCCCAAGACAGCCCACCCTTGTCTGGATCGCTTGCGTCGAATTTCAGGCCTGTGGGGATGGGATGGGTGAGGGTGTCTTCAAAATAGACCGCCTGAAGCGGCTTTCCCCGGCCCATGTCCAGGATCGGCGAATAATCGCTCAGCCCCTCGTCGTACACGGCGGCTACGACCACCTTGTTGTACTGGTCTGGATCGTATTTTTTGATGGCTTGGGAGGTCAAAGTCAGCGGCTGGGCGTTCATCTTCACAAATATATTGGGATCCTCGGTCACCACCCGGTAGAGGTTATAGCCCTTCACCACGGTGGATGCCACCGGTTCCCAGGAGATCGTGGCCTTGCCGTCAGCCTGGACGCTAAAGCGCAGGCCCTTGGGGGATTCCCGCCCCAGGTCCTCGGCAAAGCCGGTTCGTCCTGCCGCCCACAGTAGCGCCAACGCCAAAAGAGATGATCTTGTCAAAATCTTCATGAAGATCATCATATCGCATTTTCAGGCAAGATGACCAGAGGGATGGATCACCTTCCCCCGATCACGACGAATTTCACGGCCCGCCCAAGGCTGCCGTCTTCCACCTGATAGAGATAAAAGCCGCTGACCACACGGTTCCCGTGCATGGTCTTTCCATCCCAATGGGCCCGGCCCTGGCTGTCGATGGTGCCGTCGGCCCGACGCAGGACCCTCAAAAGCCTTCCACTGATGGTGAAGATGCGCACCAGCGCGGTATCGGTGTAGGGCACCTGGTCGATGATCATTTCCCCGCCCGAGCCGATGTTGAAAGGATTCGGGTAGGATCTGCCTACTGCTATCTCTGAAAAATGCTGGGGCGATGCCGTGGGGGTCGCCGAAGCCGTGAACACGTTGGTGATGGTCTGTGTCGCCGTGATCGTCGGCGTGGGACTGTGGCTGAAAGTCGGCGTCATGGTGGAGGTCACGGTGAAGCTAGGGGTGTTCGTCGCTGTGGACGACTCGGTGAAGCTAAGGGTCGCCGTCGGCGTGTCGCTGGGTGTCGGGGTGTTAGTCGTTGTCGAAGACTCGGTAAAGCTAAGGGTCACCGTCGGCGTATCGGTGGAGGTCCAGCTCTCGGTGAAGGTCTTGGTGGGCGAATCCGAATAGGTCGGCGTGCTCGTCATGGTGGGCGAGCTGGTCAAAGTTGGTGAATCCGTCTCCGTGCTGGTCCAGCTAAGCGTGGGCGAATCGCTGAACGTGGGCGTGTTGGACCGCGTGACCGAGGGCGTGAAACTCTGCGTTTCGGTGGGGGTATCCGTGAAGGTATCGCTGCCCGTGAACGAAGCGGTGGGCGAATTCGAGAAAGTCTGGCTGTTTGTCAGCGTGGGTGAATTCGTCAGGGTCGGCGAATTCGTGAAGGTTTTCGTGTGGGAAAGCGTGGGCGAATCGCTAAAGGTCGGACTATTCGTCCTGCTAAAAGACTCAGTGAAAGTGGGGCTTTCGCTGGCCGTGGGTGTGAAAGTCCTGCTCTCGGTGAACGAGGCGGTGGGTGAATTCGAAAAAGTTGGACTGACCGTCTTGGTAGGCGAATTCGTAAAGGTGTTCGTATGGGAAAGCGTGGGCGAATCGCTAAAGGTCGGGCTATTCGTTTTGCTAAAGGACTCGGTGAAAGTCTGGCTTTCGCTGAACGTGGGCGTGAACGTCCTGCTCTCGGTGAAAGAGGCCGTGGGCGAGTTCGAGAAGGTCGGGCTGATCGTTTTCGTGGGCGAATCTGTCAGGGTCGGCGAATCAGTGAAAGTGTTCGTGTCCGAAAACGTCGGCGAATCGCTGAAAGTCGGGCTATTTGTCCTGCTGAAGGATTCCGTGAAAGTCGGGCTTTCACTTGCCGTAGGCGTGAAAGTCTTGCTCTCGGTAAAGGAAGCTGTGGGCGAGTTCGAGAAGGTCGGGCTGATGCTCCAGGTCGGGGATTCGCTGAAGGTCGGGCTATCGGTCTTGGTGGGCGAATCTGTGAAGGTGCTGCTCGGGGTGGGCGAAGGTGAATTCGTGAAAGTTTCGCTGAAAGACGAAGTCGGAGAGTTCGAATAGGTCGGACTGATCGTCCGAGTCGGGGATTCGCTGAAAGTCGGGCTATCGGTCTTGGTCGGCGAATTGGTGAAGGTGTCGCTTTGGGTCGGCGAAGGCGAATCAGTCCGGGTGGGCGAATTCGACGGCGTGGGCGAATTGGTCAGCGTTTTGGTCTCGCTGGCGGTCGGTGAATCGCTAAAAGTCGGGGATTCGCTGAAGGTCGGGCTGTCGGTCTTGGTCGGCGTGTCAGTTTTCGTCGGCGAATCCGTGGAGGTCGGCGTGGGTGAATGGGTCCGGGTCGGTGAATCCGTCCGAGTCGGCGAGTCTGTAAAAGTCTCCGAGATCGTCCGCGTTGGCGAGTCGGTTCGCGTCGGTGAATCGCTGAAGGTCGGGGTCGGCGAATTCGTGGGAGTGGGTGAATCCGTCTTAGTCGGCGAGTCTGAATAGGTGGGGCTGATCGTCTTGGTCGGCGAATCGCTGAAGGTCGGCGAAGGAGAGATGGTAAGGGTGGGAGTGTCCGTTCTCGTGGGAGAATCCGTGTAAGTCGAGGTCGGCGTGTTGACCAAGGTAGTCTGAGAACTGGTGCCCGAGTAGTTGCCATAGGTCAGGGCCGAGGAACAGGCGCTGGCCCTCACCCTATAGAAATACGTGGTGCCATCCGTTAGGCCGGTGTTGGTGAAGCCGAGGGTGGAAGCCGTTGTGGTGGCCACGGTCGCCCAGGCGCTGCTCCCGTCCAGAGAACGCTCGAGAT
>JAZKAF010000136.1:0-3456 GCA_040389285.1 candidate division FCPU426 bacterium
AGAATACGCCCGCGGAGGTGGCCACGCCCTTGCCGCCCTTAAAATTCAAGAACACGGTGTAATTGTGTCCCAAGACGGCGGCAAGACCACCGGCCAGCACCCAGCCCTCGGCCGGCAAGGCGATCAGCCGAGGCAGCAAGGCGACCGCGGCAGCGCCCTTGGCCACGTCGATGAGAAGCACGGCGATGCCCGGCCCCTTGCCAAGGACCCGGAACACATTGGTGGCGCCCATGTTGCCGGAGCCTTCCTTGCGGATGTCGATGCCCCGCAAAGCCCGACCTGCCAGATAACCGGTGGGCAGGGCTCCCAGCAGATAGCAGGCCGCCAGATAGAGCGCCGGGATCACGACCTTTTTCTCAGCATCAGGATGATGGGCGTTCCCTTCAATTCAAAGCGCTCGCGCAGCAGGCGCTTGATGCGGCGCTGGGTGGAAAAATGCATCAACTTCGGGTCATTGACGAAAAGGGCGAACGAAGGCGGACGTATCCCCGTCTGCGCCAGATAGTAGACCTTCAAGATCCTTCCCCGGAAGCTTGGCATGGGCGAGGAGGCGAGGATCTCCTCCAAAGCCCGGTTCAATTTCGAGGTGCTGAGGCGGGTGCGATGGGCCTCGGCGGCCTGGATGGCCAGAGGCAGCACCTCGCCCAGGCGCTGGCGGCTCAGGGCGCTGATAAAGGTGACCAGGGCGTAATCCATGAACTTGAGCCGCGCCCGGATGTCTTTCAGGCACTTCTCGTAGGTGCCGTCCGTTTTTTCGACCTTGTCCCATTTGTTGACCACGACGACGCAAGCTTTGCCGGCGTCATGGATCAACCCGGCGATGCGCTCATCCTGCTCGCGAACGCCGTCGTAGGCGTCGATGACCAGCAGCGCCACATCGCAGCGCTCGATGGCGCGCATGCTGCGCACGGCGGAATATTTTTCGACCTCGTCGCTGATCTTGCCCTTGTCACGAAGGCCGGCCGTGTCCACCAGGATCATGTCCTTGCCATGGGCCCTCAGCGGGGTGTCCACGGCGTCGCGGGTGGTGCCGGGAACGTCGGAGACGATGTTGCGCTCTTCGTTGAGGATGGAATTCAGGATGGAGGATTTGCCGACGTTGGGCCGGCCGACGATGGCCAAGCGCAGCTGCTCCTCTTCCGCCTGGCCAGCATAGACGGGCATGTCCTTCACCACGGCGTCCAGCAGGTCGTCCACGCCCCGGCCGTGCAAGGCGGACACGGCCACGCCCTGGTCCTGCGCCAGTTCCGCGAAATCCCATTCGTGGGTCCGGTCCGCCTCCAAGTCCGTCTTGTTCACGGCCAGGATCACCGGTTTCTTATACTCGCGCAGCATCTGCGCCACGGCCCGATCCAGGGGATGCAAGCCGGCCTTGCCATCGACCACAAAGATGACCCGGGAGGCCTCTTCAATGGCCAGACGCACCTGGCGGCGGATCCCGTCGCGGATGGCAGCCGCCATCTTCGCGCCGGGGATCGTATCATCGTCTTCCGGGTCGAAACCACCCGTGTCCACGGCCCAGAAGCGACGGTTTTCCCACTCGACCTTGCCAAAATGACGGTCCCGGGTGACCCCGGGACGGTCTTCCACGATGGCGGCGGCGCGGCCGGTCAGGCGGTTAAAAAGGGCGGACTTGCCTACATTGGGGCGGCCAACGATGGCCACGATTTCAAAGGCGGATTTCATGGATCAAATTGCCAACTTCAGAGAAAAGGCCAGAGCCTTGGCGTCTTCGCTTGCCAGAGCCCTGATGCCGTTATCCAACCTGCGCGCGGCGGCGCCCAAAAACGAGCTAGGACCGATCTCCACGACCGTGTCCATCTTTTCAGCGCGCATGACACCGACGGCGCCCCGAAAATCGATCGGCTTCACGCAAAGGTCGGCCTGCCGCGAAACAAAAAGCTGAAAGTCCACGATCCGGCCGGCTGGCGAACAGCTGTAGGCTTCCCAGCTGCCCTTGCGCTCGACCTTCAAAGCGCTAAATTCTACGGCGACCCGCTCCCCAGCCCGCGCCAAGGAGGGATGGGGCCAAGCGTATCCGGGAGTCAGGGGACCCAGCTTGGCATGGCGGGCGGCGAGCAGCGGCAGGATCTTGTCCAGGATCCCCGGCTCCCCCGCCAGCACGCAATCTTCAGGGGAATTTTCAGCCACGATCAAGGGCGGCTTCGGCAGAGGCTCCAGGATCCTGGCCAATTCGCTGACGGAGATCCCTGACACGGAAGCCACATCAAAGGGATCATCGGCCCAGGCGCTCTCCAAGATCTCGCCCCGTTTTTTTAAGAATCGAAGGCCGTCCTCAAAGGGGATGGCTCCCATGCAGCCGAGGGCCACCAATTCCCCCCAACCGTGGCCGCAGACCATCTCGGGAAATATCTTTCGGCCGATCAGGGCATCGGTGATGCCTTGGCTAAGGGCGAAGATCGCCGGTCCCGCCACGCTCGGCCTGGCCATCGCCTCAGGCGTTCCCAGAAAACAGGCCTTGGTGGCTTTGAAGCCTTCGGAGGCCATGGCCTTGTCCGCCCGGTCCAAGGCGTGCCGCACCGGCAAAACCTTATTATAAAGATCGCGCCCGATCTCTCCCAGCGCCGCTCCGGGTCCGCCGTAGACGAAAGCGACCCGAGCCACGACTTTCCCTAGCGCCCCAGATGGCGCAGGTTCTCCACCAGCGCCTCCTGCAAGAACAAATACACGACCCAGACGACAATGGGCGAAAGATCAAAGCCCCCCACCACGACAAAGGGCAGTAAGCGCCGGATCCGCATGAAAAGCGGCTCGGTGATGCGGCGGAAAAATTGCACTACCGCGTTGCCGGGATCGGCGTCAACCAGGCTGATGACCACCGCGATCACAATGGCCAGCATGTAAAGCTTCATCAGCTGGTCGATCGCCACGGCCAATCCATTGAATATCCCGTACACAGATCCTCCCAAGGGGGCAACGAGCTTAAGTATAGTCTTCCTGCTCGACACCATCAACAAAGACCCTGCAACGCGGCAAGGCCTTCAAAAAGGAGCGCCCGTAGGAGGATCCCAGCACCCGGGCGTCCAGGATCGTGATGCTGCCGCTGTCGTCCGAATGCCGCAGAAGGCGGCCAAAGCCCTGCTTCAGCCGCAGGACGGCCTCGGGCAAGGACAGGTCGGCGAAGGCGTTCCCTCCGGCCTTTTGCACTTCGTCGGTCCTGGCCTTTTCCAGGGGGGTGTCCGGCACGGCGAAAGGCAGGCGGGTGATCACCACGCAGGACAGCGCCTCGCCCGGGACATCCACGCCCTCCCAAAAGCTGGCCGCGCCGAAGAGCACCGCCTTGCCCGAGGCCCGGAATTTCTCCAGCATGCGTTCCCGGCTAAGGCGGCCCCCCTGCTCCAAGAACAGCCAGCCCTGGTCTCCGATCCATCCCTTCATCATCAGCGCCAGGGCGTGCAGATGCCGGAAGCTGGTGAACAGGACAAAGGCCCGGCC
>JAZKAF010000137.1:0-8090 GCA_040389285.1 candidate division FCPU426 bacterium
TGCAGCTTGTTGAAATCCAGCACAAAGTTCCAGAGGCCATAGGCCTCGACCCGGGGTGCCAAGGCGTAATAGGCCGTGCCGATGTTGGCGATCTTCTGGCCCAGGTGCGCGAAACCCGTGGGCGAGATCCAGGCCAAATTCAGCTTTCCGAGGATCCCAGCGAAAAATAAGGCCGCGACCAAGGTCCCGGTCTTGGCCCGGTTGATCGCCGCCAGCCAGAGCAGGGCGCCCATGCAACCCAGAAAGAAAATGCCCATGGCCACGTACTGGGCCATCTGCGGCGGAGGCCCGCCTGCCACGCCTTCGTAGCTACCGCCGCGGCCCATGAAATACAGGAACAAAGCGTCCGAGGCCAGGTTGGTGCGCAAATGGGTGGCCGCGAATCCGCGCGACTGCCAAGTGAGCCAGCCGAGCCCCAAGGACAGGAGGCCCAAGGATAAAAGCCCCAGGCCCCGCGGCATGGGCGTTTCCGGAGCGCGTTCCGAGGCAGGCTGCCAAGGCCGGTTCAAGGCTGGACCACTGGCCGCATAAAGCCCGGCCAAGGCCCCGAGCACATAGGCGGCCAGGACCACGGTGTCCAGCTTATGGCTGGTGGCCGAATCCGGCACCGCATGCAACAACGCCAGCAAAGCGACGATGGAAGCCAGGGTGCGGTCCATGGACAACTCGCTGTGGCGTCCACGCAACCAGGCCCAGAGCCAAAGGCCGCTAAAAACGCTCCAGATCAGCATGCTGACGCTGTAAACCCCGAGATCCAGGGCACCTTCGCCCCCCAGCTGGCTGCCCTGCAAATTAGCCAGGCTCCAAGCCGCAGCCCCCAGGGCCAGCCAGAGGTTCAGGTCCTTGGGCAGGTTAAAGCGCGCGGAAGGCTGAGGCGCCATCGCGGGCGCCTCCAGCACCGGAGCCGGACGTTTGGTTCTGGATCGGGGTTTGGGCATCTCAGTCCTTCAACGGTTCCAGCGATTCCGACTGCATCAGCTCATCCTTGAACCCAGGACCGCTCCAGCGCAGTTCCATCTGGGGCGCGCCGCGAGTGGCGAAGCGCATCTCCACCACGTGGCTTCCCGCGCCCAGGATGATGGGATCGGTGATGGCGGGCGGATGCAGGACCGGCGTGAACGGCGTGCCCACGCGGTTGACCAGCTTGCCGTCCACGCTGACCTCGGCATAGGCGGCCACGTTGGCCCGGAACGAGTAAGCGCCGGGCTGGTCCACGCGGAAGCGCGCCTTCATCTTCACCGAATAAAGGCCCTGCACCGGGCCGTCCAGCCAGTGGAAGAAGACCACTGGATCGATGGTCTCGGCCACGATGCCACCCTTCCAGTCGCCGCTGGTGTAGTAATGGCCGTAGAAGCCGCGTGGCTTGGTGTCCTGCCAGAGCACCCGGCTGGGGATCTCTTCGGTGACGGGCGAGTTGAGGTTGAAGACCTGGCCATAGGCTCCCGGCTTGCGGGTCCACTGCATGCTCCAGGGCTTGCCGTCACCGGCCGAATTCCAGACCAGCTCAAAGCTATGCACGCCCATGGCAAGCAAGCTTTCCTGGCCCGGCGCAAAGTCCATCCCGTCCACTTTCACTCGGGCGCTGCCCGAGCCGGTGGACTGGAAGGAGTAGCGTCCATAGTTCTTGAGCACCAAGGCGCCCTTGAACTCGGCCCGGCTTGCGTTCTTGAAACTCGGCCCACTGTTGTTCAGCGGGGCGTTGGCCACTTCGACCCATTGGCCGTTGCCACCTAAGACCCGGGCGCGCAGTCCCTGGCGCTTGGCCAGGGTGGCGGCCGGGACCCGCACGTAACTGGCCAGCGGCGGACCGCCCTGGCGCGAGGTGTTCTTGATGGTCTGGACCTTCAGCTCTGGGAACAGCGAGTGCAGGTACGGCAGGGCCGCCTGGTAATCGTCCACCAGGTAGAGCGCCAGGTCCTTGTCCGGCGTTTCGGTCGGAGGCAGGAACTCGGCCAGGTCGTAATAATTGGTCATCTCGTTCTTTTCCCGGAACAGCATCACCGGCGGATGGCTGACCGCGAAGCCGGTGGCGGCGAGTATCCCCTTCACCTTGGTGTCGCGCATGCGGCCGGTCTCCATGGCCACATAGGTGGGGTACATGTCAAAGCCCAGGTTCTTGCGCTCGACCCAGTACTTGGTGAAGCTGCGGTAGCTGAAGAAGGCGGCCAAGGGCAGTAACAGCAGCAGGAACAGAACGGTCCCCGAGCGTTTGCCCAGTTTGGACATGCCTCCGGCCAGGTCGCCCATCCAGAGGGTGATCAGGGCGAAGACCAGCGGGATGTTGCCCGCGGTTCGAAGGGTCTGCGGCGCCTCCACCGAGAAGATGGAAGCGCTGAGATTGATCAAGAAGAGGGCCAGCACAAAGAAGCGCCCCGGCTGCCGCCAATAGTAGAGCGCGTAGGCGAAGGCCAGCGCGAAGAGCACGGCCGTGCCGGACTCCAGGATCTTTTCAGGGGCCACTGGGTTGTCGCGCGAGCGGGAATCGCCCTGGTAGTTGAACATGAGCATCGAGACTTTGCAGTTGCGCACGAATCCGGCCAGCACGTCCACGGGCGCGTTGGAGTTGGTCTTGTCAAAGATGGACACGCTGCTGGCGCGGCCGAACGAGACGCCCGTGGCCCGGAACCAGTACATCAGCGCGGGCGAGGCCATGACCCAGGCGGCCAGCACGAAAGTGATCAGGCCGCTGGCGTGGCGGCGCAGGGACGGCCGCTGGTTCAGGAAGAGGAAGATCAGGAAAGTGATGCCTGCGAAAGGCAGCAGGCGGCTGGCCAAGTGGGGCAGCATGGCCAGGCCAAAGGACAGGCCTCCCAGCACGAAATAGCGGTGCCGCAGGGTGCGCAGAGCCTTGAACACGAAATAGAAGGCCACCACCTCCATGAAGACCTGCTCGATGTTGTAATGCCCGAAGCGGCTGAAGTGCAGGTGCCAGTAGGAAAAGGACATCAGCAGGGTGCCGACAAAAGCGGCCGCCCATCCGCAAAAGAGGCGGAAGAAGAAATAAGTGGCCGCCACCGAAAGGGTGCCCATGACCACGCTGTGGGCGCGCATGCTCCAAAGGCTGAGGCCAAAAAGTTTATAGAAGAGCGCGGTCACCGAGAAGAAGTGCAAAGGCACGTTGCCGGTCACCAGCGGGTTCTCCACGTTGCCGGTCAAGACGTCCATGCCGTACTGGCCACCGCCCGCTTCGTCGCCTTCGGCGCCGTAGGGGAAGATGCCGATCTTATAGGCTCTAAAAACAAAGGCCGCGGCCACCAGCAGCAGGAAGAGGGTGATCTCGAAGCGGCGCGAGAGCTGGGCATCGGGCGCCTCGCCCAGGCCCTCGACCGGGCGCGGGGCGAATCCGAGGACTCCGACCACGCCAGCGGCCAGGAACCATTGCAGGCCCGCGGTGACCGCGTTGGCCTCGATCAGGGACTGTCCTTTCCAGCCTAAGGCAAGGGCCAGGACGCCCGCGCCTAAAGAGACCAGGCCCTGAAGACGCTGGGGCAGGCCCAGAACTACGGCCAGAGGCGCGGGCAGCCAGGGGAAGCTCCCCATCAAGAGCGCGATCGACAAAAAGCCCAGGCTGACAGACCAGCCCTGACTGCTGGTGGCGAAGACGTTGACCGCAAGGTAAGCGCAGACCAGCGAGGCGGCCAGCAAGAGGCCCTTGTTCTGCAAAACTTCCTTGCTAAAGAACGGGCTGGGCGGGTCGTCGGCCAGGTCATCGGTGCCTTCGGGCAGCACTTCTTCTTCGGGCCGGGCCAGCATGATGGGCCAGCGTCCCAGCGCGTAAAGGGACCAGCCGCCGCCCAGCACCACGATGAAGAAGCCGAGGATCACGTGGCTGTAGTCCCAGATGGTCAGGGCACCGATCAGCTGCACGGGCAGTCCCAGGCCCGCCAAGGCCAGGGCGCGGGCGTTCTCGTTCAGCCGGGGGATCAGCAAACGCCTTCCGGCGTTCTGCAGGAAGGCCCAGACCACCAAGCCAGCGCCGGCCAGCGCGACCATGGGCAGGGTGGTTTTACCGTTGAGGAGCTGCCACTGCGCCAGCGCCAGCAGGGGCACCAAGGGGGTCAGCATCCAGAAACGCGGCAGTTCGATGCTGTCGACGGCGAAGGGCTTCCAAGCCATCAGCGCGGCGATCAGAGGACGGATCGAGAGCATGGAGGGGTCAAAAGCGGCCTTAGGCGCTGGCGCGGGAACCACCATGGTCCCAGCAACGGCCTTGGTCGCCTTTTTCCCGACGGCCACCGCGATCTCCTGCGGCGGCTTGGCCGCAGGAGCCAGCGACTTCAACCAGCCCGAGGGTAGCAGCAGGTCCGCGGCGAAGAGGGCCACCGCCGCCACCGACAGCAATAACCCCAGGCCCACGCTTCCCCCGAAAAGCAGGACTTGGCCGGCCACCAGCAGCAACGCGGCCGATCCGCCCACCAATAGCTTGCGCTTGGGGGTGGGTTGTCCTTGGGGACTCTCTTTTTCCATTTCTTTCATTTTTTTCTCCTGTTCTGCTCTCTCAATGGCTCGAAGGAAGCTCGGAAGGCACCATCCCGGGGATGGTGTGCACGTAGATCTTGCCCGTGAAGCGGTTGGCGGCGATGGATCCCGGCGAGATGAAGAAGACGTTGTCCGTGGTCCCCTTCACCTGGCCAAAGACCTTGCCGCTGGAGAGCTTCAACACCACCACACCCTTGCCGCCCAGGTGATCGTTGATGTAGAGCATGCCCTTGTCGTCGGCGCCGATGCGCAAGGGAGCGCACATGGGGATCTCGTTGACGCGGAAGCTCTTGATCATCTTCAGGTCGCCGCCAAAAGTCTTGATGCGGAAAGCTTCGGGAAGGTCTTCGAGCACCGCCAGCACGCCGCCACCGCCCATGGTGAGCCGGGCGGGGTTGGCCACGTCGCCGGAGTTGGTCCCGGGAGCCCCGAATTCGCCCAGCGACGCGCCCAGCGGATCGAAGATCTGGATCTTGTTCTCGCCCTGGCTGGCGATGAAGATCCGGCTCTTGTCATCAGCCGCGATGGCGCGGGCGCCGTGCACGGGGGTCTTGAAGTTGCGGATGAACTTCAAGTTGCTGTCCACCACCTTGACCATGCCGTCGTTGTTCAAAAGATAGAGCGTGCCGGCCTTGTCGATGCCCATGTCGATGATGTTGACCAGCATCTCTTCGCCCTTGTGGGGCTGGTACTTGGAGACGAACTTCATGTCCTTGCCGAATTTCTGAAGGCGCATCTCAGGCTGGCCGCTGCGGTCCAGGAAATAGACGTTGTCGCTGGCGTCTCCCAGGATGGCGGTGGGGCCGGTGCCTTCCCCGTCAGCCAAGCCCTGGGGGATGATGGCGCCCGCGCGGACAAAGTCGAACTTCAGCGCGGCCTTGCTGCGGGCCGCGAAATAAGCCTGCGCGGCCAGGCCGCCCAGCACCGCCAGCACGATCAGGGTGACCAGGCTCCCCTTGCCTTTTTTAGGCACGGGCACGGGCGCCACCACCGCGGCCTTGGCGCCCTGCGCGGGGGCAGGGACAACGGCGGCGGTTTTGACTTTGGCGCTCTTCGCGCCCTTGGCCGCTGGGGCCTTTTTCTTCGTGGCAGGCATGTTCTCTCTCCTTTGGTTGGACCGGTCAGGAAACCGGTCTTGACTGAGTTTTTTCCTCTTCCAAACCCTTAGCCAGCAATCCCTTCAGGAATTGCCAGCCATAACTGTAATGCGTCACCACAATGCCCGAGGCGCAGAGCCACCATAGCTTCAGACCGCGAATTCCAGCCGGCGCCAGAAATAAGGCGCGGCCCCCTTCCAAAACGGCCAGGCTTAAATAAAAAGCCAGGACCCCTGCCCAAAGCTTGAAGACCGGTTCCCAGACCAGGCCGGGCAGCCATCCCAGCAAGGTCCCCAAGAGCAAGGCGCTGGGCGCGAAGTAAGAGGCCCTGAGCGAGGTCTGCGGAAAGCGCTTCACAAAGTAGCCGCGGTGCCTCGCGTAGCTGTTGATCTGCTTCAGATGGCCTTGGTACATCGTGCGCCGATGGTGGTACACAAAGGCGCCCGGCACATAGGCGATGCGTTTGCCCTGCTCGTGCACGATCTTCATGCAGGCCACGGTGTCTTCGCCGGGCCAGAATCCCGTGTCAAAACCGCCGATGGCGTTAAAGACGTCTTTCCTCACCAGCAGGTTGCAGGTGGGATAGTCGTCGCAATCCCGAGCCGCTAGCGCCCGGTAACGGAAACGATGGGGCCCTCCGACCAGCCAGCTCTCGTAGACCAGTCCGCTGGCCCAGTGGCCCAGGGGGTCATGGGGCGGCGTGGCTGCGGGCCCGCCCACCGCGCCCACAGTTTCGTCTTCGAACGCGGCCGCGGCGGCTTCCAGCCAGCCCGGTTCGGGATAGGCGTCATCGTCTAAAAAGGCCAGGATCTCGCCCGTGGCCTGGGCCGCGCAAAGGTCGCGCTTCACGGCCGGGCCCACCGGCCCGGAAGCCAGCACCTTGACCCCGGGAAAAGGCACCTCAGTCGGCGCGTCCGGGCTGAACCAGATCTCCTGGTCCGGGTAGAGCCGGCTGCAGGCGCCCAGGCTCTCGCGGCAATAATCGTTGTAGGCCCGCACCGGGATGATGATGCTGAACTGTCCCGGCCTCATGCCGCCTCCGCCGCGCTAAAAGCGCCTTCAAAGATCCCGCTCCAGTCGAGCCGCGAGGCGAATTCAAGCGCGTTGCGCCGGCAGCGCGCGTAAAAGCGGTCGTCGCCCAGCAGCTTCACCGCCGCGGCCACCAGCTCGTCTTCGCGGTAGTCGATGGCGATACCCATGGGCTTTTGCTTGTCCGCCACCCTTTCCCAGATCCAGGGGACCTTGGTGATGATCAAGGGCAGGCCGCAGGCCAGGTATTCCTTGGGCTTGGTGGGATCGCACCACCAAGTGTAAGAATCCGGATCGTCCAAATAAGGCGCCAGGGCCACACCAAAGGCCGGTACCTTTTTAAAGAGCGCGTCGTGGTCCATGCCCCCGGGCAAAAAAATGCGTTGCGCGGCCGGCGAGGCCGCGGCCAGGCGCTTGGTCTCGGCTTCAAAAGGCCCAAAGCCGATGATGTGCAATTCAGCCCCCGGGACCTTTTTCAAGATCTGGGGAAAGGCTGCGATCAGCAGCTGGATCCCCTTATTGGCGTGCAAGGCGCCCATGTAGAGCAGCGAGCGGCGGCGGATCTTGGAAGCAGGCGCATGCGCCACCTTATCCAGCTCGACCCCCACCGGCACCAGCAAGTTGCGCGAATCCCTCACGCCCTGGCTTCGCCGCACCGCGCGCATGCGTTCGCTTAAGTTCCAGACCATGTCGCTGTTGCGGGCGGCGTAGCGGTCCACCCCCGCGTAGATCGCACTGAGGACCGGGTTCTTGAAGCGCCGGGGCGTGTAGTCGATGGCATAGAAGGCCACCCTACGCACGCGCCCAGCCTTGCGCAACACGATCCCGGCCAGGGCGTTCAAACAGTCCACCCCGATGTAGAGGTCCAGCGGCGCTTGGGACCCGGCTTTCCAACCCCGTCGCAGCGTGAACCAAAAGTCCCGGCTCCAGAGCCAGGGATCCCAGCCTTGCGAAGCGTGGCCTTTGGTTTCGGCGACTGCCTTGCCCTTCACGAAACGCGTTTCACTGGCACCCCGCAGTCCGCCGTAGCTGAAGGGCAGCGATACAAAATGGAAGTCCGCCCGCTTAGATCTCAAGAAATCCACCAACGCCTGCACCGGCCCGTAGATCTTGGAGACATGCGCCGCGATAAAGAGCCGCGCCGGCAACTTCACTTAAACAGAGCCCTGTTCTCCATGACCCAGGCGTGAAGTTTTTTAACCCCGGCTTCAACGCCGACCTTAGGCTTCCATCCGAAGACCCGCTGGGCCTTGGAGATGTCGCAAACAAAGACCGGCTGGTCGCCCGGGCGCCAGGCGCCGAAATCCGTGGCGATAGGCTTGCCCAGAAAGCGCCCTAAAAAGGCCAGCAATTCCAGCAGTGACATCTGGTTCTTGGCCCCGCCGCCGATGTTGAAGATCTGGCCACCGGTCTTCTTCAGGTTCTTGAAGGCCAGCAAATAGGCGTCGCAAAGGTCTTCGATAAAGAGCACGTCGCGGACCTGCT
>JAZKAF010000138.1:0-3311 GCA_040389285.1 candidate division FCPU426 bacterium
GTCGCTGTACTCAGACTAGTTTGATCGTCCCCCAGGTCGCGGGCTTCTCAGTGGTCAGTTGGCCTTGGTGGGCGCTCCAGTAGGTCTCCCTGACCTTTTCCGCGTCTTCGACCAGCAGGTTGAAGCGCAGGGTTTGGCCAGCGGCGAAGGGCTTGTCCTGCACAGCGCTGTAGGGGACGAAGAAGTTCATGCCATAGCCTCCTGGCACCTGCACCTGCTTGGCGGTAGCTCCGGCAGCCTTGCCTTTGGAGCGCACGCCCTTGTGGATCCCTCCCAGCCAGGCCTTGCCGCGGCCTAGGGCGTCGGGAACCGCCCAGACTTTGAAGCTTGCCTCATCTAAAAATTCGGGGATCGCCTGGTTTTTGCGCAGCAAGAGCTCCACCACGTCTGTCTGCCAGAACCACTCGATGCTGTCTTTCAGGGTCTCGATCTTCACGGTGCGCTCGGCGTCCTTCACCTCGACCCAGACGCTGAGCCCCTTGGGCGACCAGCAAATACAGGCGCTGGCCGGAGCCTGCTTCGGCTGGGGATCCGCGCTGGGGCGCATGGACAGTCCTTTTAGGACCGATCCTTCGCGCGAGATTTCCATGCTGGGCGTCACCGCGGGCTTGGCCTTGAGGCGCCAGGACCCGGAAGCCGCGTGGACCCGGTCGACTTTTAGATTCGTGGCGCGCATCGCCGCAGTCAGGCGCTCGTAGGGCTTGTCGTGGATGTCCACGATACCGAAGTTCACGTCCTCGCCATCATTGCGGCCCTTGGGCGGTTCGTCCGAGTACTGGAACCAATCCATGCCGATCATGAAGGGCAGGGAAGCCGCGTGGCCGACCATCGCCGCGTAAGCGGGTCCCCGCGAGCTCTGCTTGGCCACGCGCGAGGAAAAGCCGCAAGTGTTGCGGTCGCCGCTGCGGTTGTCCCAAGGCGCGTGGAACGAGAACTCGGTGCACCAGATGGGCTGGCCGCCGCAGGCCAGGTGGTGGCGCAAGAGCGCCGCCTCGTCCAAACGGGCCTCCTGGATGTAGAGGTTCACGCTGTAGACGTCGGTGCAACCTTTTTGCGCGCGGGTGACTTCGATGGGCGGCAGGCCGGCGTGGCGCACGCCCAAATTCAGCCGTCCGGGGTCGTGGCGGCGCAGGGCCTTGGAAGTGGCCTTGAAATAGGTCCTGGCCAGCTTTTCCAAAAAGGCCAGCGCGTCCGGGCGCAGGCGGTCATCGGACACAGGCAGCTTTTTCAGGCCGGCCAGCGCCTCGAAGCTCGTGACCTTGGATCCCCAGGCTTGGTTCAGCCGAGCCACGCTTTTGTGCCGGGCTTTCAGCAAGTCGATCACCGCGCGGTTGTTGGGGTCTTTCTTGCCGTAGGCATGGTACTGGCGGATGTAATCCAGGCTCCAGCGGATCTCGTTGTCCGTGAAATATCCCACCAGGCTGGGCACGTGCTTGTAGACCTTGGTGGCTTCCTTGATGATCTCGTCCACCCGGGATTCAAAGTCTAAGTCAAAGACCGGCTTCATCTTGCCGTCGCGCTGGGCGATGCGCCAGACGCTGAGGCTGTCAGTCAGGGGGATGCCACGCCAATGCCAAAGATCGTGGTTCCAGGCTCCCAAGCCGCGGAAACCCCATTCTTTCAGCCGCGCCTGGGTGCGGGTGATCCAGGCCTGCAGATCGCCGCCCAGAGAGGCGGGGCCATCGTAATTAAGGCTGCCCTTGACCCCGCTTTCCTGCACGGGATTGACGCACTGCACCGAGGTGTAGAACATCTTTTCGTTTTCGGGGGATACCAGCCACCAGACTCCGGACTTTTTTTCGACGCGATAAGGTTTTGATCCAGACATGTTATTCCCTTGAGTTTAGCGGTTGGGGAGGCTGAGGACGCCTTCCCACCAGGTTTCGCTGATCCCGTCGATGTCTTCATACATGACGGAGATCTTCCATTTACGGTCTGCAGAGCCAGGATAGGATTTTAATATGGCCGCGGGCAGGCGCGCCTCCAGGATGAAGCCGCCTGGGGCCGGCTTGCGCACGGCTTCGGCCTGCACCACTTGGTTGGGGGAATTACCGGCCCATTCGTAGACATAGGGCTGGTCTTTGGCCGCGCCGCCGCCGGTCGGGTGGATCTGGACATGGGAGCTCTCGTCTTCCGGATGCAAGCCGTCCAAGGGCGCGATCCGGACCGCAATATTGTCGCTCTGCCAGGACCAGTCCGCTCCGGTCTCTTGCAGGGACGTGTCCGGGATGAAGGCGCCCACCGATAGCGAAGCCGCGTTCGCGCCCAGGTAATAGTCACCGCCGTTGGCCTTCAGGCCGGGCACCAATTGCTGGGCCATGCCCATCTTCAGCTTCAGCGAAGCCGGCCAGTCGCTTAAGTCCCCGTCCACCTTTGGCGAAAAAGCAGCCAGGGCCCTGGGAGCCGCGGTGGGCAGGGAACTGGGCTTCCAGCCGATGCTGTTAGCGTGCAGCGCGGGGATCTCGGCGTTGGCTTTTTTGCAGGCTTCTCCCAGCTCGGTGTAGACGGTCTTCTCGTCGGTCGAGACCAGGCCCATGTTCTCGTCAGGCCAGTAGTTGCCGTTGTTGGCCACCCAGCCTTTGTCATAGTCGTCCCAGAGGAACCAATGGCTGCCGATCAGGAACGGCGTGCGGGCCATCTCGCGGATGGTCTTGGTGTAGCCGATGCCCCGGTTCTTCTGGGTGTAGACCTCGATGAACTGCAGGGATTTATGGCCGGGGGTCTTGTATCCGGAAAAAGACCACTCAGAGATGATCATGGGCTTGCCAGTCAGCTTGTAAGCCTTCCAGTAGTCCGGGCGCAGGGTGGCGTAGCGGTTGTAATCGTTGATCGAGTCGACATCCATAATGGGCGAGACAGCGGTGTAGAGGTCCATGTCCGGAAAGCCTGCCCAGCGCACGCCTAGCACCAGGTGGTCGGGATCCAGGCGCCGCAGTTCGGCCACATAGCGCCGGTAAAAATAAGCGGCCGTGGCGCTGCGCCAGGGCCTTAGCAGGTCCCGATGCAGGTCCGGGCTATAGGCTTTCTTGGCCTTGCTGCCGGGCAGCGTTTCGAAGCTGTAGGCCTGGGTGCCCAGGGCGGCGTTCAGCTTGGCGATGTCGTTGTCAAAGGAGCGCCTCAAATAATCGATGAAGCGCTGGCTGCCGGGGCTCTTGGCGGGCAGGCTGAGGTAGAAATCAAAGACCCGGTCGTCCTCCCATTTCTGCTCGTTGTCCACGAAGTAGCCCATGATCATCTTTTTCTTTAAAAAGGGCTGCACCTCTTCCTTCAGGTGGGGATAGATGTTCCCGGTCCAAAGGGCTTCGTCGTAG
>JAZKAF010000139.1:0-3694 GCA_040389285.1 candidate division FCPU426 bacterium
GACGGTTTTCAGCGACGCCATCAGTTGGCGCGCGATCTGGACATCCTGGTGCTCGACTGGTCGCGACGCGCTGGCGACCGCTATTGCCTGCCTGCGGGACGCTTGCGTGAGCCGCTGTCAGCCGCCAGGGACGCTCAGGCTGTGGTGGTCACCCATGCGCCTGAGGATTGGAATGAAGCCGCGCTGCGCAGCGGCCTGCCGGGGCCCTACCAGGGGCTGAAAGTTTTCCGAGGGGACCATGTCCCCTTGCGCTTGCGGCCTTTAAAGGGCGGCGCCGCGCTTCCTTTGTCCTGGCTCAAGGATCGGGCGATCACGGCCCTGTCAGGGATCGGCAATCCCGCTGCTTTTGAGGAACAGCTCACCCGCTTGGGAGCCGTGATCAAGGCGCGGCGTTTCGCCGACCATCATCCTTTTGCCCCTGTAGACCTCCGCGGTATAGACGGTGCGCTGGTCTGCACTTCCAAAGACGCGGTCAAGTTGGCGGCTTTGGATCTAGGGAAGGAAAGTTCGGTCTTGGTTCTGGAGATGGAGCTTCGGATCAGCCCGAAGCGGATTTTTGAGGGGATCTTGCCGTGATACGCGCTTTGCGTTACCGCCTTGAATATGCTTTCGTGCTGGCCGGCGCCTGGCTGGTCCAGAGCCTGTCGCTTGAAAGCGCCCAGGCGTTCGCGCGTTTTTTGGGGCGCTGCGCCTGGGGCCTGGGAGTCGCCCGCCGCACCTCGTTGGACAACTTGGTCCTGGCCTTTAACGGCGAAAAAACCAAACCGGAGCGCCGCAAGATCGCTAAAGCGGCTTACGAAGGCTTTGCCCAGACCATGATCGAGCTGGCGCGTATGCCAGTGACCTCGCCTGAGGAGATCGAGTCCTATTTTGAATTTGAAAATCTGGAGCTGCTCCACACGTTACAACAGGCTGGCAAGGGAGCCATTTGTCTTTCGGCCCATTACGGCAATTGGGAATGGATGGGTGCGGCGCTGATCAAGAAGGGCTTTCCCATGACCTTCATGATCGGCACCCAGTCCAACCCCCATGTCGACCGTCTCTTCAACGAGTATCGCGGCAAGGTGGGCATCAAGTTCGTGCGCATCCGCCACATCAAAGAAGTGGTCAAAGGCCTGCGCAACGGGGAGTTCATGGCCCTGCTTGGCGACCAGGACGGCGACAAGTGGGGGACCTTCGTGGACTTTTTTGGACGGCACGCCTCGACCCACACCATCGGCGATATCCTGGCGCGCAAGACTGGAGCTCCCACTTTTTTTGGGGTTTCCCAGCGCTTAGGTCCCCGCAAGCACTTCGTCAGCATCGTGCCGATGGCTGAGGCCCCGGCCGGCCTTAGCGAGATCCAGGCCAGCGCCTTTCGCCTTCAGGAATATAATAACCATTTGGAAGCCGCCATACGCCGTGACCCTGGCCAATGGCTGTGGATGCATCGCCGCTGGCAGAGCCAGCCTTTTCATAGGCTTTCAGGCGCGGAAAGGGTGATGGCTGAAAAAGGAGGGGCGCTTTTTGACCCCAAACGCCAGGCTTGGGTCTCGGTTGCCAACGGAGAAGTCCTGGACTTCAGCACATGGAAATCCTGAATAGGATCAAGAAATTCCGCATGGCCCTGTTCTGCGGCCTGCTTCTCGCCCTCAGTTTCCCCAATTTTCTCTATCCCGAGCTGTTCTGGGGCTTCGATCTCCTGGCGTTTTTCAGCTTATTGCCTTTGTTCATGGATATCGGTCGGGACAGGCCGGGCTTGGCCTTTAAAAAAGGCTATGTGGCCGGCCTGCTTTTTTTCCTGCTCTCGCTTTACTGGATCCTTCACGTAAAACCCATGGGCCCCGGTGCCCTTCCGGCTTGGATCGGGCTCTCCGCTTATCTGGCGCTTTACCCCGCTTTATTTTTTGGCGGCGTGGCTTGGGGTCTGAAGCGGAGCTGGCCTTTCCAGGCCCTTTGGATCCCAGCGCTTTGGACCGTATTGGAAGCCCTTAGGGAGATCCTGCTGACTGGTTTTCCCTGGGTCAGCCTGGGCTCTTCGCAGACCTCGAACTTGAGTTTGCTTCCGCTCGTCAGCGTCACCGGGGTCTATGGCTTGCATTTCGCGGTGGTGCTCGGCAACATCCTGGCCTGGAAACTATTGCGGCCCTTGGAATGGAAGCGTCGGGAATGGTTTGGTGCGGTTCTGGCCATAGCCCTTTTGATCGGCCTTCGCTTTCAGGCGCCCGCGCGTCCCCAAGGAGCGCCAACCGTGAAGGTCGCCGTCTTGCAAGGCAACATCGACCAGGACCATGACTGGACCGCAGACTATCGCCGGGAGCTGATGACGAACTATTTCGCGATGATGACAGAAGCGGCCGATGCCGGGGCTAAGGTCTTGATCTGGCCTGAGAGCAGTTTTCCCGGCATCTTTGGCCGGGGAGACCCAGAGGAGGTCCGCCTTCTGGAATTTGCCAGGTCACGGCATCTGGCCCTGATCTTCGGTGCGACGCTGGAGGCGCCAGGCGAACGCAATTTTTCCAATGCGGCGGTCTTCATCGATTCCTCTGGCAACGTATCGACCTATGCCAAAAGGCATCTGGTGCCTTTTGGCGAGACCATCCCTTTTCGCGCTCGTCTCCCCGTCCTTGACCAGATGCTTCGCAGGATAGGATTGGCCGATTTCAAGGAAGGCCCAGGCCCGGTGGCCTTCGAATCGGAAGGTTTTCGATTGTCGCCGCTTGTCTGCTATGAAAGCATTTATGGGGAGGCAGCCAGGGAATCCGGCATCGGCGCTTTGGCTATCATCACCTTGGACACCTGGTTCGGGAATTCTCCAGCCCCTCGTTACCACATGGGCCATGCCATCTTGCGCGCCGTCGAATCCGGGCGCTGGGTGGCTCGGGCCGCCGCGACCGGCGTGTCCTGCTTTGTGTCGCCAGAGGGCCGGGTGCTGGCTCGCCAGCCACTGAACACCCGGGGCTGGATCATGCAAGAGATGGATTGCGCCAGTTCCCAGACCCCCTACCAGCGCTACGGGGCCTGGTTTGTCGGCCTTTGCGCCTTATTGTTGGTTTTGGCGGTAATAACGGGAAAGACCCTTATATCCAAAGGGGAAACACCCGAGCTGAATTGACACGTCATACGTTTTGTGTTAAGAAACATGGTATCGAATCAAGGGATTGTGATTGGCAGGGGAGCCTCCCTGCCAATTTTTTTCAATGGAATCGTTTATGGCGGACACCCTAAAAATCCTCTTTGTCGCATCCGAATGCGTGCCGTTCGCCAAAACCGGCGGACTGGCGGATGTGACCGGATCGCTGCCCAAGGCTTTGGTGGCGCTGGGCCATGACGTGCGCGTGGTGATGCCGTTTTATCGGGGCACCGGGGCCGCTGGCTTTGGCAAGACTGTATTAAAAACCGGGCTCAGCCTTTCCAAGCGGGTTCCGGCCACGGCATTGGAAAGGGACTTCGATCTTCGCCAGGACTTCCTGCCTGGCACCCGGATCCCCGTTTACTTGATCGAACAACGCCACTATTTCGACCGCGAGGGCCTTTACGGGGACCAGTTCGGGGATTTTGGCGACAACTTGGACCGTTTCGCCTTCCTGTCGCACGCCGCGCTTGCCTCCGCCCTGGACCAAGGTTTTCACCCGGACGTCGTCCACTGCCATGACTGGCACAGCGGCATGCTCCCGGTGTTCCTGCGCACGCACTATGGCGAGGAGCCGGCTTT
>JAZKAF010000140.1:0-2007 GCA_040389285.1 candidate division FCPU426 bacterium
ACAGCGGCATGCTCCCGGTGTTCCTGCGCACGCACTATGGCGAGGAGCCGGCTTTTAAAAAAACCGGCACGCTCTTCACCATCCACAATCTGGCTTACCAAGGCGTCTTCGGGGACAGCCAATTCCCACATCTGGGACTGCCGCCGGACCTCTTCACGCATGAGCGGCTTGAATTCTACGGCCAAGTCAATTTTATGAAGGCCGCCCTGCTCTATGCCGACCGCATCAGCACGGTCAGCCCGCGCTATGCCGAAGAGATCCAGACCTTGGAATACGGCTGCGGCCTCGAAGGGGTCTTGAAGTCGCGGAACGGGCACTTAAGCGGCATCCTCAACGGCTTGGACACCACGGAGTGGTCCCCGGAGACCGATCCTTTTATCGCCACGCATTATTCCAAGGACAGCCTGGAGCTGAAGGCCAAGGTCAAGGAAGAGTTCATCCGCGCCCATAAGCTGGATTGGGATGTGGAGGCCCCCCTCATCGGCGTGGTCTCGCGCCTCGACAACATGAAGGGCCTGAACCTGCTTGAAGAGATCATGGACTACCTGATGCATCTCGACCTAAATTTCGTGCTGCTGGGCACTGGCGAGCCCCGCTACATGGAGAGCTTCAAGCGCATCGGCGAGACCTATCCGGACAAGGCTTCCATCCATCTGACTTTCAGCAACGAGATGGCCCACAAGATCGAGGCCGCCTCGGATATCCTGCTGATGCCCAGCCGTTTCGAGCCCTGCGGCACCAACCAGCTGATCAGCCTGCGCTATGGCACGGCCCCGGTGGTGCGCTCCACAGGCGGCCTGGCCTACACGGTCAAGGAATTCGACGCCCGCACCTTGAGCGGTAACGGCTTCACCTTCCACGAGTTCTCCAGCATGGGGCTTTTCAACGCCATCAAGCGCGCCTTGGACATCTACAAGGACAAGAAACAGTGGCGGGCCTTGCAGCTCAACGGCATGAACGCCGACCATTCCTGGGGCGCCAGCGCCAAACAGTATGAGGGCCTTTACAGGAAAATAAAGGAGCAGGCTGCTTGATGAGGACCCCCTTCCGCCTCGTCTCGTTATTACTCCTTTCCGGCCTGGCCCTGCTCAGCGGCTGCCGTGGATCCAGGAAAGACGTCATCCGGGTGGCCACATTCGGCGATCCCGAAATGCAATCCATTGCCCGGGCGCGCCTGGATGAGCTTGAAAAACGCAGCGGCATCCACGCCGAGCTCTCGTTCATCCCCTACACCAGCTACAGCCAGAAGATCATCACCCAGCTCTCCGCGGGCAAGGCGCCGGACGTGGTCTGGGTCGAGGTCTCGCTCTACACCGCCTTGCAGAACGCCGGAGCCTTGGTCCCGCTGAACGACCTGGTCGAAAAAAACAAGATCGACCTTTCGCTGCAGTATCCGCAGGTGCTCGAGCGCTTCAGCAAAGACGGCAAAGTCTACGCCCTGCCGCAGGACACCGCGCCCATCGCCTGCCTGTATTACAACCGCAAGATGTTCCGCGAGGCCGGCCTGGCCTACCCCCGCGACGACTGGCGCTGGAGCGACCTGGTGGCCGCCGCCAAAAAGCTGACCAAGCGCGGCGCGGACGGCCGTTTTCAGGTCTACGGCTTCGAGGACAACGGCCAGCCGGGCCAGCCGGATTGGCCGGGCATCGTCTACGCCAATGGCGGCACCCTGGTGGATGACTGGCGCCACCCCACGCGCTGCACCCTGGACCAGCCCGCCGCGGTGGAAGCCATCCAGTTCCTTTCCGACATCGTCAACGTGCACCACATCAGCCAGCTGCAGGCGAACCGCGAATCCATGCTCGGCGGATCCCAGGAAACCTTCGGCGCCGGAAGGCTGGCCATGTTCGCAGGCGGGATCTGGTTCACGCCGGCCTTGCGCAAGGTCAAGGACCTGGACTGGGACATCGCGCCTATGCCCATGGGTCCCAGCGCCAAGCATCCCGGCTGGGGCACCGGCGGTTCGGGCTGGAGCATCACCATCGACAGCAAGGACAAGGATAAGGC
>JAZKAF010000140.1:2107-6383 GCA_040389285.1 candidate division FCPU426 bacterium
GGCACGCGCCGGGTCGTCAAAGACGGCTTTAAAATATGGGTCGATAAAAAAGGACTTTTGAAAAAATTAGAAGCGGCTTTAGCGTAGAATAAAGGGTCTTTGGACCCGCTTTTGTCCATCAGGGAGGCTGAACAGGTGTCAGATCTGATCGAAAATAAAAAAAGTCAGGGCCGTGGGATTTGGGTCATTTTGGCCCTGCTATTGGGTCTGGCTGCGGGCCGTTTAGTCCATTCCAGTACCTGGCTGGCCTTAGGGCTTTGGGCCGTGGGCGGCTTTATCCTGGCCATGGCCGGGCGCGACAGCGTGTCCGGGACAAGCGAAAGCGTCCAAGCCTGGGAAGCTCCCGCATTCCTGCTTCTTTTTGCCGCCGCCGCCTGCGTGCGCCTTTACCGTTTGCCAGATTTTCCTCCGGGTTCTTCGTTCCCCGAGATCGCCGCCATTGGCAAAGCCCATTTTGTAGAGAATTCCTATACGCCTCATGCCGTCGACTTTCACGTGGGCTGGCCCACCCTCACTTTTTACCAAGGCCTGCTCTTTGAAAAGATCTTCGGCCCCGGCCTCAGCAGCTGGCGGGCGATCTCCGGGTTCTGGAGCTTACTAGCCTTTGGCGCCCTCTTAGCCGCCTTACGGGCTTGGACCGGCGCTCTGCCCGCGTTGCTGGTGGGGATCGTGGCCCTGGCTTCCAACCTGGACACAGCCGTTTCCCGGATCTTCTACTCCTCCTCGGTGCTGCTCTTCGGCCTCGCCGCCTGCCTCTATTTTGTCGCCCGCGCGCGTAAACGCGAAGGAAAGGCCTCCTGGTTCCTGGCCGGCCTTTGTGGCGGCTTGCTGATGCACGGCTACTATCCTGGCCGCGTCGGCTTCGCTTTTGTCGCTTTTTGGATGCTCTTGTTCGCGCGTAGCAAAGGGGGATCCCGCAAGGACGCCTTGCTGCCGTTCTATGCTGGCTTGATGCTGATGGCCTCGCCCGTCCTGATCTGGGGCATGGTGCATTACGGCGAGTTCTGGGGACATATCCGGGACATGGATCCCAACCGCAGCCAGGGTTTCACAGGCTATTGGAAGACCTTCATGGAACAGCTGCCTGTCTATCTTAGCTACTTCCATCTGAGGCCCGACGGCCGCTATAACACCGACGACGGCCTGCCCATGCTCTCCATGTTCGGCGCGGACACCTTCACCGGGGCCTTGTTCCCGCTGGGCGTTTTCGCGGCGCTGTTCTTATTACGCCGGCCTTTGGCCTTCTTTATCGCCGCGGGCTTGCTGGCCGGCCTGGTGCCCGGGATCTTCGGGTCCAATTTCCCCCACCCCACTTCGCGCCGCGTGATCCTGGCCCTGCAGCCAGCCTATGTCGCGGCCGCTTTCGCGCTTTATCTGTCCTTTGGCGCCCTGGCCACGGCCAAGACCTGGCTGCGCCGCGCGGTGCCGCTCTTATTACTCTTGCTGGCCGTCGGCTCGGCGACCATGGCGATACGCGCTTATTTTGTACAAGTCATGGGCTCGGTTGAGATGGAAGTGCAGTGGAACCGCGGCGCCCACATCGCCGACCAGATCTTCCGCAAGGAGCCAGACGCCGAGCGCATCATCGGCGCCCATCTTTTCCACCCTTCCGAAAACGCCATCTTGCAGGAGGACATCTCCCGCATCCGGGTGGCCCGCGATCCTGAGGACTATTTGCGCCTTTCCACCGGCAAATATTCGGTTTGGGCCATGGATCCCTATTTGGAGAAGCTGCTTCCTGAAATGCTGCGTTGGTTCCCGAACGCCAAGACCGAGAAGTTCACGCACGAGCCGACCGCGCATCTTGAAACCCGCGAGGACCCGCTCAACCGCAATGTTTGGTTCATCAAGCTCAGCGTCCCCAAGGAAGATCGCCTGCGTTTTCAGGGCTTTGCCAAAGTGGGAAGCAACAGGGCTGGCGTGCTGATCACCCCGCATCGCCAGACCCAGGTGACTTTCCACGGTCCCAGCGGATCAGGGCTGAGGGTCAATGGCAGGCATGAATCCTTTGGACAGCCGGTCTTTATCCTGGGGCGTTCCGCCTTTGTGGAACTTGTCGGAGCTGGCGAGAGCTTCACCTTCTCGGCCTTGGACGACGACGGCAAGGAGATCTATCCTGCCTCGATGCTACCCCTGGGCCAAGCTCATGGATGGGGAGTTTCTTACCACAGCCGCAAGAATCCTGAGAACAAGACCGAAGAAAAAGTGGAAGCCACGGGTTATGAACTGTTCCCGCCGCGCCGCATCTGGGACATGGACCCGCTGCGCCAGCCCGGGGAACTGCATTACGGGGCGCTCTGGACCCCGGCCGCCCGTTTCCAAGGCAGGCTTCGCGTCAATGCGGATGATGCGCCCTGGAGCTTCATGGTGGACGGAAAGCTCGTTTCCCAAATGGAACGGGGCGGCGGTGACACCAAGGCCCAGAGCCTGATCTTTGAAGCCGGGCACACCTATCGCTTGGAAGTCCATTTCCGCAGCGAATATATCGTGCCCTGGCTGCGCAATTTCGCGCCCGAAATGGTCGCGGCCGCCAGCGGTGCCACGCTCACCGCCACCACCCTCAGTCAGGCTATCCCGTTGCCAGAACTGGTCCCGAGCATTCCCAGATAAGAGGGAGCGTTAAGGTGAAGGCAATCCTGTGTTTGTTGATCGCCAGCCTCAGCATCTGTGCATTTGCTAGGGATGAGCGGGGGGCAAAAGTAAGCTATAGAGATGGCATGATTCTGAAGGCGAAAAAAGACTATGCTGCGGCGCGGGGAGAGTTTTCTACCGCTCAAGACTTAGATGAATACTTCGCTTTACCTATCTATCAGATCGCCCAGTGTGACTACATGCTCGGCAACTGGGATGAAGCTCTAAAAAACTACCAAGCCTACATCGCGAAAGAGCCTCGGGCACCCGCATCAGTCCATCAGCTCGCCCAAGAGCTGAAAATGAAGATCGATGACGCCAATGCGCCACCCGCAAACAAGAACGAGCGCGTGAAGTGGATCCAGGAACCTGAAGCTCAAAAACAAGCAAAGGCCACTGGCAAGCCAATCCTCTACAATTTTGACGCTGCCTGGTCCCCGCCATGCCGGCTCATGGAAAAGGAAGTTTTCGAAAACCCGAGTCATGCCGCCTGGATCAATCGAGAATTTTTGCCTGTCATGATCCGCGATGAGAAGCATGAGCACGGGAGCAACTCCACGTTGATCGCGCAACTTCAAACAAAATATAAAATCAAAGACTTTCCAACCCTGGTGGTTTACCGACCTGGAATGGAAACCTCTCAGAAAAGTTTAAAATACGAGAAAGCCGAAAATACCTTGCGCTTTCTTCGTTCTGCGCAAGCCATGACCGCGGTCAAAGACTAGGGCGTTCATATTGGAATTAAAATTGAAATGGCGATGGGCGCTGTTGGCGGTGCTTTTGGGCGCATGGCCGCATGCGTCTTTTTGTGGGGAGGACGGCGATCCTTTTGAGGGTGCGCTTCACGAGGCGACCTTAAGGACCTTTCATCCCACCGACGCGGTGATCGCCACTGACCATGGCGAGAGCCGCATCCAATTCCTGCTGTCGCTGGCCTGCCAGGTGCTGCCCATGGAAAGCCTCGATTGGCATGTTGGGTCCTACCGCCTCAGCGCGCTGAATTTTGCTTACGACAGCCTTTACGACTATCATATCTCCACCCGGTATTCCGAACCGGTGGTCTCCCGGCTCCAGAATCCCGGATTCTATTTTTCCGTCGAAGCGCCCCGTTCTGAACTGCAAGCCGGTTGGTTCCATGAATCTAATGGCCAGGTCATCGATACCCATGCGGCTCTGCTGGCCGCAGGCCCGCATGGCCAGGATTTTGTCAGCCGGGCCTGGGATTACTGGTATCTGTCCTCCGCGTTCAGGCTTCTGGAAAAGCCGACCATGCGTTTCAGCTTCGTCCCCACCCTTCGGATCTTCACTGGCGCCCAGGGCATCATCCACCCCACGGAACAGGACATTTTCTGGCGCCCCAGCGATCCCCCGAGCGCCATCGCGGACTATGACGGCCTGCGCGGGCAGTTCCTGGGGGAATGGCTGTTCCCCCACCGGATCTGCAATTACCTTGGTTTAAGCGCTGAATTCCGCACCGGTTACCACGAGGGCCATTTCGCCAGCAACTGGTCCCGGCGCTTTGAGCTGACCCTGAAAACCTGGCACATTCCGTGGTACCTTTATTACACCAACGGCTACGGCCCCTATATCTCGGACTACAGCAGCTGGAGCGAAGGCTACGGCTTTGGCGTAAGGATCTGGTGAT
>JAZKAF010000141.1:0-1186 GCA_040389285.1 candidate division FCPU426 bacterium
ACCAACACCTTTTTCGCCCCCGGTAAATCGAGCCCCGAGGAACTGATCGCCTCGGCGGAGGACGGCATCTACCTGCGTTATCCCTCGAACGGCATGGAAGACCCCCAAGGCTGGGGCATCCAGTGCGAGGGGCTCTGGGCCCAGCGTATCCGGAATGGCAAGCTGCTGGATGAGGTCTATTCGCCGGTGATCATGACCGGGTTCGTCCCGGATATCCTGCAGTCCATCAGCATGGCCGCCGGCGACTTGACTATCTCCGGTTCAGGATATTGCGGCAAGGGCCACAAAGAATGGGTCAAAAATACCACCGGGGGACCGCACCTAAAATTCAAAGCGAGGCTCGCCTGATGCTTGAAAAGATAGTCAGTACCTTGGAGTCCGAAGACAGCCTTTCCGGGTGGCAGGTCCGCGAGATCGACAAGCGCTCCAGCCAGCTTTACGTCGGTCTAGACCGGGTGGAAAGCTTCCGTAGGGTTGATTCGCTGGCCTATGAGATCGAGATCCTGGTGAACCGCCGGGCCGCCGCCCCAAAAAAGGGGATGGTCACTGGGAGCGCCCGCTTCACTCTGGATCCTTCGGCCCTGGGTCGCCTTGACAAAGAGCTGGACCAGGCCATGGCCTCCGCCGCCTTGATAGAAAATGAGGCCTATGCCATGACCGAGGTCGCGGGCCAGGTTCCCCAGGTCCCCCTTAGCGACCTGAACCTGGTCAAAGACCCGGAAACCGTCCTTCGCCAGGGCGCCGAGATCCTGCGCCAGGCCAGTGCCAGCGAGGCGCAGGCTCGTTTTTCCGCGGCCGAGTTCTTCGCGGACAGCTCAAAATCCCGCTATTTCAATTCCCAGGGCGTGCAGGTCTTGCAGGAAAGCACCCTGTTCTCCGGCGAATTCGTGCTCCTGTCCAAGGGCAAGCAGGCGGAGAGCGAGGTCTTCAAGGCTTTCAAGCGCCGGCGCGCCGAAGATGTCGATTTCGCCGCCCTGGCCAGGGAATCGGCCGAACATGGGCGACGTTTGACCTTGGCGGGTTTGCCGAAAACGGGCAGCTATGACGTGGTCTTCAGCGGGGAAGCCCTCGAGAATTTCTTTTCCTGGATCAGCTCCAGCGCTTCGGCCGCTTCGAAGTACAACCGCATGACCCGCTTTGAGCTGGGACAGGAACTCGTGACCACGCTTCCTGGGGCCAGCCCCTT
>JAZKAF010000141.1:1196-9244 GCA_040389285.1 candidate division FCPU426 bacterium
TTTGCTGCCCTACGCGGTGGGATCCTACCGGGTCGACACCAGCGGCACCCCGGGTGGGCGCCGGCTGCTGGTCGAGAACGGCCGTCTCAAATGCCGTTGGGCCAATTCCCGTTACGCGCAGTACCTCGGCCAGGCGCCCACAGGGGATCTGGGCAACCTGGTGGTCGAGGCCGGGAAGTTCGAGGTCGCGGACCTGTTGAAACCCGAAGGGGGCCGGCCCCTTTACCACCTCCATGACTTCTCCTATTTCGAGCCGAACCCCATCACCGGTGAATTTTCCGCCGAGATACGCTCGGGTGAGGAGATCAGCGCGGAGGGGACGCGCCCCATCAAAGGCGGCTCGGTCTCTGGATCCTCCAGCCTGGCCTTGGGCTCGGCCCTCTTCAGCAAGGACACGGCCCAGCGTGAGCGCTATCTTGGCCCGACCTTTATCCGCTGTCCTCGTCTCACTCTGGCGGGATCATGAGCCTGCTCAGCGAAAAACGCGTTATCCTGGCCACCGCCTTTTTAGAGGGCCTGGCCTGCTTGGTTATCGAGATCGCCGGCGCCAGGGCCTTGGCCCCGTATTTCGGCGCGTCCTTGGCGGTCTGGACCGCCCAGATCACGGCGACCTTGCTATTCTTGGCTATCGGATACGGATTGGGAGGGGTTCTCAGCAGATCCAAAGGGGACTGGAAACTGCCCACGGTATTTTGGGCTGCGGGGATCTGGCTGGCCATTTTTCCGCTGTTGCGGGGGCCGCTGTTGGCTTCCAGCGTCGCCGGTTTTGGGGTGGCCTTTGGATCTTTTGTAAGTTCCGCCGTGCTCTTCGGCCTGCCCCTGGTTTGCCTGGGCGCGGTGAGCCCCTTTTTGATCGCCAGGCTGGATGCGGCCGTTCTTGGAGCGGGATCCGCCGCCGGGTCGATCTTTTTCGTGAACACGCTGGGAGGCCTGCTGGGAGGCTGGCTGACCGCGCTGGTGCTCATCCCCATGATGCCACTGCGCCTGGCCATGGCTGCCTGCGGCATCTTGCTGGTCCTGGTGGGCACTTTCTGGAGTCTGCGGCTGCGCCGCTCCCGCTTTTCAGCCGTCGCCGCGCCTTTGGCCGCGCTGATGTTCTTGCCCCTCGCGCCGAGCCCCGCGCGATCGCTCGGCAGCAACGCCCATCTGCTGGTCTCGCTTCAATCCCATACCGGGCTCATCCAGATCATCGATGTGGCCCGCGGAGGCAGGATGCTGATGAACGACGGCATTGTCCAGGGTGGCATGGATAAGGAGACGGGCATCTCGCTGCTCCAGTTCACCGACTACCAGAATTTCATGGCGCAGCGCTACCATCCCAAGGCGCAGAGCGCCCTGGTCCTGGGGCTCGGAACCGGCATGCTGGCCAAGGGCCTGGACGCCCGGGGGATCAAAGTCACGGTCGTGGAACTGGACCCTAATATGGAAGGCTTGGCCCGGGACTGGTTCGGCCTTCCCTCTAGCGTCCGCGTGCTGAACCAGGACGCTAGGGCTTGGTTGAACAAGGAAGACAGCCATTTTGACCTGATCTTTTTGGATGCCTTTGTCGGCGAGGTCTCCCCTTGGTATCTCGCGACTCGGGAGGGGATCGCGCGCATGAAAGACCATTTGAACCCGGGAGGCAGGGTCGTCATCAATTCCGTGACGCGTGCAAAGACCGGATCCGAGGGTCTGGCCAGGCTGGAGGCGGTGCTGGTCGAAGTCTTTGGCGAGGCCAGGGTGAGCGGGGAACATTGGGAACCCAAGGGCCAGCTGGTCAACGCCACCCTGGTGGCGGGCAAGGACCTCAAACCCACGGATGAGGCCTATAAGGGCAAGACCCTGGAAAGAAACCTCTCCAAATTGCCGCTTTTAGTGGCTGAGGAGCGTGCGGCCTTGCCGGGACGTTTTGGGACCGACGATTTCAGCGATCTGGATTACGTAGAATCACGCCTGCGTTCAGAGTGGCGCAAGCAGGTGGTGGATGACCTGGGCCCTGATTTTTTGGCGAATTAATTCAATCGATCTTCTTCTTCAATAATCTCAAGCTCAACAAAAACACGATAAAGGACAGGCTTGCCGCGATCAGAAAGGGCAAGGTGAAGCTTTTTTGAAAGGCCACCAGGCCGCAGAAGGGGCCCGTGGCGCGGGCCAGACTGCCCAGCCCCTGCGAGACGCCGAAGGTCTCGCCCTGCACGGTCTTGTCGGCGCTCTTGGAGATAAGGCCCGCCATGGACGGATCCACCATGCTCCGGCCGACGGCCATGGGTAATAACATCAGGAAATAGGCGCCGTAGCTCGGGCCGAAGGGAATGCTTGCCATGGACAGCGCGAAGATGGCCAGGCCCAGCGCCAGCATCTTCCGCTCCCCGAACCATCCCAGGATCTTCCGCAATCCCATGCCCTGGATCAGGCCGGCGGTCAGGCCCACGAAAGCCAGGAGCAATCCCGTTCTTTCGCCCGCAGTGCCCGCGTCAAAGTTGAATCTCGTCTGGAAGAACAACGAGAAGGTCTGCTCGATATTGGCGAAGGCGAAGATCTGGATGAAGTACATGGCCAGCAACAAACCAAGAAAATGATGCGAAAAGGCCCGTCGCAGCTGCTGGATATTGAGCGGATCGTAGTGGCCCCTGGCTTTTTTGCGGTTGGCCATCTGGACTTCTTTTGGCAGGGATTCCGGCAAACGGAACCAAGCCAGGCAGAGATTGAGGCCGCAGATCCCTGCGGCGATAAAGCCAGGCCAGGCCAGGCCCAGGCGATGGGCGCTGATGCCGCCCAGAGCTGGACCCAGGACGAATCCAATGCCGAAAGCCGCCCCGATGAGGCCCATTTTTTCGGTGCGTTTTTCAGGGGGCGTGATATCGGCGATGTAGGCCTGGGCCGCCGAGAGGTTGGCGGCAAAAACGCCCGAGAGACAGCGGGATAAGATCAGGAAGATGAAACTGCGGGCAAGGGTGGCGTAGCCGAAGGCGAAATAGGACAGGGTCGATCCAGCCAGGGACATCAAAAGGATGGGACGGCGTCCATAGCGGTCGGAAAGGCGGCCCCAGATGGGCGCGAAGAAGAATTGGCAGATGGAATAGCTTGCGGCAAGCAGGCCCAGCTGCCAGGCGTTGGCGCCCAATTCCTTGCCGTAAAGGCTGGTCAAGGTCACGACCATCCCGAAGCCGATGAGGTCCATCGCAACGGTCGTGAAGATGACGAGGAGCGGTGACTTTGCGGGTCTGTCTCTTTTTTTCAAAGGATTCCGGCTTCCAGGATCAGAGCGCGGAACTAAGGGTGCTGGAACCCATTAAAAAGCGGTCCACGCCTTGGGCGGCTTTGCGTCCTTCGCTGATGGCCCAGACCACCAGGGACTGGCCGCGGGTCATGTCTCCGGCCGTGAACACGCCTTCCACCGAGGTCATCTTGGTCGCGGGATCGGACTTCACGTTGCCGCGTTCGTCCAAGGCCACTCCGAGGCCGGTCAGCAAGGGCCCTTTTTCAGGTCCCAGAAAGCCCATGGCCAGGAAAACCAGGTCCGCGGGCTGCGTCTTTTCGCTGCCGGGGATCTCGCTGGGTTTTCCGTCCTTCCACTCGACCTGAGCGGTGACGATGCGCTTCAGCACGCCGTCTTCGCCTTCAAAACGCTTGGTGGTCACGGCATAGAGGCGTTCGCCTTTTTCTTCATGGGCGCCAGCCACCCGGAAGACCCGCGCCCACTGAGGCCAGGGATTGTCCCCTCCCCGCTGATCGGGAGGGCGATTGACGATCTCCAGCGAGGTGATGCTGTCCGCGCCTTGGCGGGTCGAAGTGCCGATGCAGTCCGCGCCGGTGTCGCCGCCGCCGATGACGATGACGTGCTTGCCCGAAGCGCTGATCTGGCCGGCCACGGTGTCGCCGTGGGTGGCCTTGTTGCTCTGGGTGAGGAATTCCATGGCCGGGTACACGCCCTTCAGCTCGCGTCCAGGGATGGGGAGGTCGCGGGCCTGGGTCGCTCCTCCGCAGAGCACGATGGCATCGAAATTCTTACGCAGCTCTTCCACGCCAGGGTTCACCCCGACGTTGGCGTTCACCACGAAACTGACGCCTTCCTGGCGCATCTGCTCGATCCGGCGGTCCAGGCGCCATTTTTCGAGCTTGAATTCGGGGATGCCGTAGCGCAACAAGCCGCCGATACGGTCCGCGCGTTCAAAGACCGTGACCGCATGGCCGACCCGCGCTAGCTGCTGGGCGGTGGCCAGGCCCGCGGGCCCTGAGCCGATCACGGCGACTTTTTTGCCGGTCAGATTGGCGGGCTTCAAGGGCTTGATCCATCCCTCGGCCCAGGCTTTGTCCACGATGGTCAGCTCGATCTTCTTGATGTTGACGGGTTCCTGGTACTGGTCCATGGCCAGCACACAGCTGTTCTCGCAGGGGGCAGGGCAGATGGCCCCGGTGAATTCAGGGAAGTTGTTGGTGGCGTGCAGGCGCTCGATGGCCAGGTTCCAGCTGTCGTGGTACACCAGGTCATTCCAGTCAGGGATGATGTTCCCCAGCGGGCAGCCGGACTGGCAAAAGGGCACGCCGCAGTCCATGCAACGCGCGGCCTGGTGGTTGAGGTCGTCCTTGGAAAGCGGGATCTCGTACTCTTTCCAGTCCTTGACGCGCTCATCCACGGGGCGACGCTTGCCCTTTTGCCGGTGAAATTCGATGAATCCTGTGACCTTTGCCATCTGATCTCCTAAGCCACGGTCTCGGATTGTTCTTCCGACAACCGTTCAAGGGCCACCTTGTATTCCGAGGGGATCACCTTGATGAATTGCGCCCTTGCGATGTCCCAATTTTCCAGCAGCCGGGCGGGCAGAGGGCTGCCGGTGTGCAGGGCGTGCTTGGCGAGCAGCCCTTTCACGGTCTCGATGTCGGCGGGGGCTTCCAGGGCGTCCAGTTCGACCAGCTCTGGGTTGCATTTGCCCCTGAACTCGTCTTGGGGGTCCCAAAGGTAGGCGATGCCACCGGACATGCCCGCCGCGAAATTGCGGCCGGTGGAGCCCAGGATGACCACGCGTCCGCCGGTCATGTACTCGCAACCGTGGTCGCCCACGCCTTCCACCACCGCGTTGGCGCCCGAGTTACGCACGCAAAAACGTTCGCCAGCGCGCCCGCGGATAAAGACTTCGCCCGAGGTGGCGCCGTAGAGCAGCACGTTGCCCACGATGATGTTCTCTTCCGGCGTGAAGGTGGCTTCCTTGGGGGGCACCACGAAGATGCGCCCGCCGCAAAGGCCTTTGCCTAAGTAATCGTTGGAATCGCCTTCAAGGCGCAGGGTCACGCCGCTGGGGACAAAGGCCCCGAAGCTCTGTCCGGCCGAGCCTTTGAAGCTCAGCCGGATGCTGTCGTCGGGCATGCCTTTGGAGCCGTGCTTGCGGGAGATCTCCGCGCCCAGCATGGTCCCCACGCTGCGGTTGACGTTGGTGATCCCGTATTCCAAGGACACGGCCTTGCCGTTTTCCAGGCTGCCACCACAGTCGGCGATGATGCGGTTGTCGAGGGCCTTGTCCAGGCCGTGGTCCTGCGCCTTGACCTTGTAGACCGGGCCTCTGTCCGACTCTTCGGGCCGGGCGAAGATGGGTGACAGGTCCAAGCCCTTGGCTTTCCAATGCTTGAGGGCCTTGCCCATCTCCAGCAGGTCGGAACGGCCGATCATCTCGTTCACCGTCCTGAAGCCCAGTTCGGCCATCACCTCGCGCGTTTCCGTGGCGACGTAGGTCATGAAGTTCACCACGTATTCCGGCTTGCCGATGAATTTCTTGCGCAGGTCAGGGTTCTGAGTGGCGACTCCGGCGGGGCAGGTGTCCAAATGGCAGACCCGCATCATGATGCAGCCCGAAGCCACCAGGGCTACCGTGGCGAAACCGTATTCTTCGGCGCCCAGCAGGGCCGCGATGACCACGTCCCGGCCGCTGCGCAGCTGGCCGTCGGTCTCGACCTTGATGCGGTCGCGCAGGCCGTTCTTCACCAGGATCTGCTGGGTCTCGGCCAGGCCGAGCTCCCAGGGAACGCCGGCGTACTTGATCGAGGAAAGGGGTGAGGCCCCGGTGCCACCATCGTGGCCCGAGATCAGCACATGGTCCGCATGGGCCTTGGCCACGCCCGCGGCCACAGTGCCCACGCCCACTTCAGAGACCAGCTTGACCGAGATATTGGCCCGGTTGTTGGCGTTCTTCAGGTCGTAGATCAGCTGGGCCAGGTCCTCGATCGAATAGATGTCGTGGTGCGGCGGCGGCGAGATCAAGCCTACGAAAGGCGTGGAATGCCGGGTCTTGGCGATCCAGGGCCATATCTTCTTGGCGGGCAACTGGCCGCCTTCGCCGGGCTTGGCGCCCTGGGCCATCTTGATCTGGATCTGGCGAGCGTTGACCAGGTAATTGCTGGTGACGCCAAAGCGTCCCGAGGCCACCTGCTTGATGGCGGAATTCTTCGAGTCGCCGTTGGACTTGCCCCCCAGCCGGTTCATGGCGATGGCCAGGTTCTCGTGGGCTTCCTTCGAGATGGACCCGTAGGACATGGCCCCGGTGGTGAAGCGCTTCACGATCTCCGAGACCGGCTCCACTTCCTCCAGCGGGACGGCGGGACGCTGGCCCTTTTTGAACTCGAACATGCCCCGTAGGGTGTATAGCTTTTCGGAATGGCGGTTCACCGCGGCGGTATAGCGTTTGAAAGCCTTGTAGTCGCCGGTGTAGACGGCGTGCTGCAGCAACGCCACCGTCTCCGGGTTGAACATGTGGGCTTCGCCTTCGCGGCGCCATTTGTAGCGTCCACCCCAGTCCAGGTCCAGTTCGCGGCCGGCGCGCTCGGTCCAGGCGGCGGCGTGGCGGGTCAGCACCTCGGCGGCGACCTCTTCGAGCCCGATGCCCTGGATGCGGGTCGCGGTCCAGGTGAAATATTTGTCGATGAAAGCCTTGGACAGGCCCACCGCCTCGAAGATCTGGGCGCCGCGGTAGGACTGGATCGTGGAGATGCCCATCTTCGACATGGTCTTGACGATACCCTTGTTCGCGGCCTTGATGAACTTGGCCAGCGCGTGCTCATGGTCCAGCTCGGCGGGGAGCAAGGAACGGCGGGACAGGTCTTCCAGGGTCTCGAAGGCCACGTAAGGATTGATCGCGTTGGCCCCGTAGCCCAGTAAAAGCGCGAAATGATGCACTTCGCGGGGTTCGCCGGATTCGACGATCAGGCCGCAGCGGGTCCGCAGCCCTTCGCGCACTAAAAAGTGGTGCAGGCCAGCTGTGGCCAGCAGGGAAGGGATTGGCGCGTTGTCCTTGTCCACGCCACGGTCGGAAAGGATCAGGATCTGTTTTCCTGATTCCAGTGCCTTGCGCGCGGCGGCGAACAGCAGATCCAGCGCCTTTTCCATACCGAGGGCGCCTTCGGAGGCCTTGAAGGTGATGGGCAGGACCGCCGATGAGAAGCCGTGCACGGACACGTTCTTGAAGCGGGCCACTTGGTCGTTGTCCAGGATCGGGCCTTTCAGCTCGATCTGCCGGCAATTGTCAGCGCCCGGGTTCAGAAGGTCGCCTTCGGGCCCGAGGGTCGTGATCACCGAGGTGACCAGCTCCTCGCGGATGGCGTCGAGCGGGGGATTGGTCACCTGGGCGAAGAGCTGCTTGAAATAGTGGAACAGGAGCTGCGGGCGCTCGGACAAGATGGCCAAAGGCGTGTCGTCGCCCATGGAGCCGATGGCTTCCTGGCCGTCGATGGCCATGGGCGCCATCACCATCTTCAGGTCCTCGTGGGTGTATCCAAAGGCGATCTGGCGGTGGAGCAGGGTCTCGTGGTCGGGGCCCGGCACATGCGGGGCCTCGGGCAGGTCTTCCAGCGCGATCAGGTTCTTCGCCAGCCATTCGCCATACGGCTTTTCCGCGGCGATCTGGTCCTTCAATTCCTTGTCGTCGATGACCCGTCCGGCTTCCAGATCCACCAGGAAGATCTTGCCGGGCTCCACGCGCAGCTTTTTCGCGACGCGCTCCGGGGCGATGGGCAGCACGCCCGTCTCGGAGGCCATGATCACCAGGTCGTCCTTGGTCAGCGTGATGCGCGAGGGCCGCAGT
>JAZKAF010000142.1:0-242 GCA_040389285.1 candidate division FCPU426 bacterium
CGGCACGGTCGTCCGCGTGAACGTGTCCACGGCCGTGAAGGTTCCGGTCGACACAAGTGTCGGCGTGGTGGTCTTGCTCTCGGTCCAGGTCTGGGTCGGCACCGTCGTCCGCGTGTCGGTGTCCACTGCCGTGAAGGTACCGGTCGACACCAAGGTCGGCACCGTCGTCCGAGTGGCCGTGTCCACCGCCGTGAAGGTACCGGTCGACACCAAGGTCGGCACTGTGGTCCGCGTGGCTGTAT
>JAZKAF010000142.1:342-7425 GCA_040389285.1 candidate division FCPU426 bacterium
CCACTGCCGTGAAGGTCCCGGTCGAAACCAAGGTCGGCACCGTCGTCCGCGTGGCCGTGTCCACTGCCGTGAAGGTCCCGGTCGAAACCAAGGTCGGCACCGTCGTCCGCGTGGCGGTGTCCACTGCCGTGAAAGTCCCGGTCGACACGAGGGTCGGCACCGTCGTCCGCGTGGCCGTGTCCACTGTGGTGAAGGTCCCGGTCGAAACTAAGGTCGGCACGGTCGTCCGCGTCGCCGTGTCTACTTCCGTGAAAGTCCCGGTCGACACGAGGGTCGGCACGGTCGTGCGCGTCGCCGTGTCTACTTCCGTGAAAGTCCCGGTCGACACATACGTCGGCGTCATGGTCTTGCTCTCGGTCCAGGTCTGCGTCGGGACGGTCGTCCGTGTGGCCGTGTCCATTTCCGTGAAGGTCCCGGTCGACACAGAAGTCGGCGTGGTTGTCTTGCTTGCCGTCGGGACCTCGGTGGAAGTCCTGGTCGGGGTGGGCGTCAGGATCAGCACCCCATAATTCGAATAATTCGCCGCTTTGACCACGTAGGCCGGGTTGCCGTTCAAGAAGGCTCCCCAGATGAACGGGCCGGACTGCAAGGCCAAGGCCGTGAAAGTCACGGTGACAAAGTTTGGATCGTCATCCCGCATGAGGGCGGGATCAAAGCTCACCACCACGCTGTTGCCATAGGTGTCGACCCGGGCGCCTGCCAGATCGGCATCCAGACCGGCGGAACCGATCAGCTGGAACGCTCCCGAGGTGAGCGTCACGGAAAGACTGCTGACAAAGGAAGCCGAATTGAGGGAAAGCAGGAAAGTATAGACCTGCGATTCGCCCGACATTCCCAGATGAGGGCTCAAGGCTCCCAGGGCGCCGGGCGTCTGGGTGGTCGTCACAGTCCGCGACGGGGTAGGCGTGGCGCTGGGAGTCGGGGTGATGGTCCGTGACGGCGTCGGGGTGAGCGAAGGGCTCTCCGTGGCGGTCGGGCTGATCGTCGCCGTGGGCGACAGGATCAGGACGCTGTAGCTGGACCAGTTCGCCGCCTTGACCGTGTAAGCGGGATTTCCGTTCAGGTAGGCGCCCCAGACAAAGGGTCCGGCCTGCAGCGCCCTGGCGGTGAAGGTCACGGTGAAGAAGTTCGGGTCGTCGTCCCGCATCAGGGCGGGATCAAAGGTCACCACCACGCTATTGCCCGAGCTATTGACTGAGACCCCGCTTTCCATATGTGGCTCGATCCCGCCTTCGCCAACAAGCTCAAACGCGCCCGCAGTCAGCGTGATGGAAAGGCTGCTCACCAGGGACGCCGAATTAAGCGAAAGGATAAAACTGTAGACCTGGGCTTCGCCCGTGATCCCCAAATGGGGACTCAGCGCGCCAAGCGCTCCAGGCGTCTGCGTGGTGGTCGGAGTTGAACTGCGGGTCGCAGTCGGGGATGCGCTGGCGGAACCCGTGGCGCTGGGGGTGCTGGTCGCCGTAGCGTTGGACGAGCTGGTGAGCGTGATCGAGGGCGAAGGCGAGTCCGTGAAAGTCAGGATGGTGGTCGGGGAAACCGTGGAACTGGGCGTTCCCGCGCTGCTGGGGGTCGGCGAATGAGTCGAAGTCGGGGTAGGCGTCCAAGTCGGCGTCGGGGACAGCGTCTGAGTGGGCGTGCCCGTGGCGCTGGGAGTGGGCGACAGCGTCGGCGTGGTTGAATAGGTCCAGGTCAGCGTGGGACTGTCCGTGGGCGTGGGCGACTGGGTCGGGGTCGGCGAGATGGTCTGCGTCGGAGAGACAGAAGACGTGGGCGAGATAGTCCAGGTCTTGGTGATGGTGAAGGTCAAAGTCCGCGTGGGGGTCCGGGTCATCGTGGAGCTTCGTGTGAAGGTCCTGGTGATCGTCGGAGTCACGGTCAAGGTTGCGGTCGGGGTATTCGTCGGCGTGTTATCCCCGTTCCGCAATTCCATGATCTGAACCTGGTGCTTATCTGCGGGTGTTTCCCAGAATCCGACCTGATAGGTCAGTCCGGCCAATCCCGCCTGCTTATGAACTCCCCAGGCGCCGCTGATGCCGCCCAGGCCAAAGGGAGGACATTCGACCCAGTCCGAGATCATCCCAGGCCACATATTGACCACGTTATAGACTTCGCCCCTGCTATCCAGATCGATGCCGAGCAATCCGACCAACATGCTGTTGTCTTCGCTGGTCTCGATCGTCGCGGTGATGGTGTTCGAACTTGAGACCCCCGACGCCGAACTCGTCACGCCGATGGCACTGACCCCCGTGAAACTGGCGGCTCCCACCAAGGTATGATCCAAGGAGCCGCAGGTCACGGTCACGGTGTGGGTGCCGGTATGGAGGTCGGGTCCCATCAGATACCACATTTGCAAAGTCTGCAGGGATCCGTCACCGGCGCCGAGGATCATCGGCACGCCATCATAGGTCACCGATCCCCAGGTCGAATTCGAACCCGAATGCACCACTTCACTTACGACCAAGATGGGATTGCTGCCGCTGGAGGTGACGGTATGCTCCCACCAGATCTTGCTCTGGCCGGCGTTCGTGGATCCGGAGTTGGAGGCGGCGTCAAAAACGATAGCCGAAACAAGAACACGGCTTATGAAAAAGAAGGCGCAAGCCAGCAGCAGGCGCGAGCGCCAGCCGATCTTTTCCAAAAATTTACGCCGCAGAAACAACATGAATTCCTAGAACCTCAAACCATTTGATCGCGTTAAATGGAACCGGTGTCTTCCTATATATACAGCGGGTCCCATTTCCTGAATGAATCGTCGAAATTATCAGGTTTATGAAGCTAAAGTAACATCAAAAACCAGTGGGTTTCTTACGTAATAGCTAACAAAATCAAGCCCTTTTTACATGTCAAAAGATCCGAATTCCGCAATAAATTTAAGGGCTTAAACCAAGAAGCCCGATGAGGAACCCAACTGAAAACTCGTTTCAGGCAAACATCGAATTCCCGTAGCGGCATCACAAAAAAAGCACATTAATATCAACACTTTCTCTAGCTCTAGCCGATTAAAGGTAAATGCAACCAATATTAGGCAATAAATTGGCATAAATCGAAAATTACAGAAAATAAGGCAGATAGCTCTATTTCGCTCCACATGACAAAATAAGCGTTTTCTGGTGCCCTAATGGAACATCTTACTGCCTTGTGAATAAAGAGGCTTAAAATGGCTGGAATTAACTATCGAATAAAACACTTATTTTACAATGGTTTTAATGGGAATCGATGGACAAGAACGTTCAAATTTTGATTTAGGAAAAAAATTATACAATTAATAGGAACAATTTGTCAACAAGTTAGTAACAATTTCTTGACTTTTTTTCGATATTTTCACCTTTTGGGCCGGGTGTCCTACCCCTACCCCAGAAAACCCGATAAACCTTCCCAGGACGGCCTTTATCTGACGACCTAGGGCCCTTCCAAGGCCCGAGAAGTCGGCCGAATCAGAGGAAAACCCCTGACTTTCTACGGATAGTAGCGCCCTAGGCCAGGCCCGGGGTACCAAAGCAAAAACCCCATAAAACAAGGTGATTATAGCCTCGAGATCCCACCCCTAACTGGCAAATCCACTGGTCTGCTAGACACTACCCCACCCTTTCGGATGAGGCCACGAGGCATTTCGTGGCAAAAACAGATATTATCTGATTAATTAAATCAGGTAATCTCGATTTGCTTATAGTTTAAAATCCAATCAATTTGGACTTGTTTTCAAAAACTGCCGGCTCTACATAGTTAATGTATTAACTTAAGTATACGTATAAAACATATATATTTAAATAGTTTTATACGTATTATTAAAGTTATACATTAATAATCAAGCCTTCTTCTTTTTCAATTTTCCATACTGCCGACCCAGGCGATCCCAACAGGCTCTTCCCCGCTCGCTGCTGATGGTCGAGTAGGCGTTGCAGCCTTCGTAGCCCCAGGCGGCGATGTTAGTGATACCCGACTGATGAAGTAGGCGGATGGCCTTGTCAATGTCCGGTTCGTCCTGCTTGCGAAGCGCAAAGATCTGGAGCCAACCTTGGGGTTCCTTGCCGTGTTTTTTGCAGAGCTCGACCACCTTGCCCGCCATCAGGTCGATATAGCCCTCCATCTTGTCCTTGGCGGGATTGGAATAGGGAAAACGCTTCCAATAGGGGTCAGTGGCCACGATATCCAACTCCTTGATGCTGGCAACCTTATTCCAAAGGGGCGGTTCTAGGGCGCCGAGGTGGGAAACCAGGCAAACGGCATTTTTGATGTTTGGACGGATCTTTTTCGCGGTCTGCATGGCCCATTTCAGGAAGTCGTAGAGCAGCCAGTCCCGAAATTCCTCCACTTCCGCGGTCTTGCGCTTGGGAACCGGCTTCTTGTACTTCTTTCTAAAAAGGGCCTGGGCATAGGGGCTGCCGATGGAGAATTCGTCATCGCGTTCCGGCCTGCCCTCCCAGTTCGGCAGCCAAAGATGCGGTTCATCCCAAAAAAGGACGTCGCCGCCCGCGGCACAGGCCGCCTCGATCCAAGTTTTCATGAACTTGCGGAATTCCGGATGGCTTGGACAGGCATAGGGGACTCTCTCCCCGGTTGAGAGCACCTGGCAGGCCTCAGGATGCCTTCCAGGGAAGGCGGAGATGCATTCCCCGCCGAAGATGCCCCCGATGGCCCAGGGACTGTAATAAACCTTCAGGCCCAGCTTGTGCGACATGCTGGTGATGGTCTTCATCTGTCCGCTGTTAAAGCGAAGGTCCACCTCGTCAAAGGTATGCAAGACCCAGTCGCAATGGTGTTTTTTGATGTCTTTGAGGTCTTCGGCGACGTGTTTAAGGTGACGGCTCGCGAAATAACTGACTCCGAGCTTTAGCATGAAGGGGCTCCAAATGGGCGGGCTGGGATGGGGAAAGACAGGTAAATTATCAAATGCGAACGGGAGCGTCAACAAGCTCCTAAGGCGGGCTCTATCGGCTGATGCGGGCTGCGGCGAGCAATTGGCGGGCGTGACCAAGGGCGCTGGCGGAGATCTCTTTGCCGTCCAGCATCGCGGCGATCTCAGACTCGCGTTCCTTTTCATCAAGGACGTGGACGCTTGTTTCCGTCACGCCCGCGGTCACGGTCTTCTCCACGCGATAATGGCGGCCGGGCCGGCTGGCGATCTGGGGAAGGTGGGTGATGCAGATCAGCTGCCGCTGCTTGGCGAGGGCGACCAACTTATCGCCGACGATATCGGCAATGCGCCCGGAAACGCCAGTGTCGATCTCATCAAAGATCAAGGTGCCGACCTGGGTGCCTTTTGACAGCACGGCCTTGAGCGCCAGCGTGATGCGGGAGAGCTCGCCCCCCGAGGCCACCTTGGCCAGGGGCTTCAGCCCTTCCCCGGGGTTGGCGGCCAGCAAGAACTCGGCCTCCTCCAGGCCATTCGGGCCCTCCAAGGCGCCGAAACGGACGTCAAAGACCGCCTTATCAAGTCCCAGCTGGGACAATTCCTGCTGCACAGATACCACGAGGCGGCCAGCAGCCGCGCGCCGGTCTTCACTGAGCCTGGTGGACAAGGCGGAAAAGGCCGCAGTCGCGGCCGCCTGGAGCTTTTCATGGCGTGCCATGCCGCCGGCGTGGTCTTCCAAAGAATCCAGTTCCTCTTTGGCCCGGCGGGCGTGGACCAGCAGGCCGGCCTCATCGGTCGCATATTTCTTGCAGAGCAGCTCGATGAGATGGAGGCGCTCCTCGATCTTTTCGGCGCGCTTTGGATCGAAGTCGGCATTATCCTTGGCCGCATCGATCTTCGCGGCGAGGTCTTTCATCTCAGCCAACGAGGCCTCGAAACGGGGCAGGTCAACGCCCCATCCGGGATCCATAGCCGCCAGGCGGCGCAACTCGCCGCCGACAGCGTCCAACTGGGACAATGCGCCTTCCTGCTCGGCGCCAAAAAGAGATCCGTAGGCCGTGGCAAGGGCCTGGCTTCTTTTGCCAGCGCTAAGGCCCAAGGCTCTTTCGGCCATCAGCGCCTCGCGCTCGCCTGGACTTGGAGCGGCCGCTTCCAGTTCCCTGACCTGGTAATCCAAAAGATCGACCCGCTTCAAACGCTCCTCGCCGCTGAGCCCCGCATCGCGAAAGGCCCCACGGGCCTGGGCCAGCGATACCCAAGCGTCGCGGACTTCCGATGCCAGGCTCTTAGAGCCCGCGAATTCATCCAAGAGGGCCAGATGATGCCGAGTGCGCAAGAGCGACTGATGCTCATGCTGGCCTTGGAAGTCCACGAGCGCCTCGCCGGCTTCGGCCAGAACCGGGAGCGGCACGCTCTCGCCATTGATCCAGCAGCGTCCGCGGCCGTTCAACGTCAGCTCTCTTTTGAGCCAGAGTTCCCCGTCGGAAGAGGCGGCAAGGCCTTTGGACTCGAGCCAGGCGGCCCAGACCCCATCGTGCATGTCGACTTCGAAGAGAGCCTGGATCCGGCAAGACTCAGCGCCCTTTCGCAGCAGATCAGAGCTCGCTTTGAATCCCAGCGCCAAGCCGAGCGCGTCGAGCAAGATCGACTTTCCAGCGCCGGTCTCGCCCGTGATGACGCCGAGTCCCTGCTCGAACTCGACCGTCAGCTGGCGGATGAGCGCCAGATCGTTTATCTCAAGCCGGCGTAACATGGTCGTCGATGCCTCGTGAACGAAAGAGCACCCAGCCCAGGACAATGGCGAGGGCCGTCATCCATCCCGTGGGGATGATCGCGAACCCAGGGCGAAAAGCGGCAAGGATCTGGATCACGGCTCCCAAAACAAAGCCCGCGACAGCGGCGTTGCGTCCGAAGGGGCAAAGGCAGAACGAGTAAAGGATGAGGAGAGAAATGGCTAGCGACCAAAAGGGCAGGTCCACGGATCCGAAGAGCAGCGCGATCAGGTTAAAAAAGCCCAAGGTCAGCAGAGGACGCTTCCAAGGATAGGCTTTTCGCAGAAAGAAGATCCCGCAGAGGATCAGGACAAAAAAAGGAACCGCGAAGCCCCGAGCCTGTTCCAAGGAATAGGCTCCGGCGATCCAGGGTCCAAGCGCCAGGCCCCAGAGGCCCCAACTGCCCGTCCGGGGCCATCCGGACCTTTCATTCCAGTCAAGGCTAAGCCCCAGGGA
>JAZKAF010000142.1:7435-12037 GCA_040389285.1 candidate division FCPU426 bacterium
ATCCATGCGAGGATCTGAAAATCGGAGCTCCCCCAGCGCAGGCGCCAGGCGTTCGGAGACCCGGGAAGCATATGCAAGAGGCTCTGAAAATAAACCGCGGCGAACCAGCTGGCAGCCAGCCAGAGCAGCCATCCTCGCGCGGCGGAGACCGCCGCACGTAGGCTGGTCCACGCCCTATGGGCGACAAAAAAGGCGGCGAAGGCGCCTACGGCGGCCCAGGGCCAGGGTATCAACGTCCCAGCCATCCCAACTTGGACCGCAAGACCTCCCAGGCGTCGTAGCCGGGCGGCACCAGCAACTGGACGCTCTGGCGCGCCCGCGTGACCGTCAACTTATCGCCTTTCTGCAGCCAAAATCCTGGTTCACCATCGGTGGAAAAATTAAGACGCGCGTGGGTCTTGGGGACCAGGATCTCGATGACCGAGGAATCGGCCAAGACCAGGGGTCGGGCTGAAAGCGTGTGCGGACAGATCGGGGCCAGGACGATATTCTGGACGGCCGTGTCCAGGATAGGTCCCCCGACCGCCAAAGAATAGGCGGTGGAGCCTGTGGGGGTGGCGACGATCAGGCCATCGGCCTTATAGGTGGCGAGATACTTGCCATTGATGCGGGTCTCCAGCAGGGCCACCTTGGCCGTGGCGCCGCGCAAGATGACGACGTCGTTCAGCGCGATGCGGTCCGAGACCAGTTTGCCCCGCCGGGTGATACGGGCCCGCAACATCGAGCGTCTCTGGATCTTATAGAGGCCGCGCAGGGAGTCGCTGAGCGAGGATTCAAAGGATTCCAGGGAAACCGGGGTGATGAATCCCAGATTGCCAAGGTTGACCCCCAGCACCGGGATCCCCTCGGCCACGGCCAGGCTGGCAGCCGACAGCATGGTGCCATCGCCGCCCAAGGAAAGGACCATGTCCGATCCTTCCGCGATGCGCGAAAATGGGGCGGCCTGCAGCAGCGAAAATCCCTTGAAGGTCTTCTTCACTTCGGGGACGGCCCTCGCGCGCACCCCGAAGCGGCCGAAGATCTCCATCAGCTTGGGCGCCAACGCGCGCACGGCCGGCTTGCCGACGTTCGCCACCAGGGCGACGGTCCGATACTTGGCCCTGAGCGTCGGCGCCTTGCGGATCACTCCATGGCCTCCATGACAGATTCGGGGATGTCGAAATTCGCGTAGACGTTCTGGACGTCGTCGTAATCCTCGAGCGCGTCCATGAGGCGCAGCATCTGCTCGGCCTCTTTGCCCTCTAATTTGACATAGGAGCTGGGGATCATGGTCAGCTCGGCGCTGGAGGGCGTGATGTTCTTGGCGGTCAACGCCTTCTTGACCTTTTCAAAGTCCTCGATGCCCGTGATCACGTCAAAGGTGGTGTCCGTGGCGGTCATGTCCTCGGCGCCGGCGTCCAAGGCCAGTTCCAGGACTTCGTCTTCCTTCAAACTGCCCCTCGGGATCACGATGAAGCCCTTACGTTTGAACATCCAGCCGACGCTACCGACTTCGCCCATGTTCCCGTTGCCCTTGGTGAAGATGGAGCGGATATCCGCGGCGGTGCGATTGCGGTTGTCCGAAAGGGTGTCCACGACCACAGCCACCCCGCCCGGCCCGTAGCCTTCGTAGGTGATCGATTCGTAGGCCACACCCTCCAGTTCCCCGGTGCCCTTTTTGATGGCGCGGTTGATGTTATCCAAAGGCATGTTCACGGCCTTGGCCTTGTCGACCGCGGTGCGGAGCCGCGGATTGCCGTTGGGGTCGCCGCCGCCTTCACGCGCCGCGACCATCATCTCGCGGATGATCTTGGTGAACGCCTTGCCGCGCTTCGAGTCGATGACCGCCTTCTTACGCTTGGTGGTCGCCCATTTAGAATGTCCGGACATGCCTCATACCCCCCTAGATTTTTTGATGGCCAGGAATAGGAATTCTAGCCAAAATCAGGCCTTTTTCAAGGCGCTTATAGTTCGGCGACCGCTCCTAAGGCGGGGACCAGCGCCTGCAAACCCAGGCTTTGGGCTAGCTTTTCTTTTAACGCCGAGGCGGCCCTCGCCTCTCCATGGACCAAATAGATCTTCCCAGGCTTTCCCATCTGACGGACAAATTCCAGCAGCTCATCGCAGTCCGCGTGGGCCGAATATTCGTTCATCACCCGGATCTCGGCGTTGACCTCGACCGGCGCGCCATAGACCAGCACCCTTTTTTGCCCGTCGACCAGGCGGCGTCCCAGGGTCCCCTCCGCCTGGAACCCTACGATCAGGACCATGTTCCTTTTTTCCTGCAGGTTGTTCATCAGGTGGTGCAGGATCCGTCCGCTTTCGCACATCCCGGACGCCGAGATGATGACGCAGGATCCCTCATAGGCGTTGATGGCCTTGGACGCTTCCACGCTCTCGGTGTGCTGGATCCACGGCACCCTGAACGGGTCTTGCACCCGGGCGGCCTGCTGGAACTCCCGGTCCAAGATCTCCTGGTGCTGGTCAAAAAGACGGGTCGCCCGGGAGGCCATCGGGCTATCCACGAACACGGGTATGGCCGGGATCTTCTTGGCGACGCGCAGCTGTTCCAGCTCGTAGATCAGCTCCTGGGCCCGGCCCACGGCGAAGGCGGGTATGATCACCTTGCCGCCGCGCGCGACGGCTTCGTTCACCGCGTTCCCCAGGTGCTCTTGCGACAGGCCTATGGCCGTGTGCCGCCGGTCGCCATAGGTGGATTCAAGGATAAGGGTGTCAGGAGCCTCGCTGGGGTGCCACGGATCCTTCAACAACGGCGCGCCATGGCGGCCCAGGTCCCCGCTGAACAGAAGGCTGCCACCTTCCCATTTCAGGCTGACCTGGGCCGAGCCTAATATATGGCCGGCTTCATGCAGCCAAGCGTCGACCCCAGGCACGGGCGCGAACTTGATGCCATAGTCGACGACCACGAAGCGGTTCCTGCACTGGGCCACGTCGATGTCGTGATAAAGGGGCTCAATGGGAGCCTCAGGATGCCGTCGGTTGAAAAATGAGGCGTCTTGCTGCTGGATCCGCGCGGAGTCCTCGAGGATCAACATGGCAAGGTCGGCGGTGGCGGCGCTGCAATAGATCTTGCCCTTAAAGCCCTGTTTGACCAGGCGGGGCAGATCGCCGCAATGGTCCAGGTGAGCATGGGAGAGGATGACCGCGTCCACTGCGGCCGGGTCGAAAAGAAAGGACCTGTTCTTTCTGTCGGCGTCCTGGCGATGCCCCTGGAAGAGCCCACAATCGAGCAGGAGGCGTTTACCGGCGACCTCCAGTAGATGCCTTGATCCAGTGACTTCCCCGGCCGCGCCGGCGAAAAGGATGCTTGCCAATGAAACTCCATGGTTCCGGGTGGGAATAGGCCGCTCAAGAAGCCTTATTATCACATAAAAAAAAGGCGTACCGCTTTCGCGATACGCCTTTTAATTTTAATCCCGGCATCGACCTACTCTCCCACAATGCTTCCATTGCAGTACCATCGGCTCAAGAGGGCTTAACTGCCGTGTTCGGAATGGGAACGGGTGTGACCCCTCTGACATTGACACCGAGAAACTGTTCTAACAATTTGGGTTAAGAAAAATAGGATTGAACCAATCGCTTTTTTCTTGTGAAAAATTCGATCATATGGTCAAGCCTCACGGCCTATTAGTATCAGTTGGCTGAACGCCTTACAGCGCTTACACCCCTGACCTATCAACCTTGTAGTCTACAAGGGGCCTTTAGAGTATTGCTACTGGGAAACCTTATCTTGAGGTCTGTTTCACGCTTAGATGCATTCAGCGTTTATCAGCACCGAACGTAGCTATCCAGCCATGCCACTGGCGTGACAACTGGGACACTAGAGGTTCGTCCATCCCGGTCCTCTCGTACTAAGGACAGGTCCTCGCAAGTTTCCTGCGCCCACAATAGATAGGGACCAAACTGTCTCACGACGTTTTGAACCCAGCTCGCGTACCACTTTAATCGGCGAACAGCCGAACCCTTGGGACCGACTTCAGCCCCAGGATGTGATGAGCCGACATCGAGGTGCCAAACCTAGTCGTCGATGTGAACTCTTGGACTAGATCAGCCTGTTATCCCCGGGGTAGCTTTTATCCGTTGAGTGCCGGCCTTTCCACACAGAAACCGGCAGATCACTATGCCCTGCTTTCGCATCTGTTTGACTTGTCAGTCTCACAGTCAAGCACCCTTATGCCATTGCACTCGTTGCGCGATTACCGACCGCGCTGAGGGTACCTTCGGGCGCCTCCGTTACACTTTAGGAGGCTACCGCCCCAGTCAAACTGCCCACCAGACACTGTCTCCGCCCCGGATATACGGGAACGGGTTAGAACTCCAAGAAAGCAAGGGTGGTATTTCAACGGTGCCTCCACGATCCCTAACGAGACCGCTTCAAAGGCTCCCACCTATTCTACACATGCTTTCCCAGAACACCATGTCAAGCTACAGTAAAGCTCCACGGGGTCTTTCCGTCTTATTGCGGGTATTTCGTATCTTCACGAAAGCTCCAATTTCGCCGGGCTCAATGTCGAGACAGTCAACAGATCGTTACTCCATTCGTGCAGGTCGGAATTTACCCGACAAGGAATTTCGCTACCTTAGGACCGTTATAGTTACGGC
>JAZKAF010000143.1:0-21286 GCA_040389285.1 candidate division FCPU426 bacterium
TAAGTTGACCTACATTCGTAAATGTCGATGTGAGGTGACCTATGGAGTTCGGTCCAAACAACAAGGTTGTTAAGCTTTGTATCCAGGGCATGGCTATGGAAGAAAACGGCATGGCCGACGAAGCGGCCGGCTTATTCCTTCAGGCCTGGAACGATGCCACTGACGACTTTGAAAAATTCCTTGCAGCTCATTTTTTGGCCCGGTGCCAAGAACATGCTTTGGACAGGCTTAAGTGGCTCGAGACAGCTTTGCATTTTGCCCAGAGTATCAACGACGACACAGTAAAGAGCGCTTTCCCTCCTTTGTTTTCCGCTGTCGCAAAATGCTACGAGGAATTGGGTGACCCTGTTCTAGCCTGGAGGAATCACCAGTTGGCTCAATCGTTTGATGCGACCCCTTCTGACAAAGGCCCTTTTTACCACGGCACAAAGGCAGATCTGCAGGTTGGGGACTTACTGACGCCCGGCAGGAACTCCAACTACAGCGCCGAAGTCATCATGAATCATGTTTATTTTACAGCCCTCATCAACGGGGCCGGACTGGCGGCTGAATTGACCAAAGGTGAAAATAAAGGGCGCGTCTATATGGTCGAGCTGACGGGTCCCTTCGAAAATGACCCCAATGTTACCAACAGTAAATTTCCGGGTAATCCGACGCGTTCCTATCGTTCGCAAGCGCCCTTGAGGATCATTGCCGAAGTACCTGAATGGAAAAAACAAACGCCCAAAGAGCTGAAAAACTGGCGTGAAAAGTTGGCCGCTCAAAAGGGAAAGATCATCAACTAGCACCTAGGAGCCTAAATGCCCGTACTAAAGCTTACTCAGACCATCAATTGCCCGTTGGACGAGGCCTTTGCCGCGGTGATCGACGTGGAAAATTTTCCAAAATGGAATCCCACGACCAAAAGCGCGCGCAAGCTCTCTTCGGGCGCCATTGGCGAGGGCAGCGAATTCGAGCTGGAGATCAAGGGATTTGGCAAAGTTCGCCAGACTTGGCGGGAATTTGAAAAGAACAAGCGAGCGTTCTTGGTACCGACCATGAAGATGATGGCCGGCGGGCACCGTTTTATATTTTCTGAGGACGGGAAGGGGACCCGCATCGACCACGAACTGGAGATGCTGCCCAAGGGGATCTTTAAGCTGATGACCCCTATGTTGGGGATGATCGGGAAGAAAAACTTGGCAGATACGGCTGCGGCGTTGAAAATTTACCTTGAGTCAGGCCGTGAGGCCTAAGAGGCCGTTTGAACCAGGAGAATCCAGTGTCTGAGGAGATCGCTCTACCGAGCAGCATGAGGTCTGCACTTGGAGACAAGAAGCTGACGCTCCTTCGTACGCCCGGTAAAACTGCGGATAAGATATTCCTGGTTTCGGATGGCAAAGACGGCATCCTCAAAATATCTGCAACCCGCCGAGATGAATTGGAAGCACATGCCATTGCTTTGAAATGGCTTAGTGGAAAACTGCCTGTCTCTGAGCTTTATGCCTTTGTGAAGACCGAGAGCCTTGCCGCCCTTTTGACAAGCGCCATTGAGGGAACGGATGCCTCGGAATGGTGCAAAACTGAGACACCGGAACGTGTCGCAGAAGCCTGCGCGCTAGCCTTGCTCAAGATTCATGCGCTTGCCCCAGAGGGATGTCCGCTGGATGCCAGACTTGATAGACGTATCCAAGAGGCAAAAGTGAACTTGGACGCCGGCTTGGTTGATCTTGAGGACCTAGATGAAGTCCGCCAAGGACGTCCAGGACCCGCGCTTTTCCAGGAACTAATCGACCGGCGGCCGCCTTCTGAAGACCTTGTCTTTGTTCATGGAGACTATTGCCTCCCGAACATCTTCGTCAAAGATGACATGCTCACAGGATTCGTCGATCTGGGGCGCTGCGGGATCGCGGATAGATATCAGGACCTGGCACTTCTTTGCAGAAGCCTCAAATTCAACCTTGGAAAGGACATGGTGCAGGTCGTGGCCGATGTCTATGGCCAGGGCGCTTTGGATTCAGAGAAACTTGACTACTATTGCTTGTTGGATGAATTTTTTTAAATGAACTTTGATATCCGAACCATTATTGCCTCCCTTCCCACCAAAAAACCTCTCATCGCCACCATTGACGGTGGAAGTGGCTCCGGAAAATCCACTTTGGGCAAGGAACTGGCGACAGCTCTGGCAGTCCCCTTGGTCTCGCTGGATGACTTCATCATTGCGGCCAGCGACGAAATTCTGGACCGCCGCAGCCCTGAGCAAAACTTTCTAGAGGCTTTTGACCGGGGTGCTATTGCTGGCAAACTTAAGATGCTCCGGGATTCGTCTCAAACGATCATTGTCGAAGGGGTTTACAGTTTCAGGCCCGAATGGGCGGACTTGATCGACTTTAGGATATGGATAGAAATATCTCCAGCCTTGCGCCTGGAGCGCATGAAAGTCAGACAAGAAAACTCAGAGAGCCAAATGCGTCTTTGGCAGGCCACCGAGGAGTGGTACATAAGAAAATTTAGACCCATAGAGCAAGCTGATTTAGTAGTGGATGGGTCGACTGGGGAGATACTGAATAAATGTTAAATTCGCTGTTTTCAAAAAAAGTTGTCAAAGAGTCTACAAAGGTGAGCCCTCGACTTTTGATATTTGTATGTCTGGCATGTTTCGCATCCATCTGCCTTGCTGGCTCAATTTCTTTCGACGATTTTGGAAAATTACCCATTTGGAAATCGAATGAAATTCATTATTCGGAAAAAAGCGAGAATGAAAATAGGCCTGTTAATCGGGAGTGGGAAAAATATCCAAAGGATAAATTTTGGTATTCGATTGAAACAGGAGAAGTTGAGCTGTCTATTCTTCCGGACAAAGATCCGGATCCTGAGCGGCAAGGCATACTGGGAATTCCGATTGCGAGGCTTATGCTCACCGATCGTGTGTACGGAGTTATTTTCTTAGAGCACGGTACTTATGATCTTACCCGTCTTTATGTGTATCCCCTTTCAAAAACGAACAAATTGGAGAGAGGCTTTTTGCTGGCGGATCATTTTGGGGATGATGAAACTGTAATAGAAATTTCCTCAAGGATCGAAAGGCGAAAGAATGACTGTACAATCAATGTCTTGGTTGTTAACACGGAATATGATGAGGATAGCGAGAAGACTAAGGTTAGTAAGAAGAAATTGGTTTGGACTTATAGCGCAAAGTCGGGTTTTAAGGAGAAACTGGCAGCCAAATCGCATTGAGGTATGAGGAGATGATTGTAGAATATCGCTCAACTCTTTTTCTTCTCGGGGGTAATTTGGAAAAGGCTTTTCGTCTTCCGGTGGTGATGGTTTTCATCGTTTTCTTGGCCGGATGCGCGACTTCTCTTTCGACCTACCGAAAATTCAGCCCGATGACCGGGGGCTATTTTGAGGACGAAAAAGGGCCAGATACCTACGAGATCCATTTTATTGGGGGTAAAGGTGACCTGGCGGAAAGAGGGGCCGCCTATCGCTGCGCTGAATTGACCTATGAGAAAGGGGCGCGGTATTTCTTCGTCATGAACGCCAAAGACACAGGCGGATTTGTTTATGGCGGAAGCACAGGGTACGGACAGCATGCTGGCGCCTACATGGGAAGCATGGGTTACAAGATAAGGATTTATAAACGGAAACCGGCGACCGGGACTACCTATGATGCTTACGCTATTCTGAATAAAGAGCCTGTTCCCAATAGCGATAAGCCTTTGACGGTTGCCCAGCGACAGGCTGGCGGAAAGATTCAGTAACCCTATCGCGCCGGCAAAGAGTTCGGGATACCGAACCCGTCGGTAAATAAAAAACCCACGCCCTGGACGGGCGTGGGTTTTTTGCTTCTGAGTTCGAGGCTTATTTCGCTGACGCGGCCTCGACGTCCTTGCGGTAGACCTGGACCCAGCCGTTGTGGTCCTTGAAAAGGCGGATGCATTTGATCATCTTTTCATCCGTCAGATAGAAGCGATGATAACGGTTGGAAGGAACGGTGATGAAATCCGCGGTTCCCACTTCCACCTTCATCCACCTGTCATCCAGGCTGCGGATCTCCCAGACTCCGGAGCCGGCAAGGGTGAACCTTACTTCGTCGCCGGGATGGTAGTGCTCGATCTCAAATTTGCGGCACATCTCGTCATAATTGGGCAGGCTAGGCGACATATTCACTTCGTCCTGGGTCACATAGCCGCGTTCTTTCATCACCTTGTCCAGGTGCCCTTGGTAGGAAGCGGGGTCGGTGGGAAGCTGGAGATAGAGGATGTCCTGCGCGTTCAATTCCTGAGCCGTGATCTCCTTGCCGGTGTCTATCCAGCTTGCTTTCATATGGCCTCCCAAAAAAATCCGTCAAATCTTTGAAATTTTATTCCGTTTCCAGGGCGATTCCAAGTTGTTTCATGCGGCCTGCGGCCTCGAACAAATAGTCGTAGCACTCAGCCTGGGTCTTGGCCTGTTTCCAGTCCCGGCCCCACACGTAGACCCCGTGATTCCGTACGAGCACGGCGCTCGTTTTGGGGTTGTCGCGGATGGCCTGGCTCAGGGAATCGGCTAGATCCCGCTCGTGGGCCGTATTTTCGATGATGGGAACTTCCAGGGAATCAAAGGCGCCATAACCCTCCAGGCCCTTTTGCATCTCCATGCCTTGGATCCGGAACTTATGCTTGAACAGCCGGGTCACAAGGCTGGCGTGGATGGAATGGCTGTGCAGGACGGCGCCCGCGTTGCGCATTTTGTAGGCGTGCATGAACAGGGGGGCGCACTGGGAAAGCTGGGCTCCCTGGCCTGGCGCCTCTTCGATGCCGCCTTCTTCGTTCAGGACAAAGATATGTTCAGGGAGCAGGCGCTCCTTTTGGACACCGCTGGGGGCCATGTAGATGCGGCCTCCCTCTTTGAGGGAAATGCCACCGCCCGTGCCGGAGGCCCAGCCCAGGCTGTAGAAATGCCGGCATAGTTCACAGACCAATTCGCGATATTTTTGTGATTCCATGGATCTATGGTAGCAAGGTTTTTTTATTCAGGTCAAGGAGCTATGCGCCCCTGCTAGAATACTAGCAGATGTCTTTTCTCCAAGGAAACGCATGAGCCTTTGGGATAGTCCGCTGAATCTGCTTCGCGAAGAGATGGTCCAAATGACCGACGAAGGCGCTTTGTTGCCAGCCGGGTTATGGGCAGAAGTCGACGCCCTGGCAACGGCCAAACGGCCCTGGGATGAGGACAAGATCTGGCCGCTTTATGAGGAGGTGGCGCGCTTGCCCGTGGACTTAAGGCTACTTGCCGCCGAGCCCTCGGAACTGGGGGAGATCCGCGCCTTGAGGCCTGAGGGACCCCGGCGTTTGAAGATGGATCTGAGTGAAGCAGAGCTTCTGGACCGTTTTCATGGGGCTTGGACAGGGCGTTCCGCGGGCTGCGCGTTAGGAAAACCCGTGGAAGGCATGGGCATGCGTTCGAAAAACGGCGCCATGGTAGGCAGGGCAGATATCAAAGCCTATCTGCAGCTCCGTCAGGACTGGCCGCTAAAGAACTATTTTTCCAACCGCGATGCCGGGGACCACGAACTGCAGGGCGATTGGGAAAGGTGCATGCATTCCTACCGGGAGATCATCGCTTACATGGAGCCGGACGATGACATCCATTATTCGCTGGTGGGGCTGGGGGTGCTGGAGGAGGTGGGCCCGGATTTTAAGTGGAGCGACGTCGCCAATTATTGGTCCAACCGCCTGCCCTTGACCGCCATCTGCACGGCGGAGCGCCAGGCCATCCTCAATTTTTTTGACAAACGCTCCGGCTGGCACGACGGCGTGGCCACCCCGGCTTATACCCGCACCCATCACAACCCTTACCGCGAATGGATCGGCGCCCAGATCCGCTCGGATGGCTGGGCCTGGTGCTGCGCCGGCAAGCCGGAATTGGCTGCGGAATTCGCCTTCAGGGACGCTTGCTGGACCCACACCCGCAACGGCATTTATGGCGAGATGTTCATGGCCGCGATCCAGGCTGCGGCCTTTGTGATCCGCGATCCCGATGCATTGGTGCAAGTGGGCCTGTCCGAGATCCCCGTCAATTGCCGCCTGGCCAGGGTCATCCGCAAGACCCTGGAACTGGTCCGGAGCGAAAGCGGTTGGGAGGCCTGTGTGGCCAAGGTGGAGTCCCTCTGCCGTGAAGTCACGCCCTTCCATTACCGGAATGGCGAGAAGACCGCAGGCATGAATCCCGTGGCGACCATCAACAACGCCGCCTTTTGCGTGCTGGCCCTGTTTTATGGCAAGATGGACACTCTGCAGTCCACGGCCATCGCGGTCATGTGCGGCTGTGACACCGACTGCAATGGCGCCACGGTGGGATCCATCGTGGGCGCCCGGGCGGGCAGAAAAGGGTTCGATCCAGTCTTGGCCGACCCGCTTCATGACACGATCAAGCCCTCGATGATCGGCTTCGAAGTCAGCAGCATGGCCGATCTGGCGAAAAGAACCTTGGCTGTCTGGAAAAAAGGTGACGCCTACCGTCTTGCCTAAAAGGAGAACGACATGGGTAAAGTAAAGGTCGCGAGTTTTTGTGTATCGATGGACGGCTATGGAGCCGCTTTGGACCAGAGCCAGTCGAATCCTTTTGGGGTGGGCGGCATGGTGTTGCCAGCCTGGGTCATGCCGACTCGGGTATTCCAGACCACGGTCTTGGGCAGGGATAGCGGTACCACCGGAATTGATAACGCTTTTATGGAACGGGGCACCGTGAACATCGGAGCCACGATCATGGGGCGCAATATGTTCAGCCCTTTGCGTGGGCCCTGGAAGGACGATTCCTGGAAGGGCTGGTGGGGCCCTAACCCGCCTTTTCATTGTGACGTCTTTGTGCTGACGCACCATCCCCGGCCGATTTTGGAGATGGAAGGCGGCAATCGCTTTATCTTTGTGACGGACGGCATTGAGTCGGCTATGAAGCAGGCCAAGGCTGCGGCTGGGGCTAAGGACATACGCATTGGCGGGGGCGTGGCCACAGTGCGGGCCTATTTGCAGGCCGGCTTGGTGGACGAGCTGCACCTGGCCTTTGCGCCGCTTTTTCTAGGCCATGGCGAGAACCTTTTGCAGGGACTGGACTTGCCGAAGTTGGGCTTCGAAGTGGCAGAGCGCGTTCAAGGCGAAGGCGCGTTGCACGTGGTTCTGAGAAAGAAAGGGTGAATGAGCAAAGACGGCTATTTGGGATGAGTCGCTTTGGCGCGGCCTTGGTCATGCTTTGCAGTTCTGGCATGGCCCAAACCCTTGATTGGGAGTCTTTGCCTGACCTGGTCTCGAAAGCTCCGGCCACGGTTGCGGCTAAGTTGCGAACTCAGGCCGCTGAAGTTCGCAAAGGTCACCTCGGAAGATCCTTTCAGCCTAAAGCAAACTTGAGCGTGACAGGCGTTGAGGACGCGGCGGTCGCCGTTGGGGGTATTGGCCCTCGAGAGGATGTAGCAAGCACCTGGATGGAGACAAGCGGCGAGCTGTCGATGAATTTGTGGAATGGGGATCGGGACAGTCACAAGGATGCCTCATTTGAGGCCGAGGCCACAGCGGCCCGTCAGGACGCGTCCCGCGACTACGCCCAACGTCTTTCCGAGGCCCGGAAGGCCTGGCTTGACGCGTGGCTGGCGAGCCAGCGCCTTGAAATTTTTTCCAAGATCATCGACCAAGGCAAAGACAGCTATCAACGGGCCGAGATAAAAGCCAACGCGGGCCAAGCCAGCCAGACCGATCTCGTCGAGTTTGAATTGAGGCTCCAAGAATTAGACTTGGAACTGGTAAAGACGCAGGAAGAAAGGGATGCCGGGCTTTTTGAATTGGCCTCCATCCTAGCCCTGTCGGGCGAAGGCCTTGAACTTGGAGCCGGAATCTCAAGTTGGCCCGAGGCTAGGTCAGCTAGGGAAACGGCCGGACCCGAAGAACTGGCCTTGCTTGCGGAAGCGGAAGCCCGGTCAAAAGAGGCGGCATCCCAGGGGATCTGGCCCTTCCCAAGCCTTGACGCGGAGCTCAAAGGCCCGCTCAACGGACCCGCGACGAGCCTGGATGGGCCGAGCGGTTATGAGGCCCGGCTTGGCCTGGCCCTTGTCCTTTGGGACGCCGGGCAAGCTTCAGTGGAGGGGCGCTATTTCGAGTTCCAGGCCAAGGCTCTCACAGCGTTGGCTGAGGGAGCAAAAAAAGAGAGGATCGCCAGGCGGGAATTTTCGGCCCGGCGCCTGGCCCGCTGGAACGGGATGGCTAAGCCCTTGAAGGAACGCCAGAGCTTGGCTGAGAAATTCAGGGACAAGGTGAGCGAGGAGTATGCCCGAGGGATCAAGGATGAGCGGGATCTTGGAGTGGCAACCCAGGCCGTCTTTGACGCGTCCTCAGCGCTGCTTGAGGCCCAGGCGGAAGCCTGGCATGCTTGGCTGGATTTTGAGAGGCTTCAACCATAAGCAAGGAGAAGCAAATGAACTGGAAGAGCGTCCTCGCGGTTTTGGCCGGCATCGGCGTGAACTTCTTGGCCGTGCCCGTGGACGTCATGATGCATGCCGCTGGCGTGTTTCCCATCCCTGGGCAGGAGATGTCCGACGGTCTTTATGCTTTGGCGTTTTCATACCGACTCGTTTTTTCCGTGGGCGGAGGTTGGGTGGTGGCCCGCATGGCGCCCGGCAACCCGATGAAATTAGCAATGGTCCTGGCGGGGATCGGCGTGGTGATGAGCGGCGCGGGCGCCGCAGCCATGTGGAAGCTGGGTCATCAATGGTATCCGCTGAGCCTGGTCGCGATCTGCTTTCCGGCGACCTGGGCTGGCGCCAAGCTGCAAATGGCCAAGTAAAAACCAACTTGCCGCGCTCAATAGACGCCCTTAATATCTGCTTACACCTTTATTTTAGGTCGACGCATTGATGAACCAAGCCCTGAACCCAGTCCCTTCCTACAACATCTTGGTGGTGGATGATGAAGCGGATATCCGTCGCACCTTGACCATTTGCCTGGAGGCGGAGGGTTATCAGGTGCGCTGCGCCTCAGGACCGGCCCAAGCGCTGGTGGAGGCATCCAAGTCGACCTTCGACGCCGTATTCCTGGATCTGCGGCTGGGGACCCGTTCAGGCATGGACCTGATCCCCGCCCTTTTGGACATCGATCCCGGCTTGAAGATCGTGATGATCACCGCCTATGCGACCGTGTCCAATGCGGTGGAAGCCCTGAAAAAGGGCGCCTTTGATTACCTGGCAAAGCCTTTCCTTCCGGTGCAGGTCTTGGATGGCGTCAGGAAGGCCTTGGCCGCCAGGCGCCAGGAGGAAGTTCTTAGCAGCCAGGCGGCGGCGGCATTGCTCGGTTTTAGCCGCAGCGGAAACTTGAAAAAATTAAAGGATCCCGGTCCCATGGATGGGGTGGTGGAGAGCCTGGAAGCGGTGGAAGAAGCCCAGATCCGGCGCGTGCTCGCGATGAATCGGCCCTTGGAGGAATCCGCCAAGATACTTGGGATCGATATCGCGACCTTATGGCGCAAACGAAAGAAATATAAGATCAAGAACGACCTCCCCTAAGATGCTCACCCTCCGCCAAAAATTCCTGCTCGGAAACAGCTTATTGCTCTGCGTCATCGGTATTTCCGCGGGCATGGGGATCCTGGTGTCGCTCAGGGCCAGCGCGGCCATCAAGGCGCTGCTCCATTCCAATCGCGAATCCGTGCAGGCGATGCAAAATATTTCGGAAGAGGTCAAGCAGCTGGAGGTCGAGCTATTCTCCGCGACCCAAAGCGGCCAAGGGATCAGCCAAGCCGTCGCTAAAACCCTGTCGGATATCGAGAAGAATCTCGCCTTTCAAAGGCAAAATGTCACCGAAGTAGGCGAGCGCGAACTCACGGATTCCCTGGAGCTTAAAGTGCTGGCCTTTCGAAATGCGGCCCTGAAGCTCGAAAAATACGGCCATGCACCAGCCAAAACAAGAGAGCTCCTTCTCACCGAAGTCCAGCCGGTCGGGAATTTATTAGAAGCGAACTGCCGCGAGATCGCCGCCTTGAATCTTAGGAGCATGACCGTCGCCGAAGGCCATTCCCGTGACCTATACCTTGAGGCGCGCTGGGCGGGATTGGGGCTCCTGGTCCTGGCCACGGCTTTTTCAGCCGCATGCGGCGTCCTGCTCGGTCGCTGGGTGCTGAAGCCCATCCGCGCGATGACGGAGTCCGCCCGGGAGATCGCTTCGGGCAACCTGGATCTTTCGGTGCCGGCGGCGGGAGTTGACGAGATCGGGCAGCTTGCCGGCAGTTTCAACCAGATGGCCCTTAAACTGCGGGAGGTCCGTCAGACGGACAGGGACGCCTTGGACCGGATCCAACGGGTGGCCCAGCAGGCCCTGGACTCGCTTAGCGACGCGGTGGCGGTGGTGGGGCAGGACGGAGCGGTGGAACTGGTCAATCCCGTGGCGCGCCGCCTTTTCGACCTGGCGCCAGGGATGGCCCCAGGCGCCCATTGCCCGCAGGAACTTCGTGAAGCCATCCAGGTTTGCCTGCGGGAACGGCATGGCTTTGAACCGAAGTCTTACGCCTCTGCGCTGCAGGCCTTTGACATGGGAAAGGAGAAATTTTTCCTTCCCAGGATCGAATTGATCCATGATTCCCAGGGGCGCATGACAGGCCTGGTGGTGGCCCTTTTGGACGTCACGGGCCTGCGCCAGATGGACGAGATGAAAAGCGGTTTGGTGGCCACGGCATCCCACGAACTTAAGACCCCCCTCACCGCCATGCGCATGGCATTGCATCTTCTTTTGGACCCTAAAATAGGGACCCTGAGCCCCGGGCAAGAAGAACTGGCCCAAGCCGCCCGCCAGAACGCCGAACGCCTGCACGCGATCCTGGAAAATTTGTTGGATATCGGCCGACTGGAGGCAGGCAAGACCGCCTTGCAGATCGCTCCGGTGAGAGCCATCGATCTGGCCCTTGGCGCTGCCAAGGAAATGGGTCCGGCGTACGCGGCTAAGGGGGTCCAACTGCTGAACCAAGTGCCGGAGAACGGTCTTTTGGTCCTCGCGGATCGATCCCGCCTGATGCACGTTTTTTCAAACCTTCTGGACAACGCCCTGGCCCACACCCCCGTCGGCGGCAGGGTGATATTAAGCGAGGAGCGGGAAGGGACTTTTCTGCGTTTCAGCATACAGGACAGTGGAGAAGGTATTCCCGCCGAGTTTCTTCCAAGGATCTTCGAAAGATTTTTTCGCGTTCCCGGCCAAAATAGCAGCGGAGCCGGTCTGGGCCTGGCCATCGCCAAAGATATTATTGAAGCGCATGGCGGTAGACTTGAGGTCAGCAGTCAAGTTGGCCATGGCAGCGTCTTTTCTTTTCTCCTGCCCGCAGCCTAGATCTCCAAGACCAGGCTTCTTCCCTTTACATAATTGCAATTTGCAATAAGTTACACTACAAAAATGTAATAAAGCGCCGCAATTCCCCATAAATTATCGAAAATTATCTATTTTTCTTAGTTTTTAGCCATGGCATAGATATTGCATATTGCATTGTAGCTCAAGGCAGCTAGGAAAGCGTCGCCTTGGGGGCTGATCCATAATTCAACGGGAGGATTATCCAGTGAACTCGATACGAAGGTTCATGACCCACATGCGGGACCCCAGGGACCGCAAAGCCTATTTTAAGCTCTTGGGCGGCAAGATGCTTGCTGTGGCGCTGGTCCTGAGCGTCATCTCTCTGGTTTCGACTTTTAGCTCCCGATCGACCAAAGCCGTGGCTGCCGAGCCGGCAAGTTCCTCGGCCTCCGCCATGGACAAAATGGACATGAAGGGCGCTCCTGCGGCCGCTCCCACCCCCGCGGCACCTGAAAATCCTCCCTACGTGAATCCGATCAATACCGCATGGGTCCTGCTGGGCGCCTTCCTGGTGTTCGGCATGCAGGCGGGCTTCACCATGCTCGAAGCCGGATTCTGCCGGGAGCGCGAAACCGTGAACGTGCTGGTGGAATGCCTTTTCGACACCTGCGTCTGCGGACTTTTGCATTGGGGGATCGGCTTTGCGCTCATGTTCGGCGAGGGGAACGCTTTCATCGGCTGGCACATGCCGGGCGACCCCAGTAAGAGCCTGCTCTTCATGAAAGACGTGGGCCTGCTGTCGACTTACGGAGCCAGTGGCATCCCCATCATGGCGCATTTCCTATTCCAGTTCGCCTTCGCCGATTGCGCCTCCACGATCTGCTCGGGAGCCATGGTGGGAAGGACCCGCTTCATCGGCGACGTCCTCTATTCCATTGGCGTGTCCGGCCTCATCTATCCGATCTTCGGACATTGGTGCTGGGGTCCGGACGGTTTCCTGGCGACCATGGGAACTTCCGGACATTTCATGTCGAGCTTGGGGATGAATTTCCACGATTTCGCCGGATCGACCGTGGTGCATTCCATCGGCGGCTGGGTGGCCATCGCCGGCGCCCTGGTGCTGGGGCCCAGATTGGGCCGCAAGTTCAAGCGTGACGGCGGGGAACCCATGCTTCCGCACAACCTTACCATCGCGGTCATCGGCGGCCTGATCCTCTGGTTCGGCTGGTACGGTTTCAATCCCTGCTCGACCCTGTCCATCATGGACCATATCGGGGTGGCCCGCGTGGCGGCGAACACCACGCTGGCGGCCTGCACCGGCGGGTTGGCGGCGATCTTCCTGGTCTACTTCAGGACAAAAAAATGGGATCCCATTTCCATTCTTAATGGTTCCTTGGCTGGCTTGGTGGCCATCACTTGCCCCTGTTATTGGGTCAGCAACGGGGGATCGATGGTCATCGGAGTGGTGGCTGGCATTTTGGTCGTCCTGGCGACCGACTGGCTCGAATATATGCGGATCGACGATCCTGTCGGCGCTTGGCCGGTGCATGCGGTGAACGGCATCTGGGGCACCATTTCGCTGGGCCTGTTCGCCTGCGGAGAGTATTCCGCGGCCGGTTCGAGCCCCACGGGAGTGCCGACCGTCACCCCCATGTCCCCGGAAGCCCTGACCGGCTTGTTCTACGGCGGGGGGACCAAAGTGCTGATCGCCCAATGCATCGGCAGCTTTGTGGTCTGCGCAGCCACGTTCCTTGCGGCCATGGCGATGTTCGGGGCCTTGAACGTCTTTGGCCTGCTCCGTGTTTCCAAGAAGGGTGAGCAGGATGGCCTGGATCTGGACCAGCACGGGATCGAGGCTTATCCCATCAGAGCGTAATTTTCCGGATAAAGGGGCGGCATGGTGCCGCCCCTTTTTAAAAATGGAGGATCCATGAAAAAAATTGAAGCGATCATCCGGCCGGAAAAGCTGGAGCCGCTCAGGATGTACCTGGAGGAGATCGGTTGTCCCGGCATGATGGTCACCGAGATCGAAGGCCACGGAAAACAGGGCGGGGTGCAGCATCAGTGGCGCGGCGCCGAGTATAAGACCATCTTCCTCCCCAAGATCAAGCTGGAGATCGTGGTGCCCGACAGCAACGTCAAAAAGATCTGCGCTGGGATCCTTGAAGTCTGCCGCAGCGGAGCGGTCGGGGATGGGAAGATTTTCATCAGCCCCGTCTCGGATGCCATCCGCATACGCACCAACGAAAAGGGCGACAAAGCCATCAAGTAGGACGTTTCTCGGAGGAACCCCATGCTCGTGTCCGTTGCCGATCCAAGTCCCCGCGTGGTCGTGGGCAAACAGCGCGCTTTCAGGGACCGCGACCGCGTCGATGCAGCCAAAGCGGCTTAGATGGCTAAAAAGGGATGGGATGAAGGGACCGCGTACCGCTTTATCAGGCAGAAGTCCATGGAACTTCGTAAACCCATCGACCTGACCGCGGGCGAACTGCTCGAGGAATGTCAGAGACAAGCCTAGCAAGTTTTAAGAAGAATAAAAAAACCCAAGCCCCCTGGCTTGGGTTTTTTTATTTGCCGCCAAGGCCTGCATTCCATCCTTTTTCATGGCCATTTCCCCTATAGAAACAGCCTCAATTTTATGTCAGATTTTCTTCATTCAGGTGATCCAAGACTGGGGTCGGGGCCAGAATGCAGGTCATCAAGGCCGGCTGAAAGTGAGGATTAGGGAGCACCATGGACAACACCCGTTTTTACGCCATGAGCGTCGCCAAGGTCTATCCGCTCTATGTTGCCAAGGTGGAGAGGAAGGGCCGCACGCGGGCTGAACTGGACCAGGTGATACGCTGGCTTAGCGGCTACACCCAGAAACAATTGGAGGCTCAAGTGGCCAAAGGGGCCAGTTTCGAGGCCTTCTTTGCCAAGGCACCTAAGCTCAACCCCGCCCGCAGTCTGATCAAGGGCCTGATCTGCGGCGTCCGAGTGGAGGAGATCCAAGAACCCCTGGCGCAGGAAATACGGCGTTTGGACAAGCTGGTGGACGAACTGGCCAAGGGCAAAGCCATGGCCCAGATCCTGCGCCAGGCCTAAGATCCGACATGATCCCAGAAGAAGTTTTGAGCGCGTTTGGTGTTGGGGCCAAGGCCGAGAAGTTGGCCGGCGGTCAGGGCGATTCCTGGCGAGCCGGAGACATCGTGTTGAAGCCTGCGGTGGAAGGCGCTGAATGGATCGCCCAGGCAATGGGGAAGATAAAGGGCCGCGAGTTCAGGATCCCGCGTCCCATACCCGCCAAGGACGGCCACTATAGTTTCATGGGCTGGTGCGCTTGGAGCTATTTGGAAGGGGCACAAGACACTAAGCGCGTGCCTGAGATCCTGGAGGCAGGCAGGCAGTTCCATGCCGCTGTCGCAGGACTGGAACGCCCGGATTTTCTTGAGTTGAGGAGCGATCCATGGGCGATCGCCGACCGGATGGCCTGGGGAGAGCGTACTATGGACTGCCATCCCCTGCTGATGGGTTTGATCAAGGAGCTTCAAGAATATCTGAGGCCGTTTGACGCGCCGGAGCAGCTTGTCCATTGCGATCTCATCGGCAATGTCTTGTTCCAGCAAAGTTCGTTTCCCGGGATCATCGACTTTTCGTTCTATTGGCGACCGGTTGAATACGCCTCGGCGATCGTGGTCGTGGACGCTCTGGACTGGCATGGCGCGGATGCATCGATTTTCAACCAAGCCGGGTCCACGGAAGGCTTCCTTCAAGCGTTGCTCCGGGCCGAGATCTTCCGCATTGCTGTATACCAAGGATTTCAGCTGAGTGAAGAGGAATTGAAGCGCCGGGTTTTGGCTCATGCGCCAATTGTGGCTCTGCTGCGGCGTCAGTTCAAATAGAGAACCGCGAGGAGGAAGGCATGCAACCCCTTCGATATTCCATCAGTGTGACCCTGGACGGATGCTGCGACCATCGGGTCGGGATCCCGAACGAGGACCTGCATCGCCACGCGGAGGCGGGTCTTAAGCGCGCGGATACGCTGCTCTTTGGCCGGGTGATCTACCAGATGATGGAGTCGGCCTGGCGCGAGCCGGGGCGTACCGGGGTGAAGCCCGATTGGATGGAACCCTGGATGATGCCTTTCGCCAAGACCATCGACGCGGCGAAGAAGGTGGTGGTGTCCAGCACCCTAAAGCAGGTCGATTGGAACGCGGAGCTTTTGCGCGGGGATCTGGCAACGGCCGTCTTGGAGCTGAAGCGGGCTCCTGGCAAGGGGATCGCCACCGGCGGCTTGACCCTGCCGCTGGCTTTGGCTGAGCTGGGTTTGATCGACGAATACGAATTCATCATCCATCCTCGGATAGCGGGCCATGGGCCGACTTTGTTCGCGGGGCTTTCAAAGATGATCGACTTGAAACTGGTGGACCGGATCGAATTCCCTTCAGGGTTGCTGGCCCTGCGCTACGAGCCGAAAAAATAATGGATTTTCGTTGGGACTCTAAAGAACATCTTCGTTTGGGTGGCTACACTCTCAAGTGGACGGCGCTCGCCGCTTCCATGGCAATCGTGGTCGGTTCGGTGGTCGCGTTTTTCCTCTGGCTGCTCGATCAGGCCACCCAGCTTCGTTTTCAAAATCCCTGGCTGCTTTATCTACTGCCGCTGGCCGGCGTGGTCATCGTGCTTGCCTACCAAAAGTTCGGAGGCAATGCGGTGCGCGGCAACAATTTGGTGATGGATGAGATCCACGAGCCGGGCGGCGGCGTGCCTTTTCGCTTGGCGCCCTTGGTCTTGTTCGGAACCGTTGGCACCCATCTTTTTGGCGGATCCGCGGGACGTGAGGGCACGGCGGTGCAGATCGGGGGGAGTCTTTCCAGCCGGATCGCGGCGCTGTTCCGCCTTCCTGCATCCGATGCCCAAGTGCTGATGATGGCCGGGGTCGCGGCCGGATTCGGGGCGGTGTTTGGGACGCCCTTGGCCGGCGCCGTGTTCGCCATGGAGGTCTTGGCCTTAGGCGCGATCAACTACCGGGCGATCCTGCCTTGCCTGATCGCTGGCGTGGTCGCGGATAGGACCTGCGCCGCCTGGGGGATCCAGCACACTGACTACCACCTTGGGATATTCGGAATTTCCCCGACGCTGTCTATGGATTGGATCCTGTTGGCCAAGGTCGCCTTGGCCGGGATCCTGTTCGGGCTGGCGAGCGTCTTTTTTGCCGAGATGAATCACGGCTTGAGCAGCTTAATGAAAAGAAAGATCACGCGATCTTGGATCCGGCCAGTTGTGGGAGGGCTTTTGCTGATAGGGCTGACTTTTGCGTTGGGGACTAGGGACTATCTGGGATTGGGTGTCAGGTCGCAGGAGCCTGGCGGCATCAGTATCCTTTCCAGCTTTGTTCCGGGAGGCGTGACTTCTTGGAGCTGGTTGTGGAAGGCGGTCTTCACCGCGATCACGCTTTCTGCCGGGTTCATCGGGGGGGAGGTCACCCCCTTGTTCTTCATCGGCGCTGCCTTGGGCAATACCCTGGCCGTACTGATGGGCGCGCCGGTGGATCTTTTCGCGGGGCTGGGCTTTGTCGCGGTCTTCGCGGGAGCCACCAACACCCCCTTGGCCTGCACCCTGATGGGCGTCGAGTTGTTCGGCGGCGCTAACCTCCTACCGCTGGCGATCGCCTGCTTTGTCGCCTTCCTATTTAGCGGTCATTCCAGCATTTATCTTTCCCAACGGCTGGGACGAAGAAAAGGCGACCTGCCCAGTGGCGCGCAGGGGGACAGCCTGCGCCAGGTAAGGGACGCCAAGCCACCGATCATCGATCTCTGATTTATTGAACGGGCGGTGTTGAAAACCAATTTCACCCGCTTATGGTTTGGGGTAGAATCCTGAACTATGCTTAAAAAATTACGGCCCCTCTTTGTCCTGATCCTCACCCTCAACATACCCAGTTTCGCGGAAACTTTAGACACCGATTACGAGTTTTCCGAGATCAAGGTCAGCGCCGCCCGCGGCAAGGGCCTGGCCCGGGCCGAGGCCACAGCCGCAGACATCGCCAAAACCAACGCCATCAATGCCGAGGACAGCATCAAGTACCTGCCCTCGGTCAACGTGCGCAAACGATTCATCGGCGACCTGAACGGCCTTCTCGAGATCCGCGGAGTGAGCAATTTTCAGACCACCCGCAGCCTGGTGCTGGCGGACGGCTATTTGCCGCTCAGCTACTATTTGCAGACCCGATATAACGGAGCGCCACGTTGGGCCCTGGTCTCCAGCGACGAGATCCTGCGCAGCGAGATCCGCTATGGCGCTTACGAGGCTTCGGACTCGGGGAACGCATTGGGCGGCACCATCAACCTGGTGACTAAACAGCCCACCCATCGGCAATTCGAACTCGACACCACTTATTTTATCCAGAATTTCAGTCTCTACGGCGATAGCTCGAACCCCGCTGGCAACCGCGTGCATATGGGCTATGCCGACCGTTTCGGCGACCTGAGCCTTTATACCTTCTACGACCACCAGGAGAGCAAGAACCAGCCCATGACCTTTTACGGTGCGGCCACGGGCACGGCTTCCACCGCTACCGTGACCGGCGCCTATCGCGACACGGATCCTTTGAACTCGGCCAGGGTGATCTACGGAGACCAGGGCAGCGATCAGGCGGAGATCGACTTGCTCAAGGTCAAACTGGGCTACGACTTCGGCCGCCACCTGAAGTTGCAGGGCCAGGTTGCCTCAGCCAAGCGGTCTTTAAGGACCTTGGACAAGAAGACCTACCTTAGGGATGCCCAAGGCGGCGCGGTCTACAGCGGCAAGGTGACCTTCAACAACGAGAATTTCAAAGCCGATGGCACCCAGTTCGGCCTTAGCGTGGCGGACCGGGACGACATCCTGGGCGGCCTGCAACTGAAGGGTGAGGTCGGGGACGGCTACAGTTACGAGCTAGGAGGCAGCGACTACAGCGTTCAGCACGACTGGACCAAGGCTTCGAAATTCAATCCCAACGACTTATCCCAGACAGCTGCCAATCGCCTGATCGGCAGCTTCAAAAGCTACGAGGATACGGGTTGGCAGACGCTGGACTTTAAGGCCGGAAAATCGAACCTCGGCGCGGACTGGCTGAGCGCCTATGTGGGCGGGCATTACGACAATTACACGATGCGCTTCAACAGTTACAACAGCGCCAATTGGCTGAGCACGGAGCTGCTGACGATCGCCCAGATCACCGGCGGGGGCACCCAGACCCGGGCCACCTTCGGCCAGATCGAGGCCAAAGCGCTGGAGCACCTGACGCTGACAGGGGGATTGCGCTATGAGCACTGGCAGGCTTACGGTGCTTTCCAGAACACGCCAGCCCTGGCACTGCGCTTTGCCGGGCGCTTTGAGGAGCGTCTCTCGCCCAAGGCCACGGCCCGGTACAATGTCGGCAGCTTTGAGCTGGCGGCGGGCTATGCCCAAGCCACGCGCTATCCCATCGCGGAGGAGCTTTTTCAGAACGCGTTCAACTATACCAGCGCTAACATCTCCAACCCCGGGCTCAAGCCTGAGAACGGCACCCAGGGTACGATGTCTGTGGGATGGTCCAAGGGCGCCGCGCGCGTGCAGGCGAGTTACTACGTAGATGATGTCTATGACGCCATCATCTACCAGACCGACAGCACTGTGACCCCGAACCAGACCACCTATGTCAACGTGGAGCGTGCCAGGACTCAGGGGCTGGAGTTGAGCGGGGCCAGGACGGGGCTTTTCGGTTTCTGGGACTTGAACGGCAGCTGCACGCTTCAGGACCCCCGCGTGGTGGAGGATAATAAATTCACGGCGTACAAGGGCAACCAGTTGCCTCAGACCACCCAGGCCCGCTTTGTCTTGATCAACACGGCCCACTTGGGCGAGCACGCCGACCTCACGCTGGCTGGGCGCTATTTCAGCAAGCAGTACGCGCTGCTGAGTAATGCCGACAGCAACGGAGACACTTACGGTGGCCAGAGCAGCGGTTTGGTCTTTGATCTGAAAGCTGGCTGTGAATGGGACGGAATACGTCTGGGACTGGGGATCGACAACCTGCTGAGTGCCCAGTACTACGACGTGCATCCCTACCCGCATCGCACTTATTTTGTGAACGCCGCGGCTAAATTCTGATCTCGAACTATCAGGGAGGAGCCATGCCAAACAAACCAGCTAAGAAAACCAAGAAGGCAATCAAACCCAAGCCGGTGCTGCTGGCGGGCGGGAATCCGCAGATCGCCAAGGGGGATGGAGAAGCGCCGGTGCGGGCCTATCTTGCGGCTGTTGCGGGATGGAAGGGCGATGTGGGCCGGCGCCTGGATGCCCTGATCATGCGTAGCGTTCCAAAGGCCCGTAAGGCCGTGAAGTGGAATTCGCCGTTCTATGGCATCGCGGGACAGGGCTGGTTCGTCTCGTTTCACGTCTTCACTAGCTACGTCAAGCTGACTTTTTTTAAGGGCACTTCACTGAACCCGGTCCCGCCCGGCGGCAAGGGCGACGGGCGTTGGATCGACGTGCATGAAAACGACATGGATGAAAAGCAGATAGCCAAGTGGCTGAAACAGGCCGCCGCGATCCCAGGCTGGGGCAACGATTGAAAGGGAGGTTCTAGCGCTATGAGAAAAATCATCGTTCTATCCATGATCAGTTTAGATGGCGTCCTACAAGCGCCGGGCGGGCCTAAGGAAGATCCATCCGGCGGCTTTAAATATGGAGGATGGACCGCTCCTTTTGGCGACAAAGCTTATTCAAAGGTCGTTGAAAGGGAACTGAAGCCCGCGGATTACCTTTTGGGCAGGAAGACCTTCAAGATCTGGGAAGGCTATTGGCCCGCGCATGCGGATTTTTGGCCGGGCATCAATCAAGGCATGAAGTATGTGCTGTCGAGGACCGTGAAAAAATCGGACTGGAAAAACTCGGTTTTCTTAAAGAGCCTGGACGACATCAAGAGGATTAAAAAAACGAAGGGACGCAACCTTCAGGTCTGGGGCAGTGGCGAGCTGATCCAACTGCTGCTCAAACATGATCTGGTGGACGAGCTCTGGCTCAAGATCCACCCCTTGACCCTGGGTAAAGGAAAGAAGTTGTTCGGGGGTGGCGCGATCCCGGCGGCGTTCAAAATGACCGAAAGCCTGGTGACGTCCACGGGAGTGATCGTTGCCCACTACAAACGGGCCGGGAAGGTCAAGACAGGCAATGCAGGAGCTTGATCAGGCTCTGATAGGGCGTTTGTTAGCAGCTCAGTTCCCGACTTGGGCAGGCCTTGCCATGGAGCTATTCCTGCCCAGCGGAACTGACAACCAGCTTTACCGCCTGGGTAATGACAAGGTGCTGCGTTTTCCGCGCAGCACAGGCACTAACCAAACTTTGAAAAAAGAACGGGAGTGGCTGCCAAGGCTCGCGCCGCAGTTGCCGCTGGCGATTCCAATTCCCTTGGCCAGCGGGGCACCCGGAGAGGGCTATCTTTTTGAATGGGCGGTTTATAGCTGGCTGCCGGGCGAGAACCTTGTGGATACGCCGGTCAGGGATAAAAACCAGTTGGCGCTTGATATGGCTCAATTCATAACAGCCTTGCAGCGCATCAGCCCTCAGGGTGGTCCTTTGCCTGCGGAACATAATTTTTTCCGGGGTGTGCCTCTTCAGCAGAGAGATGCTGCAACCCGGAAGGCCATCGAGGCCCTTGGTCCTCAAATAGATGTGAATGCCGTGAACGCCCTTTGGGAAGCGGCACTCTTGGCGCCCAGATGGTCGGGTCCACCCGTTTGGATCCACGGCGACCTCGATGCGCGAAACCTTTTGGCGCAAAACGGACGGCTCAGCGCGGTGATCGACTTTGGAGGGCTAGGCGTGGGTGATCCAGCCTGCGACATGATGGTCGCCTGGAAGATCCTGCCTGCGGATGCTCGCCAGATTTTCAAGAAGGCGCTCGCGGTGGATGAGGCAACCTGGGTTCGAGCCCAGGGCTGGGTCTTGTCCCAAGCCTTGATGATCCTGTCTTACTACACCATGGAAACGAACGCTCTGTTGGT
>JAZKAF010000144.1:0-4442 GCA_040389285.1 candidate division FCPU426 bacterium
CTTCAGCGACTCGCCGACGGCTACCCCGAGCTACACTGCTACCGCCACGCCACCGGACACGGCTACCGATAGTCCCACGGTGACCGAAAGCGAGTCTTACACCGAGAGCTATACCTACACCGGCACCCAGTCCCCCACCGACTCCGCCACAGAGACTCCCAGCTTCACGGATTCCGCCACGCCTACCGAGTCCAAGACGCCCAGCCCCACGCGCTCCGAGACCTCCACCAAGACCGTGTCGCCGACTTTTTCCGTGAGCCCCACGATCAGCCCCACGCCTCAGGCCATGCCCTATTACCTGAAAGTGGCGGTCTACAACAGCGCGGGCGAGCAGGTGGCCCTGCTCTACGTGGGCGGCATCACCCTGATGCCCGGCGCCCCTCGCCTGAACGGCACGGTGGTCCTGGCGGGCGTGACCGGAGTGAGCCTGAGCTTTGACGGCACGCTGGCTAATGGCAGCAACCAGGTCTCTTGGACCGGCCTGGCTGGCTCGGGAAGCCCAGTCAAAGGCGGCATCTACTACATCAAGACCACGGTTCTGGATAGCTTTGGGGACGAACAGACCTATGCCGCGCAGATCTCAGTGATCGAGGCGCTTAGCAAGACCGAGATCAACATCTTCAACAGCGCGGGCGAACTCGTTTATCACCGCAGTTTCTCAACCGGCGACCAGGGCATCGGCCTGACTTTGGACCAGGATGCGTTCTCTCCGATCAGCAAGTCCTTGAAAGGCGAGATAAAGCGCGAAAGCGGCAGCATCACCAGCTGGAGCTGGGATGGCCGCAACGACCAGGGGCTCTTGGTGAGCGCGGGCATCTACACCATCCAGTTGCTGGCGGATCGTGCTGAGGGCGGCGAGACCAAGGTCCTTCGCCAGGTGCAAGTGGTCGCGGAACAGGACACCGAAGACGCGCACGCCCTGGTGCTCAACTCGCCCTTACGCGAAGCTGACCTGAAACAATACGGCGGCGTGCCCGTGCGTTACTGGGATTACGCCGTGCGAGCGGGAAGCGCCCAGGGCAGGCTCTATGACTTGTCAGGACGCCTGGTCAGCCAGGCCCTGGCCGATCCGCATCAGCCCGGACAGATGATCTTGCCGCTGCGCCAGGCCGCTGGCGGGATCTACGTGCTCGCCTTCGAATATCTGACGCCGAGCGGCACAGCAAAACGGGCCATGCTCAAGGTGGCTGTGATACGTTAAGGCTATTCCAAATACCGAAACATCAAATACCCTGTCACGAGGCGGGGTATTTTTTTTGTGCTAAACTGCTGAGCATGTTCAAACAATTGATCGTCATGATCACCCTGGCGGCCATGATATCCGGATGCGCTGGCGCCAGGATCAAGCCTTCCGAAGACAAGCCACCCGATCAACTCGCCCTCGGGGGATGGCCTTTCATGGTGAGTGTTGGGTTAGGTGTGGCATTTGTTGTTCCTGTGTGGATCGAAGCAGATAAGAGTAATGACGAGGCCAGGGATTTGGTGAAGGCTTATTCATTATTGATTGGCATATGTATTCCAGAGTTCGAACTACTGCTAGAAAGACTTTGGAGCGATTATCGGTCCACCCATGGCCCCAAGGATCGCCCGATTCAGCGACCCATCGCGATGTCACCTTGTGGCGAGAAAAATCTTGAACTAAAAAAGATTGAAAGCGAGATCGTGAGTAATGGGCCTTCCCACGATCGTTACATGAAAAAAGGCGCAATATTAGAAAAGCTGGATTGTTTAGAAGAAGCTATCAGGGCCTATAAAACTGCTGTCAGAGTGGGCCCGTTCGATCCTAGCCTCGACGCCAAGATTCAATTTTTAGAGCGCAAAGCGGATTTGAATAATGGATTTTGAAAACAACTTGATCGGGTGGGGCATTCGCGCGTTCCTTCCCTCACCCGGCGGCTTCGCCGCCACCCTCTCCCGCTAGGGAGCGGGAGAGGGTTTGCAAGGATCCTGTAGGACCCTCTCCCGACCCCTGTCGGGAGAGGGTCGCAGCCTCCGGGAAGGTAAGTTTGTTTGCTGCGGGGTGAGGGAATTCGGGTCACGAAAAACCCCTGCCTTGGGGACGGTCGTAGATTTGCTGCGGGGTGAGGGAAAAGGCGGGGTGGAAGAGGATGCGTGGGATGTAGGGGCACGTTGCAACGTGCCCCTACATGGGATGAGGGTATTCGGTAAGAAAAACCCCTTTATTTCCAACCCTAAAATCAGAAGTTTCTTCTTTTGAAATAGTTAATTAGAATTATCCACGCCCTGAAAACAAATCTTTTACAATAGTTTGCCTTAAAAAAATGGGAAAGCCTTTTGGGCTTCCACGTCTAAAGAATCACGTTGATTTGAATCGGTATTTCGTTTTTTTGTCGAGAAAACGAATGCCTGAAATGGACGATAAAAGGCCTGGGACTTGCCATGCGTCGATTGAATAAATTTTTGATCAGCCTCGCCTTCCTGGCGGTCCTTGTGACCGGCGGGGTCTCGCCCCTGCGCGCCGTGTCCTCAAACCTCTATCCCATCTCCGATGGCCTTGCCCGCACCTATGCCTGGTCAGGCCACGGCGGCTATACATCGGCTTATTGCACCGCAGGCCCCAGCGCCTGCAGCCTCACCATCGCAGGCATTCCAGCCGGCGCCAAGATCATCGATGCCTTCCTTTATATCATGCTGGAGTATGCCAGCTATGGCGCGAGTAACCTGCCGGTAGTCTTGTCGGGCCAGAATTTGAATTGGTACGCTTATGCCGATGCCCTGGCGGATGACGGAGTGATCGGGGTCAATACCGGCACAACCGCCCTGGCAAAGCGTTATAACGTGGGACCTACCGGGGCGAATATCGTCACGGGCAACGGCAGCTATTCCCTGGCTGGAACAGATTCGGGTTGGATGGCCACCTCGATGTTCGTTCTTTATGAGCTGGCCAGCTCGCCCTGCACCACGATCGTCCTGGCACAAGGCCTTGATTTCGCCGGCTCCACTGGCACGGACTGGGCGAATTACACGCTGGACTGGACTGACCAGAACAATCCCGTAGGAAGCACGGTGGATGTCAGCGTTCAATGGCATGGCTTTGCGGGAAAGCAGGGGACCGACACCGAGCAATACCGCATCTACAGCGACGCCGCCTACAGTACCGTCGCATGGTCCAGTGCATCCAATATCCAGCCGAGCAGTTCTGGTTCCAATGTCTACACCCAGACCTTTAACAGCGCTGGCGTCTTTAATCCTGGCCAGACCAAGGCTTATTTTGGAGGCACAGGTTCTGAGGCGGGCGGTTTATATATCTATTCCACCGTCCTTCAGATCCGTGGCAGCGGGACTTGCGACCAGGCCATCCAGTCGCCGATCGCCCTGACGCTGACTAAAACGGCCTCGCCCAGCAACGTCACCACCGGCGGTCCTGTCACCTACAGCTTTAACGTTTGCAACAATGGGCTGCGTGCGGTAGGTGGCACCCTATGCACTGACAATTTTAATTCAGGGAAATTGAGCGGGTTCAAATTCACCCAAGGAGGGGCTTTTTACCAGAATGATCCCGCCTATGAGTACACCACCGCCGGATATTTGGACAATAGCGATTTCAACGCCAAGGTGCTGTTAAAGACGAGCTGCCCATTCAACACCGGGACTTTCTGTGCCGACCATATTTATTATGACAACAACGACCCCAAGGGCATCGTGCTCAAGGCGGTCACAAGCACAGGCAAAGCTATCTTTTTGGATGTCAAAGGGGGCGGCACCAATGGCGTCACAAGCACCCTCACGTTAAAGACCGGCACCGGATTGACGGTGGCCTCATTCGGGACCACCATCGGCACCGCAACGAACGTGGATCTGACCGGCACCAAGACTATTTGCGCGGTGATCGGCGGAGGACAGATCATCATCAAAGTGAACGGGGTCACCAAGTTGACGGTGGCCAGCTCGTTCATCCCCGATTCACACGTTGGTTACTCCGGATTCGCTTCCGATTTTGGCTTCAACCGCTGGGATAACTTTTCTTTGGACACCACCGCCGCCCCGCTGACTGGCGGCGGCCTGACCAACGTGCAGGTCTGGGACACCGTACCGGTGGGGATCAGCTACGTGGGATGCACCAACGGCTGCACGCAAAGCGGCGGGGTGGTCTCCTGGAGCGGGATCTCCTTGAGCGCCACGGCTTGCACGGTGCTGACCTGGTCCGGAACAGTCACGGCTACGGGTCCGGGCAGTATTTCCAACACCGCCAAGTATGGCGCCACCGAAGAAGTGTACGGCCCGTACCTTTCGAACCGGGCCACGGTCGTGTTGCCCAACGGCACGCCCACCAACACGCCGACGCGCACGAATTCGCCGTCGCCGACCTGGACCTTCACGCCGACTTCGACTTTTTCGTCGACGCCTTCGGCCACGCCCACGGTCACGCCTTCGCCCACCTACACGGCGACCTTGACCAGCACGCCCACGCCGACGAATTC
>JAZKAF010000145.1:0-5551 GCA_040389285.1 candidate division FCPU426 bacterium
GGGATCTTCTCGAAGAAGCGGACGCAGTCGTAGGACAGATACCCCACCGCTCCGCCCCAGAAAGGGGGGAGGCCGGGCACGGCCACGGGCCGGTAAGCCGCCATCCGGGTCTTCAATTCCTCGAGCGGGTCCTTGGCCACTTCAAAAGACCGCTTCTTGCCGCCCACCCATTCCTGTCCCTTGCGTGCCCGGGTCTCGAGCACGATGTCCGGATCCACTCCCAAATAGGAATAGCGGCCGACCTTTTCGCCGCCTTCCACGCTCTCGAGCAAGAAGGAGCGCTTGGCCTTGCCCCAGCGGGTCAGCTTGGCGAACGCGGAGACAGGCGTCTCGAGGTCCGCGGGCAGTTCCAGGCGCACGGGGATGAGGTTGCCCTTGGCAGCCAGCGACTGGAACGACTTGAAGTCCGGGACGATCGTCACTTTTTATAGACCTTTGCGGGATCGAAGACCGTGGCCGCGCTCTCTTGCGGCTTTCCGTCCACCAAATGGGTGTAGAAACAGCTGCGATGGCCGGTATGGCAGGCGGCTCCGCCGGCCTGCTCCACCTTCAGCAAGAGCACGTCCTGGTCGCAGTCGAACGAGAGGTCCTTCACCAGCTGCACGTTCCCGGACTCTTCGCCCTTCATCCAGAACTTCTGGCGCGAGCGGCTCCAAAAATGCGTCTTGCCGGTCTTGATCGTGGCCGCCAGGGATTCCCGGTTCATCCAGGCCATCATCAGGACTTCGCCGTCCTGGTGGTCCTGGATGATGGCGGGGATCAGCCCCTGCGCGTCGAATTTCAAGCTCTCGATCCAGTCCATGGCGTCACGGATCCTTTCGAACGGGAATGCCGGCCCTGCGCAGGTAGCGCCGGGCCTGGCCGATGCTGAATTTCTTGAAATGAAAGATCGAGGCGGCGAGCACCGCGTCCGCGTGTCCCTTGGTCAGCACTTCTTTAAGGTGCGCCAGGGTGCCTGCCCCTCCCGAGGCGATCACCGGAACGGGGACGGCGTCCGCCACCGCGCGGGTCAGGGCCAGGTCATAGCCATCCTGGGTGCCGTCCGCGTCCATGCTAGTCAGCAGGATCTCGCCGGCCCCCAGCTTCACGGCGCGCCGCGCCCAAGCCACCGCGTCCAGTCCGGTGGGTGTGCGCCCGCCATGCAAGAAGACCTCGTAGCGCCCGCGCTTGCCCGGCGCCTTCTTGGCGTCGATGGCCAGCACCACGCATTGGGACCCGAAAGCCAGCGCGCATTCGCGGATCAGGGCGGGGCGCTTCACCGCGGCGGTGTTCACCGAGACCTTGTCCGCGCCGTTGCGTAATAACAATTTCATGTCCGAGGCCGAGCGCACCCCACCGCCCACGGTCAGGGGCATGAAGCAGTGTTCGGCCGTGCGGCGCACGACATCCAGCAGGATGCCACGTTTTTCGTGGCTGGCGGCGATATCCAGGAAGACCAGCTCGTCGGCTCCCGCCTTTTCATAGGCTTTGGCCGCTTCCACGGGATCGCCCGCGTCCTTCAGGGCCACGAAACGAACGCCCTTCACGACACGCCCGTCCTTGACGTCCAGGCAGGGTATGATGCGTTTGCAGAGCATCAGCCCTTGCCAGCCTTCTTTTTCTTTTTCTTCTTGGCCGGGGCCGAAGCCAGGCCCGCCCCCACCTTGATGGCGTCTTTCAGCTCCATGGCGCCGGAATAAAGCGCCTTGCCCACGATGGCCGCGTCCACGCCGTAGCGTTCGAGCTGGCGCAGGCGGTCGACGTCGCGCAGGCTGGTGACGCCGCCCGAGGCGATGACCGGGATCTTGATGGAAGCCGCCAGTTCTTTGCAGGCCTTGACGTTAGGCCCAGACAGCATGCCGTCCTTCTTGATGTCGGTGTGGATCAGCCGCTTGACGCCCACGGCCTGCATGTCCTTGGCAAAGTCCAGGGCGCTGCGCTTGGAGGTCTCCACCCAGCCCTTCAGGGCGATGTAGCCGTCCTTGGCGTCCACGCCCACCACGATGCGATCGCCGTATTTATCCACGGCCTTCTTTAAAAAGCGCTCGTCCAGCGCGGCCGAAGTGCCCAGGATCACCCGCGCCACGCCTTTGTCGAGCACGGCCTTCAGGCTTTCAAAGTCGCGTATCCCGCCCCCGAACTGCACCGGGATCTTCAGCGCTTTGACGATGGCGAAGACGTGGTCCAGGTTGGCGGGCTTGCCGGTGATAGCTCCGTCGAGATCCACCACGTGCAGCCATTGCGCCCCTTTACCCTGCCAGAGCTTGGCCATCGACACCGGATTCTCGGAATACACGGTCTCGTCGCGCAGGTCGCCGCGGATCAGGCGCACGCAGCGGCCTCCGCGAAGGTCGATGGCAGGAATGATGATCACGAAAAGATCCCCTTTTTTCTCAGGCCGCTTGGACCAGGTCCCAGTAATTCTTGTAAAGCCGCAGGCCCGCGCGCTGGCTTTTTTCCGGATGGAACTGCGTAGCGAACAGGTTTCCCTTCCAGAGCACCGAATCAAAGCTCTCCGAGCCGTAGCGGGTGGTGCCGGCGGCGGCGGAGCGGTCACGCAGGCGCACGCGGTAGGAATGCACAAAATAGAACTCGCTGCCGGTCTTCAGGCCCCGCAGCAAGGGGCAGTCGGCGGTGAAGCGCACTTGGTTCCAGCCCATGTGCGGCACCTTGAGCCCTTTTTTAAAGCGGGCCACCTTGCCGTCAAAAAAACCCAGGCCCTCATGCCGACCGAATTCGCTGGAGGACTCGCAAAAAAGCTGTTCCCCCAAGCAGACCCCCAGCATGGGCCGGCCTTCTTTGGCCGCCTTTTTTAGGAACGTGACCATGCCGCGCCGCTTCAGCGAGGCCATGCAGTCTCCGAAGGCTCCCACGCCCGGCACCAGCAAGCCCTTGCAGGCGTCCAAGGCGCGCGGGCTGTCGCTGATCAAGGCCTCGGCCCCCACGGCCTCGAGGGCCTTGGCCACGCTGCGTAGGTTGCCGCGCCCATAGTCCAGAATGCCGATGCGCGTCTTCACAGGATCAGGGTGCCTTTGGTGCTAGCGACCGTGCCCTTGCGCCGGGGATCTTTTTCCACGGCCAGGCGCAGCGCCAGTCCCAGGGCTTTGAACGCGGCCTCCAGGATGTGGTGGTTGTTCTTCCCAGCCCCCTGGGTCAGGTGCAGGGTCATGCGCGCGCGGTCGGAAAAGGCCCGGGTGAATTCTTCCATCAGCTGAAGATCGAAGTCCTTGACCTTCTTGTTGGCCAACAGAAGGCCATAAGCCAGGTAGGGCCGTCCTGAAAGGTCCAGCACCGCCTCCACCCGCGCCTCGTCCAAGGGTGCCGAGGCCGAGCCATAGCGCCGGATCCCGGCCTTGTCCCCCAGCGCCTGCGCGAGCGCGTCGCCAAGGGCGATGCCAAGGTCTTCGACTAGGTGGTGGTCGTCCACCTTCAGGTCCCCTTCGGCCCGGATCTTCAGGTCAAAGAGCGCCTGGCGGCACAGGCAATCGAGCATGTGCTCCAAAAAGGGAAGGCCGGTCTTGAAGTCGGTCTTTCCAGATCCGTCCAGGTCCAGGACCAGGTCGATCTTGGTCTCCCGGGTCTTGCGTTTGATCTGCGCTTTACGGGCACTCATCGTCTTTTTTCCTTTCGGATGCTGGCGCTGCGGGCGTGGCCTTCGAGCCCCTCGGCCATGGCCATCGCGGTCAGGTCGGGCCCGGCCGCGGCCAGGGCCGCCGCGTCATAACGGATCAAGGAACTCTTCACCTGGAAATCCTCCACCGACAATCCGCTCATGAAGCGGGCGGTCGAGCCAGTGGGCAGCACATGGCTGGGACCCGCCAAAAAATCTCCCAGCGCGACGGGCGTGTGCGGCCCCAGAAAGATGGCTCCCGCGGCCCTGACCTTGGAAGCGAAAGCTTCCGTGTCCTTTAGGATCAACTGCAGATGCTCGGGCCCCACGGCGTTCACCAGATCCAGGGCCAGCCCGAGATCCTTGACCACGGCGACCAGGCCATGCTTCTTAAGCGAGCTCTCCGCCACCTTGCGCCTTGGAAGCGCGGCCAACTGGGCCTTCAATTCCTTCAGCACGGCTTGCGCCAGGACGCGGGACGTGGTGACCAGGATCGCGGTCTCGTCGCCAGCGTGCTCCGCCTGGCTTAAAAGGTCCGCAGCCAGCCACGCGGGCTGGGCCACGCCTTCTTCAGCGACGACCATGGCCTCGCTGGGCCCCGCTAAGGAGTCGATGCCCACCTCGCCATAGACCTGTTTCTTGGCCAAATTCACCCAACGGCTGCCTGGGCCTGCGATCTTCTCCACTTTGCGGATGCTGGCGCTGCCATAGGCCATCGCGGCGATGGCCTGGGCGCCGCCCAAGCGATAGATCTCGGTGACGCCGGCGAGCTCCGCGGCTGCCAGCAAGCGGGGGTCCAGGCCCTTGCCCCGGTCCGGGCTGCAAAGCACGATCTCTTGAACGCCCGCCACCGCGGCCGGCACGGCGGTCATCAGTACGGTGGAGATCAGGGGAGCTTCCCCGCCGGGGACGTAAAGGCCCACACGGTTCAGGGGCCGAACGCTCTGCCCGAGCCAGACGCCCGGACGCATACGCCGGCGCCAGGAGGCTTTTTTTAAGGGGACCTGGAACGCCGCGATGTTGGCTTTGACCCGCTTCAAAGTCTTTAAGAAGTCGGGGGACAAGGCTTTCCTAGCCGCACGGATCTCGGCGGCCGAGACGCGAAGGTCCGCGGCCCGAGCCACCTTGCAGCCGTCAAAACGGCGCGTGGCCTCGAGCAGCGCTTTGTCTCCCTGACGGCGGACCTTGCTCAAAAGCTGCGCGACCACAGCCTGGTCCGCGGGGCTGGCCTCGGATCCGGAGCGCATGCGCTTCAGCGCGCGCGCCAGCTCGGCCTGATTTTTTATCCTGACGATCCGCATGGCGACGGGTGTTCCCTTCAATGCCGGCCGGTCTTCAGCCTCGGCAACCTGTCTGCGGGCTCCACCGGACTTGGCAGAGCCTCCAATTCGTCTTCCAGCCTATAACGTTCGGGCAGGGTGCCTGACGCGCGGTCCCACTGCCGGTTGAACCTGCGGGTCCAGGCCGCGGCCGTTTTCACGTCATCCAGCCGGAACAGGCATTCCAGCCGCGTATCCATCGGGGCGGTGGCGGCGTCGAAGGTGCCGGTCAGGATCTTCGCCTTATCCGCGATCCAGTAGCGCGCGTCACTGTCCACCGAGCTCCAACGCGGAGCCAGAGCGGCTATCTTATTCTGCGCCGCGAAAGAACGGCTGGCCTTGGACGCGGGCGAGAGCAATAAACGCACCTTCACGCCCCGGCTGACGGCCTGGGCCAAGTCGCGCTCCAGCCCGGGGTCTCCCAGGGAAGGCGACTGGATGTCCAAGGTCGAGGCGCTGGCGCTGGCAAAGTTCAGGACCACGCCACGGATATCCTTGCCCAGCATGGCTCGCGTGAACTTGGGCTGGCCAGAAGAGGCGGGACCTGCGGCGGCAAAGAGGAGGACCGCCGCCCAGAGCCTCATCCCACGACTCGTCGGACCCGGGCTCCCAGGGCTTCCAGCTTTTTTTCCAGGCTCTCGTA
>JAZKAF010000146.1:0-6469 GCA_040389285.1 candidate division FCPU426 bacterium
AGCAGTTCGCCATGCTGCCCATGAATTTCTTGAAACCCGGCACGACCGCCGACTATATCAACGAAGGGGAGTGGGGCAACAAGGCCATCAAAGAGGCCCAGAAGATCGGCACCGTGAACGTGGCCGGATCGTCAGAAGCGCTGAAATACTCGGCCTGCGCGACTGACCTTAAGTTCACGCCCGGAGCCGCCTACGCCCACCTGACCACCAACAACACCATCGAAGGCACCCAGCACCGCGAGATCCCTGCCATGGGCGGCGCGCCCATCATCCTGGACGCCTCGAGCGACTTCTTGAGCCACGAACTCGACTACAGCCGCTTTGACGTGGTCTATGCGGGCGCGCAAAAGAACGCCGGCGCCGCGGGCGTGACCATTGTGGTGCTGAAAAAGAGCTTCATGGCCACGGGACGCACGGACATCCCTTCGATCTTCCAATATGCAGCCCATGATAAGGCCGACTCGCTGTTGAACACGCCGCCGGCTTTTTCCGTGTATGTCTTCAACTTGGTGCTGCAGTGGATCGCGGCGCAGGGGGGAGTCAAGGCCGTGGACGCGATGAACCAAAAGAAGGCGGCTCTTATTTATGACGCGCTCGACGCCTTCCCCGCGATCTACGACCCGGCTGTGACCGTGAAGGCCGATCGTTCGCTGATGAACATCACGTTCCGTCTGAAGGATGCATCCAAGGAAAAAGAATTTTTGGCTTTGGCGGAATCAAAAGGAATGGACGGGCTTAAAGGACACCGCAATGTGGGCGGATTCAGGGCCTCGGTGTACAACGCGTTTCCGCTCGAGGGCTGCCAGGCCCTGGCAGACCTGCTCAAAGACTTCGCGAAAAAATAAATCGCCCGGCTCAGGCGGCGGGCTGTCCACGGCCCAGTTGCGCCGCCAGCCAGGGCCATGCTTTCACGCCGTTCCAGCGGTGCCCTCCTGCAAAGACATCTTTCTTAAGATTCTTCCCGACCCCCGCCGCGCGGTAGATGCGCGCCACTCTGGCGCTGGCTTTCAGCATATCGCCCGACTCAAAACAGTCTTCCTCTTTCCCGATCTCCAACAGCAGCGGCTTCGGCGCGACCAATCCGAAGATCTCCGGGATATCGCCGTGGCGTAAAAGCCAGGGCAAGGCTTGGGCTCCGCAGGTATTTCCCTTGCCGCGCATGCCAAAGGCATCGCCCAGCAGGGTGCTGACATAACCGCTGACCACGCCCGCCTTCAAGCGCCTATCCAGCACCATCAAGTGGGCGGCCAAGGTGCCGCCGTAGCTAAGTCCGATGACGCCCATACGCCGGGGATCCACTTTTGGGTGGGCCGCCAGAAGATCCAGGCCCCGCATCGCATCCCAAAGATTGAGGCTCAACAAGTTGAACCCGAAATAGCGGGCGCAAAGGTCCACGATGTCGCAGGCGTCGCGGTCGTCGCGCAGCCAGATTTCAGGTGGACGGCGCTCACCGAACGGCGCGAAGTCGGGCGCCAATACCACGTAGCCGCGCAAGACGGCCTGCCGCGCGTAGTCATAATCCAGGGTGCGGGTCCAGGCGGCGTGCTTTTTGCCCCAGACCGGGTGGGGCAGGCCGCAGACGTCGGTCTTGCCGCCGCCGTGGCCATGGGCAGCTAACAGCGCGGGCGCGGGCTCACGAAGGCCGTCGGGTATCAACAAAATGGCCGGGACTGAGATGCCGGGGCTGGAGTCGTATATCCAATGCTCGCGCGTGTAGCCCTTTTCTTTGACCCTTTTGACCAATCTAGCCTTCAAAGGAACTCGGGCCGGAAAGGGACCTAAGCAGCGCAGGTAATGCCGCAAGAAGCGCCGGCGCCATCTTAAATAAGAAGCGCGCCCGCCGCCCTCAAAAAGGCAGTCCGGACGCGCGTCCTTGCTCCAACGCTCCAGGCTCTGAAAAAAATCGAGCGGAGCGGATGGCTTTTTTGTCAATGCGGAGCTTCCTGCTCCACGCCGCAGGGACCGCCTTCAACGGCCACCGCGCGTTCCACGACTTGGCCATTGCGGTTGTAAAGCGGATGGTAGTGCTCGGCCAACTCCGTGCAGGATACGCCCACATAATGGCAGATAAAGGAACGGCGGAAGCGGTCCTTGGACTGGTTCGGGCCGGAGCCGTGCACCACGCTGCCGTTGAAGAACAGGATGTCGCCCGGGTTCATCCGTAGCTTATGGACTTCCACGCCCTGGGGAGTCGCCTTCAGGTCTTTGCCGAACGTGGCTCCCATGTTCTCGAGCAGCTTGGCCATGGGCACGATCTCCTTGGTGAAGGAGAGCGAGGGGTCGGCATTCTTGTCCGGGCAGATCACGGGGATGACGTTGGTGTGGGGGATGATCTGCAGGCCGCCGTTGTCGTCGTCGGCCGCGTCCACCGCCACCCAAGCCGCCAGGCAGGTGCCCGGATTGACGCTGAGGTAGAAATTGTCCTGGTGCCAGGCCTGGCCGCGGGCGGCGGGCGGCTTGAAATAGAACATGGTCTGGGCCGTCAGCATGGCCTCGCCGGTCAGTTCTTCCATGATGTCGAAGATGCGGGGATCGAGCAGGGCGCGCTTGGCAAGGGGCATGAATTTGTGGGGATGCATGACCCGGGGATACAGGGCCAGAGGATCGCTCTTGCCGAAGACGTGGTGGTAGCCGTCGTCCACCCCTTCCGGCTGGATCTCGTAATGGCCTTTGACCCCGCCCTTGGCGTGCATCTCGGTGAAGGCCTGGCGCAGAGCGTCGATCTCGTCTTTCCGGAACACGGCCCGTTCGACATGGTAGCCCAGGGCGTCGAAATTTTGTCCGCGCAGGCTGCGCGGTTCCGCGGATACCGACATACTTCCTCCTTGAAGCGGTTTTTCCAGGCTATCCCTTGGGGTTGCCTTGATACCCTGCCGCGCATTCCTTCAAGTGACGTATGACCCGTTCCCTGCCGTCGCCGCTGAACGCTGAAAAACCCAGCGGCGTGTAGCTCAAACCCAACTGCCGTTTTAGGGCCGCCAAATTCTTTCCCTTGGCGCTTCCGGAAAGCTTGTCCGTTTTGGTGGCGATGGGCTCCCAATTCAGGCCGCAATCGCGCAAAAATTCGTGCATGGCCAGGTCGTCTTTGGTGGCGGGATGGCGGGAATCGATCAGGCTGACCACCAGTTTCAGGTTGGGCCGTCCCCTGAAAAATCCCTCCACCATGCTGCGCCACTTATCGCGTTCGCCCTTCGACGCCTTGGCGAAGCCGTAGCCCGGCAGATCCACCAGGCAAAAGTCGGCGTTGGTGTTGAAAAAATGCATCAGGCGGGTGCGGCCAGGCGTCTTGGAGACCCGCGCCAGTCCCTCTTCGCCGCAGAGCGCGTTGATGAAGGACGATTTGCCGACGTTGGAGCGTCCGGCCAGGGCGATCTCCGGGAGATCCGAGACCGGGGCCTGGTGCACGCCTGATGCCGACTTGACGAAAACGGCCTTGAAACTCATGCCCAGGCTTGGGTCGCGTCACCCGTCCACTTGAGCGCCGCCGGGACCTCCACCCTTCCGCCCTTTTTAGGCGTGGCCTTTTTCTTTTCCAAAGCGAGTTCCAACACCTGTTCGATGCTCGAGACCAGATGGAACTTGGCGTCCTTGCGCACGGTCTCGGCGATCTCGTCCAGGTCCTTGCGATTCTTACGCGGGATGATCAGCGTGTGGATGCCGGAGCGGTGCGCGGCCAGGGATTTTTCCTTCAGGCCCCCGATGGGCAGCACGTTGCCACGCAGGGTGATCTCACCAGTCATGGCCACGTCGCGCTTCACAGCGCGGCCAGTCAGGGCCGAGGCCAGGGCCGTGGCCATGGCAATACCAGCCGAGGGGCCGTCCTTGGGCGTGGCACCTTCGGGCAGATGGATGTGGATGTCCTGCCGCGTGTAAAAATCCTTGGATAAGCCCAGCGAGGCGGCGTGGGAACGCACCCAGGACAAGGCGGCCTGCGCCGATTCCTTCATCACGTCGCCCAGGGTCCCAGTGAGGACCAGGGCCCCTTTGCCGGGCATGAGGGTCACCTCGATGGACAAGACCTCTCCGCCGGCGCCGGTCCAGGCAAGGCCGTTGGCCACGCCGACCTGCTCCTCGCGCTCGGTCTCGTCTTTTTGGAATTTTGGGATACCCAGCGACACGGAAAGATTTTCCAAAGTCACCTTGAACACGGCCTTGGCGCCCTTATCCACCACGTGTTTGGCGGCTTTACGGCAAAGGGTGGCCATCTGGCGCTCAAGTTCGCGCACACCCGCCTCGCGGGTGTATTCGCGGATCACCTGCCGAAGGACCCCTTCGTCCAGGTCCAACTGGGAGGCTTTCAGGCCGTGGGCTTTCAGCAGCTTGGGCAGCAAGAAACGCTGGGCAATGGCGATCTTCTCGTCGTCCAAGTAGCCGGGCAATTCGATCACTTCCATGCGGTCGCGCAAAGGGCCCGGGATCTCGTAGAGCAGGTTGGCCGTGGTGATGAAGAGCACCTGGCTCAAGTCGATGGCCAGGTCCAGGTAGTGGTCCGAAAAAGCGTTGTTCTGCTCGGGATCCAGCACTTCCAGCAGGGCCGAGGCTGGATCGCCGCGGAAGTCCGTGCTCATCTTATCGATCTCGTCCAGCAGGATCACGGGATTGAAGCTCCCGGCGCGGCGCAGGCCCTGGATCAGGCGGCCGGGCATGGAACCGATGTAGGTGCGGCGATGCCCGCGGATCTCGGCCTCGTCGCGCACGCCGCCCAGCGAGATGCGTTCGAACTTGCGTCCCATGGCCCGGGCGATCGAACGCGCCAGCGAGGTCTTGCCCACACCTGGCGGGCCGACAAAGCAGAGGATAGGACCCTTCAACTGGTCCACCAGCTTGCGCACGGCCAGATGCTCCAGCACTCGGCCCTTGGGTTTTTCTAGGCCGGCGTGGTCCTCTTCCAGGATCTTGGCCGCGTTCTTCAAGTCCAGGCGGTCCTTGGTATGCTTGCCCCATGGCAGGCTCAACAGGACGTCCAGGTAACTGCGGATGACGGTGCTCTCCGCGGACATCGGCTGGCTGCGTTCCATGCGCGTCAATTCCTTGAGCGCTTTCTCCTTGGCCTCTTTGGGCATGGCCAATTTTTCGATGCGCTGCCGCAGCTCGCGGGCCTCGTTCAGGTCCTCGCCGCGCTGGCCCAGCTCCTGCTGGATGGTCTTCATCTGCTCGTGCAGGAAGGCCTCGCGCTGGCCCTTTTCAATGCGCTTGCGCACCTTGCCCTGCAACTGGCGCTGCAGGTTCAGCAACTGGTTCTCCGTGGCCAGGGCCGCGGACAGGGCGGCCACGCGCTGGGCCGGGTCCAGGGTCTCGAGAAGTTTCTGGCGCTCGGGGACCTTAAGGCTGAGATGGGGGGCGATCAGGTCGGCCAGGCGTCCGGGCTCGGCCACGGACGAGGCGTTCTGGTAGGCTTCGGGGGCCATGCGCGGGTTCAGGCGGACAAATTCCTCGAAGAGCCGCAACAACGCCCCGGTGGCGGGTTCCAACGCCGGAGCCGCGGGTTCGGTCAAAGCGAGGCTCAGGCTCTTGGATTCCATCCAGGAACTGGCCTTCGAAAAAGACAGGACCCGGCGTCGTTCTTTGGCCTCGAGCAGGACGCGCAAGGCGTTGTCCGGCAGGCGCACGCTCTGCAGGACCTCGGCTTCAACGCCTAAGTCATAGAGCTCGCCAGGCTGGGGATCTTCCTTGCCCTGGGCCTTTTGGGCCAGCAGAAGCAGGCGCCGGTCCCCGCGCATGGCCTCTTCCACGGCGCGCACCGAACGCGGACGTCCGACCAGCACCGGGACCACCATGCCGGGAAAGACCACCATGTCCCTGAGGGGCAGGACAGGCAGCGTATCGCCGTTTATCGTCTCGTTTTTATTCATAGTCGTTTATACGCAAGTCCCGTGGGGAGGGTTCAGGCTGTTTTGGCCGACTGGTCATCCAGCACCAGGATGGGCTTTTCCTTGCGCGCGACCACTTCGGCGGTGATGACGCATTCCCGCACGTCGTTGCGCGAAGGCAATTCATACATCAGGTCGAGCAGGGTCTCTTCCAGCACGGCTCGCAGGCCGCGGGCGCCGGTGTTGCGCTTGCGGGCTTCCTTGGCCACGGCCCGCAGGGCTTCCGGCGTCAACTTCAGCTTGACCCGGTCCATCTGGAACAACGCCTCGAACTGCTTGACCAGGGCGTTTTTGGGCTCGCTGAGGATGCGCACCAGCGAGTCCTCGTCCAGGTCGTGCAGGGCGGACATGACCGGCAAGCGCCCGATGAATTCCGGGATCAGCCCGAATTTGATCAAGTCTTCCGGCTGGACCTGAGAGAGCAGCTCATCCTTGCGCTGCTGGCCGCCAGCCACGGTCTCGGACCCAAAGCCCACGGTCTTCTTGCCGACCCTGCGGGCTACGATGTCTTCCAGCCCGCCGAAGGCGCCGCCGCAGATGAAAAGGATGTTGGCGGTGTTGACCTTGATGTATTCCTGGTGGGGATGCTTGCGCCCGCC
>JAZKAF010000146.1:6569-11126 GCA_040389285.1 candidate division FCPU426 bacterium
GCTCCCTTGATCAGGCGCTTGTAGTGGTTGTAGACCGCCACGGAAAGCGCCTTCTTGGCCTCGCCCTGGCCGATGACATAGTCATCCAGGGATGCCTTGATGTCGGCAGGTTTGGGCAGCGCCTTGTGCTTCAGGGCCTTGGATTCGGAGGCCGGGATAGCCTCTTCAGCCAGGATGTCCGAACAGAGCGCGATGCACTCGTTGCAGATATTGGCCGCGGGGCCGATGACCAGTTTCTTGACCTCGTCCTGGGCCTTGTTGCAGAAAGTGCATTTCATCTTTGCCATGGCGTCTTTCCTGGTCAGCGTTTGTTGGGATCTTTGGACAGGATGACCTCGTCCACCAGGCCGTAGGCCTTGGCCTCGTCCGCGGACATGAAGCGGTCGCGCTCGGTGTCGTCGTGGATCTTGCCCACCTTCTGGCCGCTGTGCTTGGCCAGGATCTGGTTCAAGATCTCGCGGATGCGCATGATCTCGGCCGCCTGGATCTGGATGTCGGTGGACTGGCCCTGGGCCCCGCCCGAGGGCTGGTGGATCATCACCCGCGAGTTGGGCAGGCACTTGCGCTTGCCCTTGGCGCCCGCCGCCAGGAGCACCGCGCCCATGGAAGCCGCCTGCCCGATGCAGATGGTGGCCACCGGGGCTTTCACGTACTGCATGGTGTCGTAGATGCCCATGCCCGCCGACACCGATCCGCCCGGCGAATTGATGTAGAGGTACATGTCCTTTTCAGAGTCCTCGCTGTCCAGGAACAGCATCTGGGCGATGATCAAATTGGCCACGTAGTCGTCGACCGGGGTGCCCAAAAAGACAATACGGTCCTTCAAAAGCCGCGAATAGATGTCGTAGCCGCGCTCGCCGCGGGAAGTCTGCTCTACGACCATGGGTACCAATGCCACAGTGCCTCCTTAGGTTCAGATCTCGGTAAGGGTCGCCTTTTCCACAAGATACTTCAGGGCTTTTTCCTCGCGCAGGCGGGCGCGGATACCCAGTTCGCGGTTCGGCTGGGAACGCACCCAGCTCAGGGTCTGCTCCAGGCTCATGCCCAGTTGGGGCGCGGCCAGGGCCATGTCATCCTGGAATTCCTGGTCCGTGACTGCGATGTCCATTTTGTCGGCGATGGTCTCCAGGATCAGGCTCAGCCGGGCCCGCTGTTCGGCCATGGGCGTCAGGCGCTGGGCGATCTCTTTCATGCCCTCTTCGCCGCTGGGCTCCATGCCCTGCTCGCGCAGCCGTCCTACTTCGCGCTCCATCAGGATGTTAAGTTCGCCGCTCAGCATGGCCGCAGGGACCTTCACCGGATATTTTTCGAGCAACTGGGCCGCGGCGCCATCCTGCAGGCGGCCACGGCGCATCCGCTCCTTTTGCGCGGCGATGGCCTTGCCCACGGCGTCGCGCAGTTCGGCCAGGTTCTCGACTCCGCCCAGGGCCTTGGCAAAGGTGTCATCCAGTTCCGGCAGCTTGATCTCGCGGATCTCCAGCACCGTGACCAGGAATTCCGCGTCCTTGCCCGCCACGTCGGCGGCGGGGTAGTCGGCGGGAAATGGCACCTTGAGCTGGCGCGTCTCGCCTTTTTTCGCGCCGACCAGGCCCTCTTCAAAGCCGGGGATCAGCTGCTTGCGGCCCAGGACCACGGTGTAAGCTTCCGCCTTGCCTCCGGGGAAGAGTTCGCCGTTGATGCGGCCCTCGAAATCGACGGAGAGCTGGTCGCCCATGGCCGCGGGGCGCTCCACTTCAGCTCCGGGAACGCCCTGGCGCTCGCGCAGGGCCTTGATCTGCTCTTCGATCTCCTCAGGGCTCACCGAGGCGCTGGGAGCGCTGAGCTTCATGCCCTCGAGCGATCCCTTCAGTTCGACCACAGGCTTCAGTTCCACCCGGGCCTTGAAGCTGAGGGGTTCGGCTTTCGCTTTGAAGTCCAGCGACTCGATGCGGGGAAAGCCCACCATGCGCAATTTCTGCTCGCGCACGGCCTCTAAGGTGGCCTTCGGCAGCAGGTCGTTCAAGAATTCCTGGCGCACGGCCTCACCCAGGCGCTGTTCGAGCAGGCTGCGGGGCGCCTTGCCCTTGCGGAAGCCGGGTAGGCTGGCCTCGGAGGCCTGGCGGTTGAAGACCCTCTCATATTCCAGGCTGACGCGTTCCCCCTCCAGCTGGATCTCCAAGAGGCATTGGGTGTCCCCGCTCTCGACAACGACTACTTTCATGGTGATGGCCTTTCGTGATATTGAGTTCAAAATTCGTATTGCGGACGGAGGGACTTGAACCCCCAAGGGTTTCCCCACTGGATCCTAAGTCCAGCGCGTCTGCCAGTTTCGCCACGTCCGCGCGGCATCCGGTCATCATAGCAATCCCGGCACAGGGGGGAAAGGCCCAAAAATGGTGGATTAAGGCGGATCAATCAGCGCTGCTGGGGGCTCCGGCGGCGGGAAGGTAAAAACGCTCCATATAATCGCCGACCATGCGGGCGGCTCCATAGCGCCAAACCAGGCTCTGCATGCTGCGTTTCATGCGCCGCACCCAGGCATGAGGAGTGCCGTTGCCGCCCCGTTCGTAGTAGGCGGGGATCACCTGCTCGGCCAGCGCCTGGTAAAGTCCCTGGGCGTCACGGCCGCGCTGCACGCTCGAATCAGAGTGGACCATGGCGCCGCCGATGGCGAAACCGTTCAATCCGTCATAGGCCTCATCCCACCATCCGTCCAGGATCGAACAGTTCAGCCCGCCGTTGAGCGCCACTTTCATGCCCGAGGTGCCGCAGGCCTCCAAGGGCCGCTCTGGATTGTTGAGCCAAAGGTCCACGCCCCGGACCAATTGCCTGGCGATGCCGATGTCATAGTCTTCGACAAAGACCAGGCGCTTCCTCAACTGCGGATCGCGGGAGAGGTCGAAGATCTGCTTGATCAGCCGCTTGCCCGGGTCGTCCTTGGGATGGGCCTTGCCCGCGAAGATCAGCTGGATGGGACGCTGGGGGTCGAGCAGCATGGCCCGCAAACGGTCCATGTCCTCGAAGATCAGCGTCGCGCGCTTGTAGGTGGCGAAGCGACGCGAAAAACCGATGGTCAGGAGGTTCGGGTCCAGCACATCGTCGACCTTGGGATCCTTTTCGCCGCGGGTGGCGGCCTGGGTCAATAAGGCGGCCCGCACAAAGGCCACCAGGTTACGCTTCAGCAGCATGTGGGTCTCCCACAGCTCGCCATCGGCGATGTTGTCGATCTTGCCGCGCAGCTCCGCGCCGGCCAGGCCAAGTTCCCAGTCCCGCCCCAGTTCCCTCTCGAAAAGCCGCTGCATCACCGGGGACATCCAGGTGGGAAGGTGCACCCCGTTGGTCACATGCCCGATGGGGATCTCGTCCACCGCCCTGTTCGGCCAAAGGCGCTGCCACATCTCGCGGCTGACCCTGCCATGCAGGTTGGAGACCGCGTTGTGGCGCAGGGAGCCCTTGAGGCAGAGCACGGTCATGCAGAACGTCTCGCCGTCATTCTGGGGTTCGACCCTTCCCAGGCCCAGAAAACCGGCCCGGTCGAGAAGCAGGCTTTCACGCATCCAGCCCAGATAGGCTTCCATCATGTCGGCGTGAAAGCGGTCATGCCCCGCGGGCACGGGGGTGTGGGTGGTGAAGCAGGATTGGCGGTTGGTCTCCACCCAGGCGCGATGAAAATCCAGTCCATCTTCCTGCACCCGTTCGCGGGCGCGCTCCAGAAGGGCGAAGGCGCAGTGGCCTTCGTTCAAATGCAGGACCACAGGACGGATCCCGGCCTCGCGCAGGGCCCTCAATCCCCCGATCCCCAGCACCATCTCCTGTTTCAGGCGCTTTTCCTCGTCCCCGCCGTAAAGGCGGTCCGTCAGGATGCGGTCGTCGGCGTTGTTCTCGGGGGCGTCGGTATCGAGCAGGAACAGGCGCACGCGGCCCACCGCGACCTCCCAGACTTTGATGGTCAGCGAACGGCCAGGCATGGGCAGGGTCACGCGGATCGGCTTTCCATCCGGGGATAAAGCGGGGCGAATGGGCAGGTTTTCCAGTTCGTTGGCCTCGTAACGCTCTTTCTGAATGCCGTCGGTGTCGATCCACTGGTGGAAATAACCGTGGGCGTAGAGCAGGCCCACCGCGACCAGAGGCGCGTCCATGTCTGAAGCGGCCTTCAGATGATCGCCCGACAGGATGCCTAAGCCGCCCGAATAGATGGGCAGGCATTCGTGGATGCCGAATTCCGCCGAAAAATAGGCCACCGGAGCCGCGTTCAAAGGGCCGGCGTGCAGGCCGCCCAAGGGACCGTCAGACTCCAGATATTCCCGCAGGCGCCTATGGGCGTAAAGGATCCGGGTATTGAGATAGGCGTCCGAGCCGCGCAGTTCGATGTCGGCCTCGCTCATCTGTTTGAGCATGGCTACGGGATTGTGATGGGTTTTTTCCCAAAGGTCCCCGTTCAGGGCGCGAAAAAGCTCGGCCACGTCAGGCTGCCAGGACCAAAAAAGGTTCATGGACAGCTCGCGCAGGCGGCGCGAAAGGGTATATTCTTGGGCCACTTCAGGCTCCTTCAAAAGATGGTACAATGGAAATTCTACA
>JAZKAF010000147.1:0-18022 GCA_040389285.1 candidate division FCPU426 bacterium
AATGCAGGGTGTCGATGGGCAGTTCCTTGTTGAAGCGCAGGAATCCTTCGACCAATTCCGGGGTGTAGGTGCTGCCAGCCCCGATGACGCATATCTTCATGGCATCCCCCTCAATTGCGCGGCCTGGTCCATGGCATAGGCCAAGGCCCCATAGACCGGCGCTTGGGTTGGAAGCGTGTAGCGGAAGTCGATCTTAGGATGCATCCTTGCGAGCTCCTGTTTAAGGGCTTTTTGTATCAAGGGCGGCTTTGCCTTCTGCAAGAGACTTCCGCCCAGCACGATGTTCAGCCTGCTTGTGGACCTGAATATCTTCCTGACCACGGCGTCCACCATTCTGGCCAGCTCATATCCTTCAAACTTAAGCAGGGCCAAGGCCGCCTTGTCTTTTTTCTCCGCGGCCTTAAACACCAAAGGCGCGAGTTCGGGATAATGGATCACCCGTTTTTTTTCATGCCGCCGGTCAAAATAGGAAAGCTCCAGCACGTCTTCCAATTTCTTTAGGCCGTATTCCCGACAGATCATGGGAGCCAGCAGCGTCTTGGGTCCGCGTCCATCCAATCCGTGGATCGCGGCGTCTACCGCGCCCTGGCCCAGATGCCCACCCCCGGCGTTCTGGGTCAGCCAGCCTCCCACCGCCCATTCCTCGCCGGCCCGGTTCACCCCGATGCTGTTGCAGCCAGTGCCGGCGATGACAGCCACCCCCACGCCCTTATCAGTCCCTAGGCGCAGCATCAGGCGCACGTCCACCACCATCAGGTAGCTGGGGGAGCCCGCGATCCGGTCCAGGAAACCCCGGATGATCTTGCTATCCTCCACAGGGCGGTCCGCGCCAGCCATGCCAAAACAAAGGCCGCTCAATTGGCTGGCTTTTAACCCTGATTTTTTAAGGGTTTTCTTGAACACTTCGGCGACATTCCGCCGCGCCTGCTCCACCCCGATATCCTGAAAATTTCCGGGTCCTCCGGTGACATCGGCCAGGACCTTGCCCTGCAGATCTGCCACCACTGCCTGGGTCTTGGTGGCGCCAGCGTCCACGCCCATCACAAAGGGCATCAGGCGCCCCTCTTGATCCCGTCGACCATTGCCATGACGCGGCGACCGTATTCCACATAGGTTTCCATCATGGATTCGGCCCGGGCCGGCGTGTTTTCGGGAAGATGATGGAAGACCGAGGAAAGATGCGGCTCGATGGACAGGCCGCCTGTATAGCCCCGCGTGATGAGGTCGGTCAGGATCTTTTTGACCTGGCCCTTCCCCTCGCCCGGGTAGGTGAAAACCTCTTTTTTGGCGGCCTCGTCGTAATATCCGTCCTTGATGTGAACATGGGCGACGTGCTCTTTCACATGGTCATAGAACTCCCAGGCATCCTGCCGGGGCCAGGGTTTGGGTTTGCTGCGGTCCTCCGCGACCACCGGATTGCCAGTGTCGAAGGTCAACTTCAAGCCCCTGACGTTCTCCAGCAGGCGCAGGGTGTAAGTCCAGCCCATGCCGCCATAGTTCATGCAGTTCTCGTGCACCATGATCAGGCCTGCGTCCGAGAAGATCTCCTGGAGCCGGTTCAGGCGCTTGAAACGTTCTGCCTCCATCTGGTCATCGGGTTCCCGGTCCTTCAGCACCGCGAAGCTCATCACCCGGATGAAACGCGTGCCCAAGCGGCGCATGCGGGGCACCGCGCGAAGGGCCTCCTCCAGCGAGCTGTCAAAGGGCTGATCAATGGCCTTTCCCCAATTGGCGATGGCTGATCCAAAGCAATAGACCCCCACGCCAGCGGCCTCCAAAGCCGCCGCCACCCGGTCGAATTCTTTGTCCGGAAGGTTGTGGAGGTTCACCCCGTCCACGTTGCGCGCCTCGATCTGGTTCCAGCCCAAGGCTTTGGTCGCCTTGATCTGCCCCTCGATGTCGCCCGCCGCCTCGTCCGCGAATCCAAGATAGACCATCTTATCTCCGGAAAAACTTCTTATTGCCCTTTTCCACGGTGCTGTGGACCAAGGCCTTCAGATCCCCATGATATCCGCTTACCCAGACCGCATCCATCGCCGGTAACCAAGTCCCATACAGGAATTCTGGCCAATCATCCCAGGCCGGCGGAAGGACGCCGATCTTCGCCGCCTCCAGGAGCATTTTCTTGTTGAGAGGCTTTTGGCCGTCCAAAAAATAGGGAGAAGCGGCCAGCGGCATCAGGGCAGGCTGGGCCAGTCCGGTCATGGCCAAGCGTTTCTGGCCCTCGGGACCCGCCAGGCTCTTGATCAGGGCCCAGGCGAGTTCGGGATCCGCGCAATCCTTGCGAATGGCATAACCAGAACCGCCCGAACTGAAGGCGCGCCTGCCCCCCGGTCCTTTGGGGAACATGGCCACATCCCAGTCAAACGCCTTGATCTTCCGGAAGGCGGGGGTCTTCCAGATGCCAGAATGGTACATGGCCAGCATGCCGTTGCTGAAAAGCGAATCCCCTCCCACCAAAAAAGCGCGGGTATCGGCCTGGCTGGCCATAGAACGGTCCTTTTGCAGCAGGTCCCAGCGGAACTGGATCCCGCGCAAGGCCTCGGGGCTGTCGGCGCTGATCCGGGTGGGATGGATGGGATCGTCCACCATGGAACCCCCCGACGAAAGGATCCAGCCTTCGGCCGTGGTCCGGTCGTCCGCGAATCCGAGCTGGCTGGCCTTGCCATCGGCGCTCCGGTGGGTCAGCAAACGGGCGTCCTTGCGCAGGGCCTCCCAGTCCCAATCATCCTTGGGGTAAGACAGGCCGGCCTTGTCAAAAAGGCTCTTGTTGTAATAGATGACCGCGATCGGGGAGATGTCCCGGGGCAGGACAAAGAGCTTTCCGTCCTTGCTGAAGCGTTTGACGATGGCGGGATAGTAATCCGCGATCTTCAGATCTTTTTCTTTTTCAAGGAACGGCGTCAGATCGAGGAGCTTGTCCTCGCCCAAAAGCTGGTCCATGCCTTCCGCGTCGACGAAGATGACGTCCGGGGCAAGACCCGCCGCAAACTCCGTCAGCAGGATGTCCTTGTAGGTGTTGTCAGCTGGCTTGCGCTCCGCTGACACCATGGAACCGGGATGCGCTTTTTTGAAATCGGCGAGCATCGAGCTGATGATGCCCATCTCCTCCAGATCCCCCCAGTAGCGCAGGCGCAGCGTGTGAGGCTTGCCTTGCCGCGACCGGCAGGCGGTCATGCAGGCCAGCCCCAGGAGGAGCGCCAGGCAGAGGAACGAGAGCTTTTTCAATCAAGGACCTCGGGATTGACCAGGTTCGGCGGGCGCTCGCCCCGCAAACGCGCCAGCACATTACGGGCCGCGATCAGGGACATCTTGGTGCGGGTCTCCAGGGTGGCGCTGCCCAGATGAGGCGCCAGGACGGCATTCTCCAGTCCCACAAGCCCCACGGCCAGGGCGGGCTCGTCCTCGTACACGTCGAGCGCCGCGCCGCCGATGACCTTGTTTTTCAGGGCCTGCACCAGCGCGGCCTCGTCCACCACGGCCCCGCGGGAGGTGTTGATCAGGATGCCAGTTTTCTTCATCATCGCCAGCTCCGCGGCCCCGATCAAGTGCTTGGTCTCCGGAGACAGGGGACAGTGCAGGGACACGAAATCCGATTCAGCCAACAAGGTCTTCAGATCTACCCGGGTCGCCTTCAATTCCTTTTCTTCCGTCTGCGAAAGGGCCTGCCGCTTGGTGTAGAGCACCTTCATGTCAAAGCCAGAGGCCCTGCGCGCCACGGCTTGTCCGATACGGCCCATACCCACGATCCCCAAAGTCTTGCCAGTCACGTCGCCGCCCAGCATGAACATGGGTCCCCAGCCCTTGAAGCCTCCCAAACGGGTCAGGCGGTCTCCTTCGGTCACGCGCCGCGCGGCGTCCATCAGCAGCGCGAAAGCCAGGTCCGCGGTGCATTCGGTCAAGACCCCGGGGGTGTTGGTCACGGGGATCTTGCGGGCCGTGGCCGCCGCCACATCGATGTTGTTGTATCCGACGGCGTAAGCCGCCACGATCTTGAGCCGCGGGTTGATGTCCAGCAAGGCGGCATCGATGGAATCGGTGAGGATGCTGATCAAGGCGTCGCAACTCGCGACGCCTTTTTCCAGCTCCGCACGGCTGATCACGCCGTCCTGCGGCGCCACCACCAGCTCGGTCTCGGCCGCGAGCAGGTCAAGGCCGGGTTGCGGGATCTGCCGGGCGACAAAAACGCGGGGTTTGCTCATAGGGCGGCCCAGGCCTCCTTGAAAGTGCGTTTGCAGTTGGCGATGACCATGGCGGAACTGACGCCTGGGGAGGGTTTCATCTCAAAGCCCACAAAGGGGCGCTTCCCAGCGCCCAAAAAGCCGATGTCAAAGAGCACTTTCAGGTAAGCCGTCAGCTCCTTCGCGCCGCTCTCGCCGCCTTCGATCCCAAAAAGCGGATGGGCGTCGCCGTAGAGCGGATGCTCCTTTTTCTTGACGCAGTTCCCCATGTGGGCCTGGACCAAGAAGGGTGCGAGCAAGGCCAGAGTCTTGGCCGGCGTTTCATCCAGCAGGGGGATATGGGAAAGGTCATGCCCCAGTCCAAAGTCGGGAAAGTCCTTGCGCATGGCCTCGGCCAAGCGCACGCAGATCTCGGCCTTGCCGATCAGGCACTTCTTTTCCACGTCCCGGTCAAAGACCTTGACCGAACAAGGCAGGCCCTTGGTCTTGGCATAGGCGGCCACGCGCTTCAAGGACTCCACGAGCAAAGCCAGGCCTTGTTCCCGTTTCTCCTCACCCGGATCCGGACCCGAGAGCATGGAGAAGGAGCGGGCTCCCATCTCCTCAGCCATGTCCACGCATTCTTGCATCAGCGCGACCGAGCGGTCCCTTTCCGCGGGATCTTCGGCGTTGAGGTTCGCTTTGGCCTGCAATTGAGCCACTTGGCCTGCAAAATTGACCCTTAAGCCGCTCTGCCGCAGGGTCGTCGCCACCTGTTTTCTCGCCTCGGGATCCTTGACCCAGGTCACGTCAGCGGCCGTGAAAAAGCCGTCCTCCGCGATGACGCGGATCGTGTCCGGAATGCTGGGGTCTTCGCCCTTCAAGGATGCCGGAAAGGCCATGGGGTGCACGATGCCGACAGCCATAAAACTATCCCAGATCTTGTCCAAAAATCCTCCTTGTCAAAAAAACTTAGGCGACCATCGCCTGCATGTCTTCGGCCGCCTGGATGAACGCCTTGGCGGTCTCCTGGACCGCGCCAAAAGACAGGAAATCGTCCGGGGCCAGCCCGTTTTCGTCGTAAACCTGCCTGAAATAAGGGATCTTCATGAGCCGGGCCAGGGTCTCGGCCGGCAAGGCATCGCTCATCACGTTTTCAAGGGGCGTATCGTCGTATTCCCTAAGAAAGGCTTCCATGATGTTGGGGAAAATGGTGAAGACCGCCCCGGCGCCCGCCAATTTTGACAGATGCCAGATCTTAGGCCTTCCATCGACCTGGGGACCCAGGCGCATCGAAGCTGCCAGCAACTTGCTCTCGTAGCCCCGTTTCTCGAGGATCTCATACGCTTTCTTGAACACGGCTACGCCGGCCCAGCGCTTGTCCTCATCGCTCAAGCTGATACCCAGGCCCTGGGCCTGGGATTGGAAATCGGCGGCATCTTCCATGCGCCCGAGCATCATCGTGATCACGGAACGGAAGCGCGAGAGGTCCACACCAGCGGCTCGCGCCTTTTTCAGGCCCGCACGGACCGCCTCGGCCACACCCAGGATCTGGGAAAGGCTGAAGGACAGGGTGGCGTTGGTGGCGATCCCCTTTGCGGTCAGGATCTCGATGCCAGCGATGCCCTGCTTGGTGGCGGGCATCTTGATCATGACATTCGGGGCCAAGCGGTTCAGTTCCACCCCCATGGCCACCATGGCGTCGGTGTCGGTCCAGTCGCGCGGATCGACCTGCCCGGACAAAAAACCGTGTTTGAAGCCGCTGCGCTCAAAAAGGGGCAAAAAGATCTCCGCCCCTTCTTTAATGATCCCGGAGTAGAGCTTGTAAAAACGCTGGCGGGGATCGTGCTGGGCGGCGGTTTTTTTGATCTCGTCGATGGCGCTGCGATAGGAGTCCGGATCTTCCAACAGCACCTGCAGCGACAAGGGCGGGTTGGTGGTCACCCCCCGCAAGAGGCCTCCGCTGGAGTGTGCGGGGTGCAGGCTTTCAAGCTGCCCTTGCCAATAAGCGCGACGGGCCGGGTCCACTTCTTTGGCCAGGAAATCCAGCTTCCATTTTTCGAAGACTAAAGGGGAGGAATCGAACCATATTTCCGCCGCGGGGTTCAGGGCGGCTAAGCGGGCCAACGCGTTTTGTTTCATCAAGGTTTCCAAAGGTTCCGCAGGGGCTAAGAAAAACGTCTCCAAATTATACAATAACAAAGGTCCCTGAAAAGACGCCAAAAGGCCGCTAGATCAGTCCGCTTCCAGGACGTCCCCAAAGCTGCAGCCGATCTCACGGGCGACGCCGATCATGGGATCCTGGCGCGGAATGGCGCGATACCCGGCCCCTGGAACGGCCAGCGGGACCTCTTCAATGGCGTTGCCTTTCAAGGCCACCATCTTTCCAAAATCCCCCTTCACGACCAGGCGCGCCGCTGCCAGGCCGAAACGGGTCGCCAAAACCCGGTCAAAGGCCGTGGGGGAGCCGCCGCGGACCACGTGGCCCAGGGTCACGGACCGCGCCTCAACGCCCGCGCCGGCTTCGATGGCCTTGGCCACTACGGCGCCTACGCCACCAAGGCGCACAGGATCCACGGCGTTGGGCGAACGGGATTGGACCACTCGGCGGCCCTTGAAAACTGGGGCGCCTTCGGCGACCACGATGATGCTGGATTTGCGCCCGCGTTTTCGGCGGGCGTCGATGGATCTGCAGATGGTGGGGATCTGGAAGGGGATCTCGGGGATCAGGATGACATCAGCGCCCGTGGCGACGCCGGAATAGAGGGCCAGCCAGCCGGTGTAGCGGCCCATGACCTCGACCACCATCACCCGGTGCAGCGAGCTGGCTACGCTGCGAAGACGGTCGATGGATTCGCTGGCGGTCGCGACCGCGGTGTCAAAGCCGAAAGAACGGTCCGTGCCAAAGATGTCGTTGTCGATGGTCTTGGGAACGCCCACGATGCCCAGGCCCAGCTTGGAAAGGCCTTCGGCCATCTTAAGGGAGCCGTCGCCTCCCAGCACGATCAGTCCGTCCAGGCCCCGCCGCTTCGCGGTGGCCAGGGCATCGCCTGACCGGTCCCTGGGCCGTGACGACTTTCCAAAGTAGGCGAATGGGCTGTCTTTGTTCGAGGCGCCCAGGATCGTGCCCCCTTGGGCGAGGATGTCGGCGACGTCCTCATATCCCAAGCGCCTACCCTGATCCTCGACCAAGCCCGCGTAACCGTCCTGAAAACCGGTGACCCGCAGGCCCTGGCGCAAGGAGGACCGCACCACCGCCCGGATGACCGCGTTCAGGCCCGGGCAGTCGCCGCCCGAACAGAGGATGCCGATGTGCCTGGTTTTTTTCATGGACTCCCGGCTCTAGAAGCTTATCGCCTCGGCCCTGATCCCTGGGACGACGACCGCGAAGGGCGTCCGCCCTGGCCTGAGGGCCTGCGTCCCTGCCCGCGCGCCTGGCGTTCCTGGCTCCGGGTGCTGTCCCCGCCGCCGCCCTGAGGCGCGGCCGCGTTATAGTCGAATTCCTTCAGCTCCCGGCGCTCGATGGGCTTGCCCAGGGCGCGTTCGATGTCGCGCACGATGCCCTGGTCTTCGCGGCTGACCAGGGTCAGGGCGTCGCCGTTCTTTTCCGCGCGGCCAGTGCGTCCGATGCGGTGGATGTAGGTGGTGGCGGACTCGGGGATGTCGAAATTGATGACATGCGTCACGCCCGCGACGTCGATCCCTCGGGCGGCGATGTCGGTCGCCACCAAGACGCGGATCTGCCCGTTCCGGAAGCCTTGCAGGGCGCGGTGGCGCTGGGCCTGGGACTTGTTCGAATGCAGGACCCCGGTCTTCCAACCTTCTTTTTCAAGCCGTTCGGACACCTTGTTCGCGCGGTGCTTGGTGCGGGTGAACACCAGGATGGTGCCCTCGGTCTCAGCCTCCATGATCTTCAGCAAGAGCGCGGTCTTCAAATGGTGAGGCACCGGGTAAAGGGCGTGGGCCACGGTGGCCGTGGGTTCGTTGCCAGCGACATCGATGCGCACGGGATGGCGGCAGACCTCCTTGATCAGGGCCTGGAGCTCCGGGGCAAAGGTCGCCGAGAAGAGCAAGGTCTGCCGTTCCTTGGGAAGATGCGACACGATCTGGCGCAGCGGCGGCAGGAATCCCATGTCGAACATCTGGTCAGCTTCATCCAGGACTAGCGCCTCCACATAACGCAGGTCGGCGATGCGGGCCTGCATATGGTCGATCAGGCGTCCGGGACAGGCCACGATGATCTCCACGCCGCGCCGCAGGGCGTCTTCCTGGGTCTTGAATCCCACGCCGCCATACACGGTGGCGCTGCGCAGGTTGGTGCCGGGCAAGAGGGCCTGGAACGAAGCGTGGATCTGCTGGGCCAATTCGCGGGTCGGCGCCAGGATCAGGGCCCGGGTCTTGCCGCCCATGCGAGGCGGCTTGGTCAGCAGGTGATTGAGCAGCGGCAAAGCGAAGGCCAGGGTCTTGCCGGTCCCGGTGCGGGCGGTTCCGACCAGGTCCTTCCCCTCCAAAATGGGCGGGATGGCTTCCGATTGGATGGGGGTCGGCTTTGAGAAGCCCAGCTTCTTGACCGAGGCCTGCAAACGGGGATCGATATGGAACTTAGCGAAAGTCATGAAATCCTTTGAGAGATGAAAACGCTATTCTAGCCCGGATATCCGGGTGGGTGTCTTTTACTTTCCCCTCGCCCTGAAAAATTCGGCGGTCTGCTGGATCCCCTCGGCCAGGCCGACCTTGGGGCTCCAACCCAGTTCCCGGCGGGCGAGGGCCGAGCTGAGGGTATTGGCTTTCAGGTCACCCGGCCGGGGCGGGCCGAACTTCGGCTGGCCCGAATGCCCCATTTCAAGGGCGATGGCCCGGTAGAGTTGCAGCACGCTGGTGGGCTTGCCGGTGCCGATGTTATAGGCCTTGTGGTTGCCCTTGGCCAGGGCCGCTACGTTGGCCCGGGCCACGTCTCCCACATAAACATAGTCGCGGATCACGTCGCCCTTGCCAAAGATGAGCGGCGTGCCGTGCTCCATGATCTTTTTGATGAAGATGGCCACCACACCCGCCTCGCCGTGCGGCAGCTGCCGGGGCCCATAGACGTTCGAATAGCGCAGCACCGTGGTCTGCATGCCGAATTCGGAGGCGTAGAAGCGCAGGTAATCCTCACCCACCGCCTTAGTGATGCCGTAGGGGGAGCGGGGGTCGATGGGATACTTTTCGGTGGCGGGGAGCTTTTTAGGGGCGCCATAGACCGTGCCGCCCGAAGAAACATGGATGAACTTGCGGACCTTCGAGGCCTTGGAAGCCTCGAGCAGATGCAGCAACCCGATCACATTGATGGAGGCATCCAGGACCGGATCGCGCACCGAATCCGGCACAGACATCTGCGCGGCATGGTTGTTGACCAGGTCGAATTTTTCTCGCTTGAAAAGTTCAAGGATCCCGGCACGGTCGCGCAGATCCATTTTGACGAAACGGGCCTTGGCCGGGACATTGCCGCGGTGGCCGCCGCTCAAATTGTCGAGCACCACGACCCGATGCCCCAGGCCGATATAGGCATCCGCCACATGGGATGCTATGAATCCGGCGCCGCCGGTGACCAAAATTTTCATGGATCGACCCCGCAAAGAAGAAAACGCAATTTATCACGTTATGGCCCCTTTTTAAAGGACCACGCATAGGCTATGATGCTCTGATGCTGAGCCCCAAAACGCTCCAAGAACTCGAAAAGATCTGCGGCGCGGGATCCGTCCTGAGCCACCCTTCTGCGCTCGCGGCCTACGATTCCGACGGCCTTAGCTTCCACCGCCATCGGCCGGACGTGGTGGCCATCCCCAATGACTCGGAACAGCTGGCCAAAGTCATCCGTTTGGCGACCACGGCAGAGCTGCCCTATGTGTTCCGTGGCTCGGGCACCGGCCTCTCCGGGGGCGCCGTGGCGGCGGCCGGCGGCCTGATGATCCATCTTTCCCGGCTTAAGAATATCCTCGCCATCGACCCGCAAAACCTGGTCTGCTGCGTCGAACCGGGCGTGGTGCTGAACACCTTGAACGAGGTTCTGGAGCCGCTGGGCCTCTTTTATCCCCCAGATCCTTCTTCTGGCTTCGCCTGCACCCTGGGCGGCAATGTCGCCGAGAATGCCGGGGGCATCCGCTGCTTCAAATATGGCGTCACCGCCAACTACGTGCTGGGCGTCGAATTGATGAGCCCCGAGGGACAGTTGCTCCACTTTGGGGGCCCTGAGGGGGCCACCGGCATCGACTGGAAGGCCCTGGTCGTGGGATCCGAAGGCCTGCTGGGAGCCATCAGCAAGATCTGGCTGCGGCTGAAGCCCTTGCCCGGCGACCCCTGCACCTTTCTCGCGACCTTCGACACCTTGGAAGCGGCTTCCGGAGCCATCCTGGACCTGGTGCACCATCCCGCCATCCCCGTGGCAGCCGAACTGATGGACCGCAATTGCGTTCGCTTGGTCGAGGCTAGCCCCATGGCCGTGGGCCTGCCCAAGGACAGCTGGGTGCTGCTGGCCGAGATCAACGGCCCACCCGAGCTGGTGACCGCCCAGACCCCCGGCATCGAGGCCCTTTTTCAAAAACGCGGAGCCACGTCCGTGGAGATGACCCGTGACGGCGCCGGACGCCAGCGTTTGTGGAAAGCGCGCAAGGTGGCCGGCGGCCTGGTGGGCCAGATCAGCCCTGATGTGATGATCCAGGACGCGGTGATCCCCCGCTCCAAACTGGCTGAGGTGCTGCGCGAGATCTATGAAGAGGCTGAACGTCAGGACCTTCCGGTCATCAATGTCTTTCACGCCGGCGACGGTAACCTGCATCCGAATTTCATGTTCGACGCCCGCGATCCCAGTCAGCTGGAACGGGTGAAAGCCGCGGGAAAGCACCTGATGCAGACCGTGATCCGGCTGGGCGGGACGCTGTCCGGAGAACACGGCATCGGCAATGACAAAATGGAGTACCTGCCCCTGCTGATGGGCGAGCGGGAACTGGATCTGCAGCGGGCCGTGGTCAGCCTGTTCAACCCCTTGAACCAGCTCAATCCGGACAAGGTCTTGCCAAACCGTTCTTATGTTGGCTGCTGCCTTCCGGAAAAAAAGCCATGAACCTTTTCGAGCCCTTTTTCGATCCAGAAGACCTCAGCGCCTGCGTCAGCGCGGAGACCAAGGTGCAAGACGTGAACGCCCTGGCCCGTGCCCATGGCATCTATTTTCCGCTCTGGATCGATCCGGAACAGACCTTTGGCGAGCTCTACCTGCGCCACCGGGTTTGCTCCCGCTCCTTCCGCTTCGGCCTGATAGGCGACAACGTGCTTGGCCTGCGTTTCCGCCTTAAAAATGGTAGGTGCGTGGACCTCGGCGGGCGGGTAGTGAAGAACGTCACGGGCTTTGACCTGACCCGTTTCTTCAGCGGCAGCCAGGGGGTCTTTGGGACGCCCGAGACCCTGGTCCTGCGCCTGCGGCCCCTGGCCCCGTTTCAAAAGACCATGATCCTCAGCGGCCCATTTCAGGCGCTTGAAACTTTTCGCGCGGCCTTGATGGCAAGCGCCTGGGTGCACGCCGTGGATTCCTTTGATTTCGAGGTCAAAAACGGCATGACGCGGCTGGCCCTGGGTTGGTCCTGCGATTCACAAGATTCCCAGGTCTTTGAAAAGGCCTTCCGGCAATTGGGAACAGAGTGCGGCTGTGAATGTTTTTTTGGGGCCGCGCCGCGACATGATATCCGGCCACGCTTCCGCTATCAGCTCCCGCTCTCCGAAGTCCTGATCCAGGCGGCCACGCTCGAAAAGAAGCACGGCGGCAACGCCAGCGGCTTTCTGGGCCACGGTGTCCTGCATTTCAACCCCGAATACGGCCTGCCCGACAAAGGCCCCGTCGAACACCATCAAGAACTGGAAGGCCGCTTAGGGGCCTTGCTCGAGGCGTTGCCATGAAAAGTTTTGAGGAGCTGATGGCCGCCGAGCAGCCCAAGCTCTTGAACTGCGTGCATTGCGGTCTCTGCCTGGACGAGTGCCCCACCTACCGCATCAGCGGCGACGAGAACAACAGTCCGCGCGGCCGCTTAGCCATCTGGCGCGCCATCGCCGAGGACCGCCTGAAACCCGACGCCACCACGGATTTTTACAGCGACGAATGCGTGGGATGCCTGGCCTGCGTGTCAGCCTGCCCCGCCAATGTCCCCTACGGCGATATCCTGCTCGAGACCCGGGCGCATCGGGTGAGCGAAGGCAAGAAGCCGTCGCGATTCCTGCGTTTCAGCGCGGCCCTGGCCCGGCGGCCACGGCTTTTGAGCTTCCTCAGCTTTCCTTTGCGCCTGGCCCGCCGGATGGGACTGCGGCCCCAGCCAAAGATCTTTCCTGGAAAGCCGGCCTTGTTCCAGAGCACCGGCTCCTACGCCCGAAAAGTGGCCATGGCCTTGAAGCCCAGCGGTCCTCAAGTGGCCCTATTGGAAGGCTGCGTCATGGACGCGGTGTTCCGCGAGATCAATTTCGCCACCGTGCGGGTACTGGCCGCGAACGGCTACCAGGTCTCGGTCCCCGAGGACCAAGGATGCTGCGGCGCCATGCATGAGCACGCGGGCCTGCCCGGCAAGGACAAGCTCGACGCGGCTAACCGGAAAGCCTTTCAAGGCGCCGACGTGGTGCTGACCAACTCCTCGGGATGCGGCCTGGCGCTCTCCCACGCCTTGCCTGGCCAGCAGCGCGACCTGATCGATTTTCTGGAACATGCAGAGCTCAAGGCTGGAGCGCCTTTGGATGCGGACCATCTGTACTATGACTTTCCCTGCCACAGCTATCACGGCCTGGGCTTGAAAGAAGCGCCCAGGAACCTTTTCGCGGCCATTGGCGCGGACTGGTCCCTGGCCCCCGATGCCGACCGCTGCTGCGGATCCGGCGGAGCCTATATGATGACCCACGAGAAAAATTCAAGGGAGATACTGAAGGCCAAATCTGATTTCCTGAACCATACGCCTTTTAAGGCGCCGGTCCTGGCGACAGCCAACCATGTTTGCATGATGCAATGGGATTCGGCGATGGATTCGGGACTTGTAAAGAAAAAGGTCCCGGTGCGGCACCTGGTCCAGCTACTGGACGAGAGCTATCAAAAGGCTGGGTATTACCGGGCTTTGGGGTTCTGAGCTTTTATCTTTTTTACCTTGGCGCGCGACGCAAAGACCGGCGGCGCCATCAATCCGAACGACACCACATATTTGACGGCCTCATCCACGCTCATCTCCAGCGGGATGCAACGCGATTCCTCCACCACCAAGTTGTAACCCTGGACCAGCTGATTGCAGGGAAAAAACACGGTCGCCATGGGCTTGCCCTTGAGCAAGGAACGGCTGGTCATAAAGCCCAGCACATAACCCATTTCCATGGTGACCAGCACGGGACGGCTGAAGGCGTCGCGACGTGGGCTGGCCGGATCCATGGTCGAGCTGAACTGGCGGATGGTTCCGTAGATCCAGTTCACCCCGGGGATAAGGCCCATGACTTTGTCCACCAGGGCTTGAAGGCTCCTGCCAAAAAGATGGGTAGCCACAAAACCGGCCGTCAGGATGATGACCAGGATCAACAGGAAACCAGTGAGCTCGGGAAGAAAGGCTTTGCGCCAGAGCTCTACCGTCGCGGGTGAGGCCATGAAGAGCAGGCCTTGGTCCACCAGCGGGACCAGCAGAGAGAACACCGAATTCCAGGCGAAGCGCAGCAAGAACAGCGCCACCCAGACCGTGAAGATCAGGGGCAGCACCGAAAAAAGCCCGGTGATGAAATATCCTTTGAGCCCCGGCTTTTTAACGCTTTCCTGTTCTGCCATCTTCCGCCTCCATTTCCTCGCGCATCGCCACAAGCCCGGTTTCAGGGCTTCGCGGACTCCACGCCAATGTTTTCGCCAATTTTTCAATATCAAGGCCTGCGCCCAGGGGCCGCCGCGCTTTTTGCCGCAGGTCCGCAGTCGCCACGGGACTGATCAGGTCCGCGTCCAGCCCAAAGACCCGTGCCGCGATCTTCGCGAAATGGTAGCGGTCGATGGTTCCCTGGCCCGCCACATTCCAGAGCCCCCGCAGCTTCCTCTCCACCAAGTCAACGGACGCGCGTGCCAGATCTCGATTGTAGGTCGGACTGGAGACCTGGTCCGCGGGCACCTTCATGGGCTTGCCTTCGGACAAGGCCTTGACCAGCTGGCACACGAAATTCTTTTTCTGGCGGTCGGGTCCATAGACCACGGTGGTGCGCAGGACCAGCGAGCCAGACCAAGCGCTCAAAACCCTGGCCTCGCCTTCGAGCTTTGAGGCGCCGTAAACGCCGACCGGGTCCGGCGCGCGCAGCTCGTCGTAAGGGCCGCCTTCCTCGCCAAAGACGTATTCCGTGGAATAATAAACGCAGGCGCACTGTAAAAGGGCGGCCGCCTGCGCCGCCGCCTCGGGCGCGCGGGCATTGATCAAAAAAGCGCGCTGCGGATCGTCCTCACAGCCGTCCACCCAGGTCCAACCCGAGGGCAGAAAAAGCGCGTTGGGCCGGCGCGATAAGATCTGGTCCCGGATCCCCTTGAGGTCGGCTAGGTCCAGGTGAAAAAGCCCCGGCGCCACCTCGGGATGCTCGAAATAACTGCCTTCACATCTCCAGCCCCGCGCTTTTAATTCCCTGAAAAGAGCCTGGCCCACCTGGCCTGAGGCGCCCAACACCAGGGCCTTAGGAGCCTCCAAGCGAGCCCCCGGGATGGTAACTGCGGAAATCCTTGGCGCTAAAACGCTTCGCCTCCTGCAATTCCACGCCAAGAGCCGCCAGCACCATGATCTCGGCCAGGACCGAGGCACGGGGCGCCAAGTTCAGGGTGTCGCCTTCCTGGTCCACTCCCGCAAAAAGAAAGACATCGCTTTGACGGGCCAGCCAGGAACCGCTCTTACCCGAAACGCCGATCACCTTGGCCCCGTTCTTCTTCACCGTCGCCACCGCCGATTTCAATTCGGCAGTCTCGCCGGAATTGGAGATGGCGATCACCAAGTCGCCTGGGCTCACCTGGCCGCTGGCGCCGTGGCCAGCCTCGGTGGCATGCAGGAAAAAGGCTGGGGTGCCAGTCGAAGAGAATGAGGAAGCCGCATATCCCGCCACGTACTCGGGTTTTCCCACGCCGGTGACATGCACTCGACGACCCTGTTTTTCGGCCTCCTGGATCAGGGCCTTCGCCGCGTCGAATGTCTTCGCGTCGTATCGCGCCGCCAAACGCTCCATTTCCGTCGCCGCGCTGCGCATAAAAGCCTGGCCACCCTTGAAGGATTCGACGATCTTCTTTGGCTCGGGCCCCAGCGCGAGGGGCCCCTTGTAATGGGCCAAAAGCTCGCTCCGGACGCTCTTTTCAGGCGGCCCGGCCCCAAGATGCGCCACGGCGCAAGCGCCTGCCGCGTTGGCAAAACGCCCCAGGTCCTTGAGCGACAGCTTCAAACGGGTTCCCACCAGCAGGCCAGCCATGAAGGCGTCGCCCGCTCCGGTAGTGTCCAGCACTTTGACCCCTTTGCATGCCGGGATCATGCAGTCCTGCACGCCATCGCTGAGCTGGCAACCGGCGGCGCCAGCGCTGACCGCCACCCAAAAACCAGCCTTCTTTTTCAGAGCCTTATGCATGAACGCGGCCAGATTGCCCTTGGCCTTGGGAAACAATTCGCGCGCTGATTCCGCTGAGGTCTTTAAAAAGTCCGCAGTCTGAAGCGCCTTTTCCAGCTGTTTTTTAGATCCCAGACCGCCTTTGGCCGTGGCCTGAGAAGCGGGAATGTCGAGATCGAGCGCGGAAAGCTTGCCGGATCTTTTCGTGGCCTGCAGGATCGCCAGAACCACGTCGAGCCTCAGTTGCGAGACCTCGGTGACCACGATCGCAGCGGCTTTGATGGCGGGTAGTAACCCGCTGACATCCGCAGGGCGCAGGTCGAGGATGACGCCGGGTTCGGCGTAGATGGCCCGGCCACCTTGGGCGTCGACGTAGATGCGGGTCGCCATGGTCGGCCCTTTTTTGCGCCGCAACCAGGAGGCGTCCACTCCGCGACGCGCCAGCGCAGCGCGCAGAAAATCAGCATTGGAATCGTCGCCGCTGAATCCGAACAAAGCGGCCGAAGCCCCGAAAGCCCGCGCCCAGCTGACTTGGTTCAGGGTCACTCCACCCGCCGCCCTCACCGGAGCGCCCAGAACGGGCCCTTTGCTCTCGGGCCCTAATATGTTATTCACCCTGCAAAATTCATCCACGGCAACGCCGCCCATGCCCGCGATGTCCCAGGACTGGGCTGCGTCGACGGCTTCAACTGTGGTGGCCTTAGGTTTGGGATCCGGTTTGGCCTTAGAAGCCATCGTCTCCAATCCGAGGCGCTTTTGCGTTTCAGCCAAGTTATTTTTCAAAGACGTATATTGGGCCAGCCATAGCTTACGCGCGGCTGGATCCAAGCTTTTAGAGCCGGGAAGAGCGCGGTCGCTGGACAAAACACCTTCCGACAGCAGCGCCGCTTTGACACAGGCCATCGGATCCGCTGGAAATTCCAAGGACCCTAACAGGCGTCCGAACGCATCCAAGCGCTCCGCGTCGCCGGCTTGGGCCGCGGCCCAGGCTTGGCGCCAGGCGACCGGGAAAAGGTTGGCGCTAAGGGGCACCACCCCGCTGGGGGATTCCGCGCCGATCCAAAGCCTTTGCAGCCTTTCCCTCAACGCTCCCACGGCCCCCAGACCGGGCTTAAAAGTCTGAAAGATCGATCTGGCATCGGACAAGAATACGCCGAATTCGTGGCGGGCCTTGTGATGGCGGGCGCCTTTTAGGTAATCCCCTGCTACCTTGGGCCCGTCCGACACGATCACCCCGCGCACCCCTTCCAGCCTGGCCAAGTGCTTCAACTCATTGGTCTTCAAACGGCGGCCGACGCCGCCGCTTTCCAGCAAGACGGGAAGGCCGCGGCCCAGTTTTTCGAAAAAAGGCGATATTTGGCGTTGGAATAGGAGGGCGGGGTCAGGAAATTTAGGCAGCGCCAGGGGGTCAAAAACTACAGCCGCCGCGCCTAGACCTAAGGCTCTTTCAATATTTTCGAGCAATTCTTCCAGGCTGGTCGCGCCAACGCCCACCCAGTGGGAGGCCGAGCCCGCTGAAAAATGGCTGGCTTCGTCGGCCTGGCGCCTCAGCACCCCTGAAAGGCCTGCGGGGCTGGGGGAAGAATAAATGGCATGCACCCCCGCGCCTGCCTGGAGCACCCAGGCCACCAGACGCTCCTGAGCCGCCGCGTCAAAGGCACCTGAGGCGTCCAGGGCGCAAGGCAAGGGCGCGCAAACCCCGCCAGCCAGATGTCGAAGCTCTGACTTCAGCTCCATCAAGCCTCGCTGCCAGGCTCGGCGGCCTTGGGTTTGTTCTTTTCCTGCTTCGCCACCCAGGCCTTGATCTCCTCCACCGACTCGAGCATCAGCTTGGCCTTGGAGAGCCCAAATTGAAAAGGATAGCGGTCTTCCTGGGTCCGGCGCAGCACAAGCATGGGGTTGCCCTTGTATTCCGATTCTTCGACGATGGCCATGTCAGCCCTCCTAAAATTCCGTCACCAGATGTATTCCTGGGGATTCTTCGCCTTGCCTTTGTAAAAAACCGTGAAATGCAGGTGCGTCCCGGTGGAGCGCCCTGTGGAGCCGGCCTTGCCGATGATCTGGTGCTGTTTCACGTTCTGTCCGCGCTTGACCATGATGACGTTCAGATGGCCGTACAGGGTCACGTATCCGTTGTGGTGGTCGATCTTCACGCACTTTCCGAATCCGCCGTTCCAGTCCGCGAAGATCACAGTTCCCGAGGCGGAGGCGCCCACCAGCTCGTTCAACTTGGCCTTGAGATCGATGCCATTGTGGTGCTTGGTCATCCC
>JAZKAF010000148.1:0-6138 GCA_040389285.1 candidate division FCPU426 bacterium
CCTTGCGCCCAAAATTGATGATGATCGTCTTGCGGATCTTATTCGTGATGTTGGGCCGGCCATTGTGCAGCAGGGCTTCGTTGAAGAGGATCACGTCCCCGGCTTTGATGTCCGAGAAGATGAGCTGGCCGGGCAGGTCAACGCGGTTTTTGAAGTCCACGGGCAAGCGCGAGCGGTGGGAGCCGGGGACCAGCACGAACTCGCCCTGGCCCGGCCCGACATCGGACATACAGTAAAAGGCCTTCACCATAGGGCAGAAAAAGCGGCCTTTGGCGTCCACATGGCCGTCCGCGTCTTCTTTGACCCCGCGGTGCCAGCCGCCGCCCTTGTAGCCCGGGTGGGTGTAATAGAGCTCGTTGTCGATGTGGCGGTAGTCAGAACCTAAGAATTCGCGCAGATAAGGCGCGACCTTGGGATGGTCCAAAAGGCAGGCAAAGCGCGGATCCGCGTCCAGAATCCGCGACACAGGGCGGTTGAGCTGCTCCACTTGCAGGCCGCCCAGGTCGTTGTTCAGCGCAACCAGGTCTGTTTTTTCGGCAGCCGCCATCCATCCCTTGAGGCGCTTAAGCTCGCGCGCCGTGAGCAGTCCGGACAGCCGGATATAGCCCTGCACGTCGAACGCGAAGCGCTGGTCCTTGGTCAGCGCCATCAGGATTCTTTGGTTAGATGCCCAGGGCGTTTGGCTCCCATCAGCCGCGAAGCCACCCAGACCGAGACGCTGTCTTCCACGGCCAGCCAGTCGTGTCCATCGCCCATCTTGGTGAGCAGCACGTCGCCAGGGTCCATGACAATGGTCTGGCCTTCGGTGTGGGTCTCCAGCTTGCCGGAGATCAGCAACACCCATTCATGGTGGTCATGGTAGTGGCTGTCCAGGAAGGTGCCTTTGGTCATACGGGAGATCCCCCATTCGGAATAATCAGCCCAGTCCGGGATCTGTTTGGTCGCATTGGCTTTGATCAAGGGCATAGCGTCTCCTAGGAAAGGGCCCCGGCCTTGCGCAGCAAGGCTTCAGGGGACACAGGAATGGAATCTTTTGCCGACAGGTAAGCCGCCTCAGCCGCGGCCATGACCCAGAGGTCGTCACGGCCCGTGGAAAGGAAAGGCGTTCCGGCGCTCAACGAGCCGAGAAAATGCTCCATGGCGTTGCCAAAGGCGTCCGGGAACCAGTCGCCCTGGATGGTCGGCGAGAATTCGGCGGGCGGTTCAAAGGTCTTCAAGGTCAAGCGGCTGATGTCGCCGCTGAGCACGCCCTGGCTGCCTTCGATGATGATCTCTTCGCGCGGATGCGAGCGGGTCAGGGCGCCCCGGTAGCTCCAGTTGTTGATGATCATCCCACGCAGGCCAGAGGCGTATTCCAGGCAGAACACGGCCAGATTTTCGCCTTTGATGTAGGGGCGGGTCGGATCCTTGACCATCATGGACCATACTTTCACTGGGGTGCCGAACCAATGCTGGGCTAAGGCCAGATGGTGGATGCCCATGCCGTTGGCGATCCATCGGTCCCGCTTGCCCCAATGGGGATGCTCGGTGAACCAGAGGTCGCCGCGATTCTCGATCTGGAAATAGAACGCCTCGCCGAAACGCTTTGGGTCTTTGAGCAACTTTCCGGCTTCGATCAGGCCGGGCACGAACAAGGCGCTCTGGTGCATCATGAAAGGAACACCCGCTTTTTCGGCCATGCTCACCAAGGTGATCGCCTGGTCCAGGGTCTCGGCCATGGGCTTTTGGCAGAACAGCGGCTTGCCCGCTGCTAGGACGGCCTCAAACAGGGGCTTGCGGAGGTCGTAATAATGGGGAATGGCAATGTCCAGCACGTCGATCCCGGGCAGGGCCAAAAACGCCTTGAGGTCCGTGAACAGGTCCTTGATCCCAAACTTTTCCCGGATCATAGCAAAGGCCGCATCGCTGACATCATAACCCGCCACGACCTTGAAGCCTTTGTTGCGATAGGCCTCAAGATGCTGCACGGCGATACCGCCCACGCCGATGACGCCGATGCCGATCTCTCTGACGGGCCTCCCCCGGAGGCCCGTCATCGCGGATGCCTCGCGAGAAGAGCTTCGCTTAAGCCCGCAAAGCGGGCGTGAAAGCCCCACCATTCGACCTGTTTTTGGGCGACTTTGATCATCAGCCTATTCTTTCCTTTTTTAAGGTGCACCATCAGGCGCTCCTGGTCCGGATACGAGACACGGCGCAGGTCCAAGCGCCTGGCCAGCAAAGATCCGTTCAGCCAAACCTCAAAGCCGTCCCCGCTGCCAAGAAGCAGCTCGGCCGTTTGAACGGACGGCGAGAGCAATTCGGTCCTCGCGTAGGCGACCACGCCCTGCAATCGCCCCAGCACGGCCCCAAAACATTGGGTGGGATTGTTGGTGTCCACCCGCACATCTTTCCAGGCCACCTTGCCCTTTAGATAGTCGCGCTCGAAAGCGCCTTTGAAGGCCTGGCTGAACTGCCAAGGGCCGATGAATTCCCCATTTTCAACAGGTTCACCGTGCAAGGCTACCGGCACCAGGCGCAGGGTGATGGCAGCTTGGGGCGCGGCCAAGAGCTGCTGTTTTTCTTTTTCAAGCGCGGGCATGGCCTGGATGCCCTGCTTGTGCGGGCCTGGGCGGTAGGCGCCGTATCCACCGGACATACCAAGAGCCCGCCAGTATCGCGCGTAGATCTCGCGCATAGCCATCACAAAAACGCCCAGCTCCTGCCCCGGCGCCATAAAGGGCGAATCCCAGAACGAGGCCATGGAAACGCCCTGCTTCAGTTCTGTCGCGGAATAAACCGGGCTTTTCCAGGCTCCCGCCTGCAGCTGATAGCGGCCAGGTTTTAGCCCGCTGAAGGCCAAGCGATGGTCATTGAAGGTCTTTTGAAAATCGAGATAAGGCAGGACCTTGCGCGCGGCAGCATCCACCATGTAAGGAGCCTGCGCCAGCTTGAACTTAGCTTCGTAACCCCAGGTTTTGGGAAGCGCCTTCACCTTTTGCAACGAGCCACTGGAATTAACGCCCAAGACTTTCAAGGCTCCATAGGCCATCACCAGATGCCCTGCTGGATCCGGATGGAATCCGTCTGGCGCCATGCAGAATTTGGGGTCCTTGCGCAAGCCCCTGGCGTTGACCTGCGTCATCAGCGCCTGAAGGTCAAAGGCCGGCAGTTTTTCCTGCCTGGCCAGATCCATGGCCAACTTGGCCAGGCGCTTCAGGGCCAGCCGGTTGTAGTCAACGGGCCTTAAAAAATCCGGATTGGCGTCGATGTCTGCGAAGCCGTTGGTCAGCAAATGCACCTTGGCGCCGGCTTTTTTTAGCCGCCGTAGCACCAGGCGCAGGTTGTCAATGAAACGGCCGCTGATGTCGGGCCTTGGGAATGTGTAACCGCCGTCGTTCATCCCTAAGCAAAGGACCACCCGGTCGGGTTTCAGGCTGAGCACGTCGCGCTCCAACCGAGCCAGGGCGCCGGGGGCCGTGTCGCCGCCCCAACCGGCATTAAAAAAGCTCAGCCTCCGCTCGGGAAAGCGAAGGCTGAGCCAGGTCTCTGCCATGTTGCTGAATCCGTGGGCCTCGGTGATCGAATCGCCCAGAAAAACGATGCGCTCGCCGCGTCCGGCTTGAAAACCCATCTTAGTGCATGCCCGGGATGACGATGCCCCTCAGGATGACGCGCTGCACCATCAAGAACGCGATCAGGGTGGGGATCGAGGCTAGGGCCATAGCCGCCATGACCAGGCTAGCCGGCCGGTCCTCACCCATGTACTGCTGCAGGGCGACCATCAAGGTCCACATGCGGTTGTCGTTGGCCACGATGATGTTCCAAAGGTAACCGCTGTAGGCCGCGTTAAAGGCGCCGAAGGCGGTCAGGGCCAGGATCGGGGCGGCCAAAGGCACGGTGACCTTGGTGAAAAGGGTGAACTCGCCAGCGCCTTCGATGATGGCGGCTTCATACAATTCTTTGGGAAGGCTGTCGAAAAAGCCCTTGAGCATGAAGATCCAGAAGCCGTTGGCAAGTCCCGGCAGCACCAGGGCCCAAAAGGTATTCAGCATGCCGAATTTCTTGATCAAGATGAACTGCGGGATGGCCGTGACCTCCGCGGGGAAGGCCGCGGTGGCCAGCAAGAAGAGCAGGACCTTGGGAGTGTAGCTGATGCGAAAACGCGAAAGGGCGAAGGCCGCGATGGGATTGACCACCAGCGCCGTGACGATGCTCAAGATCACCAGGATCACGGTGTTGTTGACCGCGCGGCCCTGCTGGAACAGGAACTTGCTCACCGACACGTAGTTGCTGGAGAGGAAATGCCAGAGGATCTTGCCTCGGTTCTCCTTGAAATAATGCTCGTCCGCCAAACGGGCCGGCAAGAAGACGCCCCCCATGTTCCCGGAAAGGGTCACGCCATATTTCTTTTCCGCGGACTCGACGCTCCCGTATTTTTGAACCAGAAAATCGTGGTAACGGCTCTCCACCGTGGGCGCGCTCCACGACGAAAGCGGCAGGGTGTTGACATAGTCGCTCCACATCTTCACCTCGGCGCGGGTCGGCGCGGTCTCTGGGAGCTTGACCCCGGCCCAGGAACTTTCGGTGCCGTCGCCGGCGACGTTGAAGTCCCCGACCTTCAGGTAGGTCTTTTTGAGGAAAGCCACGTAAGCCGGGGTGCTGCCGCCTTTCAAGCGGATCCAGGCCCGCGGAAAACGGCTGCGCATGAACTCGACGTAATCCTTGGACTGCTGGCCCGCGCTGGGAGCCTGCAAGGGAAAGGGGATGTCCACGAAAAAGGCGTCCTGATAGGCCGTGCCCCAGGCCTTGTTCAAGGCCGCCAGATCGTCGTTGTAATGGAATTTGAGCCAGGCGGCCCAGAGGGAGTTGGCGGAAAAGGGACGGCGATATTCAGCGGGCAATGTGCCCTTGAACTCCAAATAATCGCGCATCAGGGGCACGTCGGGATAGAAAAAAACCTGGGCGGCCGGGTTGTCGGCCGGGAGCAAGACCGTGCTCAGGTAAGTGACGTTCATCCCGGTGCGCTTGTTGAAGTCGTCCGCGTCTTTGTAGCGCTTGCCGAGGAAGGCGTGGAAGTCCGACTGGGCCGCGCCGAGGTTCCAGTCGTTATAGTAGGCGGCTTCGAAGTACTGCTGGGGCAGATCCTTTAAAAAGACGTCCCAGTCGGCTGCCAGGGCGTCCATGCCGGCCTGCTTCTCGGGGCTCCAGGCATGCAGCGTCGGCTTGACCGTCTCCCAGCTGAGCCAGTCCTGGCCCTCGATCGGATAATTTTCCCGGACATACTGCAGTTTTTCGCGGTATTTTTCGGCCAGGTACTTTACATAAAGGTCTTGCTTGGAATAGACGTAGCGCGGCAAAAGCGCGAAACGCTTCAGGTCCGTGACGCTGCTGACCGACATGGTCAGCATGACCATCAACGGCACCAGGATGGTGGCCACGCCGAGGATCAACAGTCCGTACATGGACAGGATCAGGAATTTGACCGACCTCGACTTACGGCCGACCTGGCTGATGATTCCCATCGAAACTCCCTTGTCTGCGAAAAAACCTTAGATCAACCGCCCGCGGCGCCGGCGGTCTTGAACTCGGCCTTCTGGAATATCTTCAACTGATAGAGCGTGAACCCGATCAGCAGGGCCCCCAGGATCCAGGCCTCGGCGATGGCCATGCCGTATTTCAGGAAAAGGTAGGCGTTGAGGAAGATGTCCACGCCCGCGGTGCGGGTGGCCACGCCCGGCCCCCCCTGGGTCATGAGGAAGATATTCTCAGCCGAATGGAAGGCGCCGATGAAGGCCCCCAAAAAATTGATCAGGATCAGGGGCTTCAAGTAGGGCAGCGTGACGAAGCGAACCTTCTGGAAGGTGGAGCAGCCGTCAAGGTCCGCGGCCTCGTAGATCTCGTCCGGGATGGTCTTCAAGGCCGCCAGGTAGATCAGGCAGCCCGCGCCCACGCCGGCCCAGATGCCGGTGGCCACGATGCAGAGCATAGCCTGGTGCGGATCCGCCAGCCATTTTTGCTGCCCGATCCCGGCCAGCGACAAGAGGCCGTTCAGAGCGCCGTCCGGGCTCTCGGAGAATAACACCACCCAGATCATCGAGATCACGGCCGGGGCCATGACCGCGGGCAGGTAGTAGCCGACCCGGAACAAGACTTTGAAGC
>JAZKAF010000149.1:0-7761 GCA_040389285.1 candidate division FCPU426 bacterium
GCCGGCGATGTGCTGTCCGTGGCTAAACTGGCCATCGGTCCCCAGGAGGGGGCCGCCGACTTGGTGCCGAAACTGGCGCAGCTGGGCGCAGACCTGCTTTGCAAAACCTTGGATACACTTGAAAAAGGCGAAGTCCTGCCCCAGCCTCAGGATGAATCAGCGGCTAGCTACGCGCCGCTATTGAAAAAAACCCATGGGATCGCTGATTTTTCGCTGCCGGCCCAGGGGGTTTATGATCGCTTCCGGGCCTTTCACGAGCGCCCAGGTTTTTATGCGGCTCTCAAGGGCCAAACTTTGAAATTGCTGGCCATGGATGCACCGCGCCAAGCGAGCGGGGCGGACTCGCCAGGCACCTTGGTCGCGGTCACGAGCGAGGGATTTGAAATCTCGTGCGGCGATTCAAAAAACGTTATAATCGGCCAAGTGCAGGCCGCCGGGACCAAGGCGATGCCTGCCGCGGATTTCGCCCGGGGCCACGGCATTCTGCCCGGCATGAAGTTCGAGATCCCCGTCCTTTAAGACCCCTTCGGCGCCGCTTCCCCGCTGGCGCCCCAGGGTCCATACAAAGCGCAGCACCTTGGGGGAGTTGATATGAGCGTTGATCCAGCGCGGGAAAGTTCCGTCAAAATTTTGACACGTATCGAGAGCTCCGACGCCCGGGTGCGCGAGCTTTTGGACGAAGCCTTGCGCCAGGGCGCGCCCGAGGCGAGGATGAACGCCCAGGACGCCGGCCTGCTGCAGGAACTGGTCTACGGCACTCTGCGCGCCCGCGGCCGCCTCGATTTCTACCTTTCCAAAGTCTGCCATCGTTCCCTCGACGCCCTATCCCCCTGGGTGCGCAACCTTTTGCGCGTCTCCCTTTATCAGATCCTCGAATTGGACCGCGTTCCGGTCGCCGCGGTCGTGGACCAGGCCGCCGAGATCTCCAAGGGCATGGGCCACGAAGGCGTGGTGAAATTCGTCAATGGCGTGCTGCGGGAACTGGCCCGGCAAAAGGAAGAGGAGAAGCTGCCGCCGCTGCCGGCCGATCCGGTGCTGTCGCTCAGCGTCAGCTCCTCCCATCCGCTGTGGATGGCGGAGCGCCTCAGCGAACGCTATGGCTTTGACCGCGCGCGCGACCTGATGGAGGCTTCCAACACCGCGCCGCCGACCACCTTGAGGGTGAATCCGCTGCGCCGGCGCCGTGACGAGGTCGCGGGCAATTTGCAGCACGCGGGATTCGAGGTGGAGGCCTGCCGCTTCTCCCCCTGGGGACTCAGGGTCAAGGATGCGGGAGATCTACGACGCCTGCCGGGTTTTGGGGAAGGCGATTTTTACGCGCAAGACGAGAGCTCGCAATTGGTGGCGCGCCTGCTCGATGTGCAGCCCGGCTGGCAGGTGGCCGACGTCTGCGCCGCTCCCGGAGGCAAGGCCACCCATCTGGCCGAACTGGTGGGACCGGGTGGTCTGGTCTGGGCTTTTGACAGGAAGAACCACGGCCTGGACAAGCTGCAATCCAGCCTGCGGCGCCAGGGCCTGAACCATCTGCTCATCGAGGTCCGCGACGCGCTGTTCCCCAAAGACGACCTTTGCGGGCGGCTGGACGCCGTGCTGGTGGACGCGCCCTGCTCCGGACTGGGGGTCCTGCGCCGCCGCGTGGAAGCGCGCTGGCAGGTGCGGCCAGAGAGCATCCCTCAGCAATCCCAGCGCCAAAAGCGCATTTTAGAGGCCTCCGGGCGCTATCTGAAGCCCGGCGGGGTCATGGTCTACGCAACTTGCACACTAGAAGAAAAGGAGAACGAGGAGGTCGTCCGCCAGTTTTTGGACGACAATCCGGACTTCGCTTTTGAGCGGGCGGGGAATTTTTTGGAGAGGGAATTGGTGACTTCCGACGGCTATTTCCGGGTCTGGCCCGGCCAGGACAAGATGGACGGTTTTTTCGCGGCCCGCCTTAGGAGGCTTCGCTGATGGACCACTCCCGCGCCATCGGGCTCTTGGACGAATACTTCCGGGGAACTTTGGACCGCGAGACCACGCGGGACCTGCATAAGCATTTCAACGAGTGCGAGGACTGCAAAGTGCGCTTGCGCGCCACCCGCTCCAGCCTGGTGGCCCGGCGCGGCGCCAGCGCGGCGCCGGAACCCGACACGCTGCAGGAGACCCTGCGCCGCAACCGCACCATGACTTATGTGGTCCTGGTCATCATGCTCTGCTTTTTCTTTTTTTTCAGGTTGTGGCGGCGCTGAGGCTCCTCTTGCTTGACCTCGGCCCAGAGCGCGAGGATCTTTTTCTCTTTAAGCCCGCTGATCTCAAGGCCTGCTTGCCGCGCCTTCTCCTCCACGCCCTGGATGCGTCGCGCCAGTTTTTTGACGCCCTGATGCAGGGCGTGTTCGGGATTCAGGCCTTCGTAGCGCGCCACGTTGGATAAGGCCATGAGGACGTCGCCCAGCTCCTCTTCCTTGTGCTTGAAGTCGGTCGCGCGGGCCGCCTCCTTGAACTCGTCCAGCTCTTCGTAAAATTTCGCCCAGGCGCTCGCTTTGCTGTTCCACTGAAAATTGGCCCGCGCCGCCTTGGACAGCACGCGGCGGGCGCGTAATAAGGCCGGCATGGCGCTGGGCACGCCGTCCACGATGGACTTGCGCCCCGCATGGCCTTTTTCGGCCAGCTTGATCTTTTCCCATTCGGCGCTCTGCTCGGCGGCGTTGCGGTGCTTGCGCGAGCCGTAGACATGCGGATGCCGCCGGACCAGCTTGTCCGCCAGTTCCGCGGCCACGTCCTGGATGTTGAAGCGCTTTTTTTCGGCCGCCAGTTGGGCGTGAAAGACCGCCTGCAATAGCAGGTCGCCCAGCTCGCCCCGCAGTTTGGAGCTGTCCCCGGAATCGATGGCTTCTATCAGTTCGTAAGTTTCTTCGATCAGGTAGGGTTTCAGCGAGGCGTGGGTCTGGCGGCGGTCCCAGGGGCAGCCTTTTTTGGATCGCAGCTGGGCCATGACCTTGACCAGGCGTTCGAACGCATTCTTGTCAGTCGGAGCTTTTAACGGCATGAGGGACCTTGAGCAAAGATGCTGAATCTTATTAAAAGAATCTTCGGGCCGAAACCCAAAGATAAGGCCTTGAACCCTTTGGAGGCCCTATTCGCGGAGGCGATGCGCGACCCGGGCAAACGCGGCGGGTTTTACGCCGCCCTGCTGGAGGCCGATCTTTATGTCGGTGGCAGCTTCCGCGGCCCGGGCGAGGCGGACCTGCAGTTCTATGACGTGGATGGCGAGAAGGTTTTGCCGGTGTTCAGCGACGTAGGCCGCCTGCAACGGGTTTTGGGCCCCCAGGCAGCTTGGCTGAAGTTCAAGGGCCGGGACATCCTCCAAACCTTGCGTGACAGAAAACCCCTAGTTTTAAACCCTTTTTCTGAATTCGGCCGGGAATTTGACGAGGCCGAATTGGCCGAAATTCTCGAAAAATATTGATTTAACTGGGCTTGCCTCATTTTTCGCCTTTTGATATAGTTTGGTTTGTTGACAAACAGATTGCTTGTCAACAAAAAGGTGGGCCCAGGCCCACCTTTTTGTTTCTGGGGGTTTTCAGGCGCTTTTGACCCCCGGGGGAGTCCGACCAAGCAACGGAAAAGCGATGGAGGAACCATGAGTTCGATCGTATTGGAAGCATTGGACCAGCTGGCCCGCGAAAAGCGGATCGACCGTAAAGAATTGATCGAGGCCTTGGAGGCCGCGATGGCCTCGGCCGGGCGCAAGGCGTACGGCGCCAACCTCAATATCGCCATGCATTTTGACGAACATAGCGGCAAATTCACCGCCTACCAGGTCAAGAAGGTCGTGGCCGAAGTGGTGGATCCCGACAAGGAGATCCTGCTGGAAGAGGCCCTCGAACACGTCAAAGAGGTCGAGATCGACCAGGACCTCGAGTTCGCCCTGCCCCCAGTCGACTTCGGCCGCATCGCCGCCCAGACCGCCAAGCAGGTGGTGGTGCAGCGCGTGCGCGAAGCCGAACGCGAAAAAGTCTTTGAAGACTACAAGAACCGCATCAACGACGTGCTGACCGCGGAGGTCCTGCGCATGGACGGCCGCAGCGTCATCCTGGACATCGGCGGCGCCGAAGCCGTGCTGCCCCCCAAGGAGCAGGTCTACAAGGAAGAGTACCTTCCCTCCGACCGCTTGAAGGTCTTTGTCACGGACGTGCGGCGCACAGCCAAGGGCCCGCAGATCGTGGTCTCGCGCACCCATCCCAACCTGGTCAAAAAGCTCTTCGAGTTGGAAGTGCCGGAGATCGCTGAGGGCGTGGTCGAGATCAAGGGCGCGGCCCGCGAAGCCGGCGTGCGCACCAAGATCGCCGTGCAGTCCTTCGACGAAAAAGTGGATCCCGTGGGCGCCTGCGTGGGCATGAAGGGCATCCGCGTGCAGAGCGTGGTGACCGAGATCCTTGGCGAGAAGATCGACATCATCCCCTGGAGCGATGACCCCGCCAAGTTCATCACCTCGGCCCTGTCGCCCGCGAAGATCTCGCGCGTGACGCTCTACCCTGACGAGAAACGCGCTGAAGTGGTGGTGGCCGAGGACCAGCTGAGCCTGGCCATCGGCAAGAAGGGGCAGAACGTGCGCCTGGCCGGCAAGCTCAGCGGCTGGAAAGTGGATGTCCGCTCCGAGGTCCAAGCGGCTGAGGAAGCCCTCCGCGCTGCGGGCCTGCAGCTGGCCCAGCAGGAGGCCGGCGCCTCGGAACCTGAAAAGGACGAGGCAGTGGGCGAAGAAGGCAAAGACGCCGAAGCCCCGGCAACGGAAGAGTAAGAGCGACCCAACCAAAGGAATTTCATGAGCAAGACACGCGTTTTTGAATTAGCGGCTCGCTTGGGGCACACGCCCGAAGAGCTCCGCGAAGAATTGAACCGGCGGGGCAAGGCGGTCAAGAGCAACCTCAGCCTTCTGGAGACCTCCCAGGTCGAGGAGCTGATCCAGCATTATTCCGGAGCGGCTCCCGCGCCCAAGCCGGCCGCTGCGCCTAAGCCTGCCGCCCCGGTCGTGGCGCCTTCGGCAGCTTCGGCGGCCGCAGAAGCCGATAAGAAGGCCGCCCATGTGGTCAGGCCGGTGCTGCGCTCCTCGCCCGGTGGAGTGGTCCGCGTGGCGCCGCCGAAACCCGTCAAAGCCAAGACCAAGACTGAAGAAGAGACGCTCTCGGTCGAGTCGGCCCGCGAAGCCCTCGCCGCCCTCTCGGCCCCCGCCGTGGAAGCGCCGGAAGGCGGACAGCCTGCCGCTCCCGCCGTTCCCGCAGCCCCGCGCCCCAAACCGGCCCCGCGCCAGCTGACCACGGTGTCGCTCGAGATACCGCGCTACGAGCGCCCCAAGCCTCCCGTGGTCCCGACCCCGCCCATCGTGTCGCGTCCCGAGCCGCCGCGCACGACGCAGCGCACCCCTCCGCGTCCCGGCTCGCAGCCCGCCGGCGCCGGATCCTCGCCCTTCAAGGGCGGCAAGAAGGACAAGAAAAAGAAAAAGGACAAGGAAGCCGAGCTGGAGGAAAAGCTCTTCGGCAAGGCCGGACGTCCCGTGTCCGCGGCCGAAGCGGTGGCGGCTCTCGTGGCCCCGCCCGACGCGCCCAAGGTGCTGAAGCTCCCCGAGGGCGTTTCGGTCTCCGAACTGGCCCAGGCCATGCACATCAAGGCCACCGACCTCATCCGCAAGCTGATGATCGACTACAAGGTCATGGCCACCGTGAACCAAAAGCTGACCAAGGACGTGGTCGAGACCCTGGCCATGGATTTCGGCTTCGAGATCCAGCATGAAGGCCTCTATGGCGAAGAGATGCTGGAGTCCGAGGAGAGCGACAAGGCCGAGAACGTGGTGCCCCGCGCGCCCGTGGTCACCATCATGGGCCACGTCGACCACGGCAAGACCACCCTGCTCGACGCCATCCGCGATTCCGCGGTGGCGGCCGGCGAACATGGCGGCATCACCCAGCACATCGGCGCCTACAAGGTGCACCTGGCCGAGCATGACGGCTTTCACGGCGGCGACGTGGTGTTCCTGGACACGCCGGGCCACGCGGCTTTCACCGCCATGCGCGCCCGCGGCGCCAAGGCCACCGACATCGTGGTGCTGGTCGTCGCGGCCGACGATTCGGTGATGCCCCAGACCATCGAAGCCATCGCCCACGCCAAGGAAGCGAAGGTCCCCATCGTGGTGGCCATCAATAAGATCGACAAGGACGGCGCCAACCCCGACCGCGTCATGCAGGAACTGTCAGGCCACGGCCTGGTCCCCGAAGCTTGGGGCGGCAGCACCATCATGATCAAGCTCTCCGCCAAGAAGCGGGAGGGGGTCAAGGAACTGCTCGAGATGCTGGTCCTGCAGTCCGACATCCTGGAATTGAAGGCCGATCCGAAGCGCCGCGCCAAGGGCGTGGTGATCGAGGCTAAGCTCGACAAGGGCCGCGGCGCCGTGGCCACGGTGCTGGTGCAGAAGGGCACCCTCAAGATCGGCGACATGCTGGTGATGGGCAACCATTCCGGCCGCGTGCGCGCCATTTACAACGACAAGGGCGCCAAGATCGAAGAGGCAGGGCCTTCCACCCCCATCGAAGTGCTGGGCATGTCGGGCGTGCCCGAGGCCGGGGACGGCTTCCAAGCCGTCGAGAACGAGAAGCTGGCGCGCCAGATCTCGATCAAGCGCCTCTCGGTCCAGCAGGACCGCGAACGCGCGGAGCGCGGCCACATCAAGCTGGAAGGGCTTTTCGACCGCATCGAGGCTGGCGACATCAAGGAATTGAAGATCGTCATCAAGGCGGACATGTCGGGTTCCGTCGAGGCGCTCAAGCAGTCCCTCGAGGAGATCAAGAGCGACAAGGTCCGGGCCCGCGTCATCCACGGCGGGGTCGGCGGCATCAACGAGAACGACGTGCTGCTGGCGGCGGCCTCCGACGCCATCATCCTGGGCTTCCACGTGAAGGCCGTGGGCCAGGCTGTCGAGCTGGCCCACCGCGAAAAGGTGGAGGTGCGCCTCTACCAGATCATCTACGAGGCGGTCAGCGACGTGCGCGACGCCATGGGCGGGTTATTAGAGCCCCATTTCCGCGAGATCGTGATGGGCAAGGGCGAGGTGCGCCAGATCTTCAAGATCTCCAAGGGCCTTTTCGTGGGTTCGCTCATCAAAGAAGGCAAGATCGTCCGCGATTCGACCATCCGGCTCTGGCGCGGGACCGAGAAGATCTGGGAAGGCAAGATCAACTCGCTCAAGCGCTTCAAGGACGACGCCAAGGAAGTGGCCGAAGGCATGGAGTGCGGCATCGGCGTCGATACGGGGGTCAAGGCCGAGCCCGGCGACACCTTCGAGATCCTCGCCATGGAAGAAGTGGCGCAGAAGATCTAAATGGAATTCAAGCGAAGCGCCCGGGTCGCGGACCGCATCCAGCGGGAACTGAGCGACCTGATCCTGAAGAAGCTCAACGACCCGCGCGTCGGTTTCGTCACCCTGACCGAGGTCAGGGTCTCGGACGACCTGCGCAACGCCACGGTCTTCGCCTCGATCTACGGCGATGCCAAGAAAAAAGAGGAATGCATGGAGGGCCTGCGCTCGGCCTTGCCGTTCCTGCAAAAAGAACTGTTCAAGCGCCTGGCGATCAAGGTCTCGCCCAAGCTCTACCTCAAGCTGGATGAGACCCTGGACAAGGCGGGCAAGATCGAGGACCTGCTGAAAAAGATCAAGGAAGAGGACGCTGCGGGCGGCCCGGAAGGCGGCGATGAACCCGCCGATGCCGCAGACCACGCGCAGCGACATGCTGAAAA
>JAZKAF010000149.1:7771-16269 GCA_040389285.1 candidate division FCPU426 bacterium
AAAGCCTCGAGCGTGGCCTTGGTCACGCACGTCAACCCGGACGGCGACGGCCTGGGCGCCGAAGCGGCCCTAGCCGAGGCCCTCGAAGGCCTGGGCAAAAAAGTTTTTCTGGCCAACCAGGACGCCACGCCCGAACGCTACGCGTTCCTGGGGTTAGAGCGCTGGAAGGCGCCGGAAAGGCCCTGTGACTTAGGCGTGGTCCTGGACACCTCGGACAAGGGACGCACCGGGACCGGAGCGCGGGCCCTGGACAGCGCGGGCGCCATCGCCGTGGTGGACCATCACGCCGGCGGCGGCCCTTTCGGCCAAGTCAATTGGATCGACGCTTCCGCGGCCTCCGCGGGCTCGATGGTCGCCAGGATCCTGGAAGAGCTCCAGGTCGCGTTGACGCCCAGCATGGCCTCGGCCATTTACACGGCTCTGGCGCACGACACGGGTTGCTTCAAGTATTCGAACACAGGCGCGGACAGTTTTTCGCTGGCGGCTAGGCTCAAGTCGGCCGGGGCGGACACGGCCGAGATCAACACCCTGCTCTTTGACAGCCGCCGCGCCGAAGCCGTGAAGTTGACGGCCAAAAGCCTCTCGGCCTTGCAAATGGGCGACAAGGGCTTAAGCGCTATGGCCTCGGTCAGCGCCGCCATGCTAGCTGAATGCGGGGCGGCTCCCGAGGACTGCGACGGCATTGTGGAAGCCTTGCGGGGCATCCAGGGCGTCGAAGTCTCGGCCTTGCTGCGCCAGGACAAGGATTCGGTCAAACTGAGCCTGCGCTCCAAGCGCTGGCTGGATGTCAACCGCATCGCCGGACTTTTTGGAGGCGGTGGCCATGTGCGCGCCGCCGGCGCCACCTTGCGCATGCCGCTGAACGAAGCGTTTGAGGCGGTAGCCGCCAGGATCCACGAGGCCCTGGCGGAAAAGAAACCGTGAACGGACTGCTCTTGATCGACAAGCCGGCTGGCCCCACCAGCCACGACGTGGTGGACAAGGTCCGCGACGTTCTCAAGGAAAGAAAGATCGGGCACGCCGGGACCTTGGACCCGCAGGCCACCGGCCTCTTGCTGCTCGCGCTGGGCGACGCCACCCGCTGGCTGGAATTCTTGCCCGGGGACAAGCGTTACAGCGCGACCCTGCGGCTCGGCGTCGAGACCGACACCGAGGATATCTGGGGCAAAGTTTTGAAAGAAAGCGATCCCGCGGCCTTGAGCGGCATAGCCGATGAGGCGATCCGCGAAGCGCTCGAGAGCGTGAAGCGCAGCGGGGTGCAGGTGCCGCCCATGGTCTCAGCCCTTAAACATCAGGGCAAACCGCTTTACGAATGGGCGCGCCAGGGCAAGGAGATCGAGCGCAAGGCACGTCCCGTGGAGATCCATTCCATCCAGATCGGCGAACGCCGGGGGAACGAGCTGGACATCGAGGTGCATTGCGGCTCGGGAACCTATGTGCGCAGCCTTTGCGCTGAGGCCGGCCGTGTTCTGGGTTGCGGCGCGGCGATGGCTGCTCTGCGGCGCACGGCGGTGGGTCCCTTTCGCGTGGAAGACGCGGTCGCACCGGATCGCGCGGCGGAGGGACGACTGTTGGGCGCCAGCGAAGCCCTGGGCCATCTGAAGGAATTCCGCGTGCCGGAAGGCAGCGAAAAAGCGCTTTGCAGCGGCCAGGACTTAGGGCTCGAAGGCCCGGCCTGGACCGAGTCGGACACCTGGCGCCTTTGCGCGCAGGACGGAGCGTTGCTGGCCTTAGGGCGTCCCCAGCAAGTCTCGGGCGCCTGGCGCATGCGTCCCAAAAAAGTTTTCGCGGCGCGATGAAGGTCTACACCCACATCCCTGCGCGGGGGATCCCCAAAGGCCCCAGGGTATTGGCCATCGGCGTCTTTGACGGCGTCCACTTGGGACATCAGGCCATTTTCAAGCGGGTGCGGCAACGGGCCAAGGCTCTGAACGGCCCCTCGGCCGTGTTGACCTTTGATCCGGTGCCTGAGACCGTGATCGCGCCGGAGCGGGCGCCTCTGGCCCTGACCTCGCTGGACCAAAAGCTGCGCCTGATCGGGGACTGCGGCATGGACTGCGCTTTTGTGGTCCGCTTTGACCGGCGCTTCGCGGCCTTGTCCCCGGAAGATTTCGTGGCCAAGTTGCTGGTCGCGCGTTTGGGAGTTCGCGAAGTGGTGGTGGGCAGCGATTTCGTTTTCGGCGCCCGAGCGCAGGGCGACACCGCGCTTCTGAAGCGCCTCGGGTCCGCAGCCGGATTCAAGGTGCATGTGGTCGGTCCCCGCCGGGTGGGCGGCAAAAGGGTCTCCTCGACCTTGATCCGCCAGGCGGTTGCGTCGGGAAAGATGGCCGCGGCGGCCAGGATGCTGGGAAGGCCCTTCAGCCTCAGCGGCGCGGTGATCCGCGGTGATGGGATCGGCGCGAAGCTGGGCTACCCCACCGCCAACCTGGACCTGGAGCAGGAGTTATTGCCTCCTTCGGGTGTCTGGGGCGGCAGGGCCAGGGTCCTGCCGGCCGGAGCCTGGATCGCAGCGCTGGCGAATTTGGGGGAAAGGCCGACCTTCAAAGGCAAGGAATTCAGGACAGAAGTGCATCTGCTGGATTTCAAAGGAAATTTGTACGGCAAGCGGCTGGAGGCGGAGCTCAGGTTCCGCTTAAGGCCGGAAAAGCGCTTCAAGGATGCAGGAGCGCTGATAGAACAGATCCGCCTGGACGAATCCCGTTTCAGGCGTACCCAAGCCCTTCACTCGGTTTCCCGCAACTCCGGCGGCTGACTGGGTCCAGGGCGTTTCACAAGAAGAGGAGGAGCTTCATGGCTCTGTTGAAAGAAAAGAAAAGCGGCATCATCAAGGATTTCGGGACCAAGTCCGGCGACACCGGGAGCCCGGAAGTCCAGATCGCGCTCATCACCGAGCGGGTCAACCAGTTGACCGAACATTTCAAGACCCACGCCAAGGATCACCACAGCCGCCAGGGGCTTTTGAAGCTGGTCAACCAGCGCCGCAAGCTGCTCGAATACCTGAAGAAGAACACCCCCCAGCGCTACAAGACCATCCTCGAACGGCTGGCCCTGCGCAAGTAGGCGTGCTCTCAACCCATTTCAAACAAGAGGAAACGATATGTCTGTTGAAACAGTGACGATGGAATTGGCAGGGAAGACCCTGACCCTGGAAACGGGCAGGATGGCCAAGCAGGCCGGCGGAGCCGTGCTGGCGACCTACGGTGAGACCGTGGTCCTGGCCGCGGTGACCTCGGCCAAGGAACCCAAGGTCGGGCAGGATTTTTTCCCCCTGACCGTGGACTACCGCGAAAAGTCCTACGCCAGCGGCAAGATCCCCGGCGGATTTTTCAAGCGTGAAGGCAAGCAGCGCGATTCCGAAGTGCTGATCAGCCGCCTGATCGACCGGCCCATGCGCCCGCTCTTTCCGGAAGGCTTTGTGAACGAAGTGGCCGTGTCCTTGACGGTCCTGTCCTCGGACAAGCAGAACGACTCGGACATCCCCGCCATGATCGCGGCCTCGGCCGCGGTCTGCATCTCGGATCTTCCCTTCAACGGCCCCATCGGCGCCGTGCGGGTGGGCAGGATCGGCGGACAGTTCCAGATCAACCCCACCTTCGAACAAATGGCGGAGAGCGACTTGGACCTGGTGGTGGCCGCGAACCGCGAATCCATCATGATGGTGGAAGGCGGCGCCAAGTTCCTGACCGAAGAGGAGATCCTCAACGCCCTGGACCTGGCCCACGCCGAGATCCGCAAGATCGTGGAATTGCAGGAGCGCCTGGTCAAGGCGGCCGGCAAGCCCAAGCGCGAAGTGCCCATCAAGAAGATCGACGCGGCCGTTGACCAGGAAGTGCGCGCCTTTGCCACGGCCAAGATGAAGGCCGCCGTGGGCGTCCGCGACAAGCTGCAGCGCCAGGAAGAGATGGACAAGGTGAAGAAAGAAGCCGTCAGCACCCTGACCCCGAAGTTCGCCGAAGAGCTGGCCAAGGACGTCAAGGCCGTGATGGAGAACATCGAGATCGAGATGGTCCGCGGCATGATCGCCATCGACGGCATCCGCCCCGACGGCCGGGCCATGAATGAGATCCGTCCGATCAGCATCGAGACCTCGGTCCTGCCCCGCACCCACGGATCCTCCCTCTTCACCCGCGGCCAGACGCAGGCGCTGGTGGTGGCGACCCTGGGCAGCAAGAAGGACGAGCAGCTGATGGAAGAATTGGAAGGCACCACCTACAAGGGCTATTACCTGCACTACAATTTCCCCTCGTATTCGGTGGGCGAGACCAAGCCCAACCGCGGTCCTGGACGCCGGGAGATCGGGCACGGAAACCTGGCCGAGCGGGCTATCAAGCCCACCCTTCCCCCTAAGGACAAGTTCCCCTATTCCCTGCGCATCGTCTCCGAGATCCTGGAATCCAACGGCAGCTCCTCGATGGCTTCGGTCTGCGGCGGCTCGCTGGCGCTGATGGACGCCGGAGTCCCCGTGTCCGCGCCGGTGGCCGGCATCGCCATGGGCCTGATCAAGGAAAAGGACACCTTCGTGATCCTGACCGACATCCAAGGCCTTGAGGACCATTTCGGCGACATGGATTTCAAGCTTGCCGGCAGCAAGGACGGCATCACCGCCATCCAGATGGACATCAAGATCGAGGGCCTGAGCCGCGAGATCATGTCCAAAGCCCTTACCCAGGCCAAAGAAGCCCGTTTGTTCATCCTGGGCAAGATGAATGAGGCCCTTGACCAGCCGCGCGCCGAGATCTCCCGCTTCGCGCCGCAGATCGAGACCTTCCGCATCAATCCCGAGAAGATCGGCGCCCTGATCGGACCCGGCGGCAAGAACATCCGCCGCATCCAGGAAGAGACCAAGAGCGTGATCGAAGTGGAAGACGACGGCACCGTCAACGTGGTCTGCGACTCGCCCGAACTGATGCGCGAATCCGTGCGCCGCGTGAAGGAATCGGTGGCCGAAGCCGAGGAAGGCAAGACCTACCTGGGCCGCGTCGCCAAGATCATGGAATTCGGCGCTTTTGTCACCATCCTGCCCAATGTCGACGGCCTTTGCCATATCTCGGAGCTGGACCAGAACCGCGTCGCGAAAGTGGAAGACGTGGTCCGTGAAGGCGACGAGATCCTGGTTAAGTGCATCGGGGTGGAGCCGGGATCCGGCAAGATCCGCCTGTCGCGTAAAGCGGCGTTGAAGGATCGCGCCGCGGTCTGATGAAAGCGCATCAGCGAGCCGCGGGAAGGCTGCCTTTCCTGCGGCAGGATGCTGTTTGGAGTTGGGGAGCTGAAGCCTTGGAGAACGCTGTGGAGCGGCTCCAAGGGCTTCCCGCACCCTTGCTTTTGGTGGGAGAGGCCGGACTGCTGGCCACTCACCGCAAGCGCCTCAGCCAGGCTTGGCTGGAGGCGGGGCTCGAAGTCACGCTGGCCGACTTCGGATCGGACAGCGAATGTTGCCAGGCTGAGCTGGACCGTTTATTACGCTTGGCCACTGAAAAGAAAGCCGGGACGCTGGTTGGATTCGGCGGAGGCAAGTGCCTGGACATGGTCAAATGGGCGGGCCTGAAGTCCGGCCTTCCCGTGGTGACGCTGCCGACGAGCGCGGCGACCGCCGCGGCCGCCACTTCGGTGGTGGTGGTGCACGACGCGCAAGGCGCGGTGCTCGAGCTGGTCGATCTGCCCGCGCCCCCCAGGCTTTGCATCGGAGATCTTGAGTTTTTAAAAAGCGCGCCGCCGCGCTTGCTGGCCGCGGGAGCCGGGGACACGCTGGCGAAATGGCTGGAGTGGGCCGCGGTCGAGGCTGAACCTGAAGGCGCCGAGTCCGCGATAGCGGCTTTTGAATGTTTGAAGGCCGGGCCGGACTGCGGCCAAGAGAGTGCCTTCAACGCCTGCCTGCGCCTTTCAGCCGACGCTTCGAATAGGGGCCTCGCGCCCGCGGCTGCTGCCCATAGTTTTTGCGCTGGTGTCAGCGTGTTGCCTCAGTCGCGCGCCTGGCTGCATGGCGAATGGGCTGGGTTGGGGCTTTTGTTGCAGGCCTGGCTCTTTGAAGATGCCGGGCTGAGCGCTCCCGGCGGCCTGGGGCTAAAAGAACTGGCCGGGATCTTGTCCCTTTGGGAACTTCCGGTCCGGATCCCATGGACTTTGTCGGAATCGGAGTGCGACCAGGTCGCGAGCCGCATGCTGGCGCCTGGGGAGACTGTCCACGCCCTTGAGTTTGCCTCCAGCCTTAGCCCCGAAACAATAGTAAAAGGGCTGAAAGCCCTTCAAAATCAATAGTTTTTTCGTGGAACCCGGGGACGAGCCCGGACGTTTTATGGTTGGATCACTCGTTGTCGGCCTGCGCTGATGCGGTCCCCATTTTTAGGAGCTGATATGTCCTACTCCAAAGCCTTTGCCCTTGCCGCGCTGATCGGCGTTTCAGGATTTTTTGGCTGCGCCTCGGTCAACCGCGTGGACCCCAACACCGTGACCGACCTTTCCGGGAACTGGAATGACACGGACTCGCGCCTGGTCTCCGAGCAGATGATCACGGACTGCGTGTCCCGCCCCTGGCTGGCGGCGTTCAAAGCCTCCCACAACGGCGCCAAGCCCACGGTGATCGTGGGCAGCATCCGCAACCGCAGCAGCGAGCATATCGACACCACGACCTTTAGCAAGAATCTGGAGCGCGAGCTGATCAATTCCGGGCTGGTGCGCTTCGTCTCGAACAAAGAAGAACGCTCTGAGATCCGTGAGGAGCGCAACGAGCAGCAGGCCAATGCCTCGGCCGCGACCATGAAGCGCCTGCGCCAGGAGACCGGCGCCGACTTCATGCTGATCGGCAACATCGCCCAGATCAACGACAACAGCGGCGGCACCACGGCCAAGAGCTACCAGGTGAACCTGGAGCTGCACGACATGGAGAGCACGGAAAAGGCCTGGATCGGAACCAAGGACATCAAAAAGATGGTGAAAAAGAGTTCCTTCGGCTTTTAGGACCTTAACGGACCCGGAGCCACCCTCGTGAATCACAACGGGGGTGGCTCTCTTTGTTTATGAACCTTTTTTCCAAAATCCTGGCTCTCTTCTTGCTCTCCTTGATGGGGGCCGGCTGCGCGTTCGCCCCCCGCTACGAGACCCTGGAAGCTAACCTGCGCTCCGGGCATTATCCCGACGCCGTGAAGGAGCTGGCCAGCGGCGAAAAAAGGTACGGGGAAAAAGCCCGGCTCCTTTATTATTTCGACCGGCTTTGGGCCGAACACCTCGCCGGCAACTACGCCCAAAGCAACGAATACGCCGAAAAAGCCAACACCCTGATCGACCAGCTCTACACTAAAAGCCTGTCGGACGAGGCCCTGTCGTTCCTCGGGAACGACATGAATCAGGCCTATGAAGGAGAGAGCTTTGAGCGGGTGATGCTGCACGTGGTCAGCATGCTCAACTACGCCGAGCTAGGAGATACCGATGCCGCCTTGGTGGAGGCGCGCCGCGCCGACGAACGGCTGGCGCAGTACGTGGAAAAGGCGGGCAAGGACAAGGTGGTGTACCAGCAGGACGCCTTGGCCCGCTTTATCTCGGGCGCCTTGTACGAATCCCAGGGCGGGCAGCAGCTGCAGGACGCCTATCTTGACTATAAGAAAGCGGACGAGGCGTTCGGGATCTATATGAAGGCTTATGGCACGGCCAGGCCGCATCTTTTGGACCGCGAACTTCTCAAAATGTCCACGGGCCTGGGTGAAGGTGAGGATCAGAGCGCCTTTGAGGGCCGCTTTGGGAAGACCGAGTTCGTCCCGCTCAAAGTTTTGCAAAAGGAAAAAGGGGAGGTCATCGTCCTTCTCTACGAAGGCTTGGCCCCGGTCAAGGTTTCGGAATCGATCACCCTTCCTATCCACCTGGATGACGGGACCGCCCAATATTTTCAGGCGGCCTTTCCGCGTTTCCAATCCCGCCAGACCAGTTTTGCCAACGCCGTGCTGAACGACGAGTCGGGCGCCAAAGAGCCTCTCGAGCTTTTTCAGGACATCAGCTCTATCGCGATCCAGGACCTGAAGGACCGGGTAGGCCTTATCACCTTGAAGGCCATTGCCCGTGCCACGGCAAAATTCCAGGCCGCCCGTGCCATCCAAAAAAAGGCCAAGGAATCCGGGAACGAGGCCGCTCAGGTCTTCGCTTTTCTGGGCACCAACCTTTACTCGCTGATCTCGGAACAGGCCGACACACGCTCCTGGCGTACCCTGCCCTCCCGCATCTCCATCGCCCGCATGGCCCTAGATCCGGGCACCCATACCCTGCGGCTGGCCATCAGCCAAGGCAGCATGCAGAGCAGCCATGAATTCAGCAACGTCAAGATCGAGGCAGGGAAGAAAGTCTTTCTAATACACAGTATTTATTAGAGTCTTAGGCCCCAAAATCCCCCTTTCGGGCCGAAAAACCCTTGTGAACCCTGCTAGTTTCTCGCAAGCCTTTATGCTAAATTGGTTTTCGATTTTTATAAGGATTCCATGCTGCTTTTGAGCGCAGAACAGAGCCGGGAACTGGAC
>JAZKAF010000150.1:0-2076 GCA_040389285.1 candidate division FCPU426 bacterium
CGCCCAGCTTGCGGCCCACCAGCCTGAAAAATAAGTCTCCGCCGCGGCTGAGCACCCCACCGCCCAGCACGGTCACCACCTTGTGCTTCCCTGTTTTTTGGCCCATGACCTTGGCAGCCAGGGCCATGTCCGCGGCCAGGGCTTCCACCAGTTTTTTGGCGGCCGGGTCACCGGCTTGCCAGGAGGCGAAGACCAGGGGCGGAGTCGTGGAAAGCTTTTCAAAAGGGATCTTCTTTTCGTAGACCGCGCGGCCAAGTTCAGCAGCATTCACCCCGTAATGTTTCAGGGTCTTGGCCATCAAGGGCGTGGTTTTTTCGCGGCCATCGATCATCCTGGCGACTATGGCTGTCAGCTCGCTGCGGATGTCAAAGGGACGCCCCACAGCCAGGTTGTCAAAGGGAGCCTCGTCGCCGTAGCTGCCGCGCCAAGCCGCGGTGAAGGCGGTGCCGAACTGCAGCATGACCACGGCCGGTTCCGGACTAGCGCCCCAGAGCGCGACCACCCCGTCGTTCTTGAGCAGCAACTTTTTATCAGGGAGGCCAAAGGCCTTGGCCAAGACCCGTTGCTGCATGGGCATCTCGTCGTCGTAGTCCGCGCCGCTAAGGCCCAGCCCCAGTAGGCTGAGTTCCGTCGGCCGTATGCCAGCCTGTTTACAGAGGGAGCGTAGGAGTCCCAGCAAAGTGCGGCAGGACGCCTCAGGCGGACGGCCTTCGATCACGGCCCCGGCCACGCGACCCCGGGCCAGAATGCGGCCTTGCGAGTCCGTGATGGCACCGGCGGTCTTGCTGGCGCCGCCATCCATTCCAAGGAATAAGGCGGTTTTGGCCAACTTAGTACCCTAAGCTGAACATGATCCCTAAGCGCCTGGGAACCATGATGGCGGTGCCCTGGTTGTCATGCCAGTCGGATCCGGTGCCAGCAATGTCGCCAACAGTCGGATACACCACTGGCGATCCCAGCTCCCCGAAGGGTGTCACCCGGAACAGCGCTCCGCCCCAGATAAAGTTGATATCCAGGCCCACCTGTCCGGTCCATCCCCATTCTGTGCCGTGATCGTCGCCATACGTGGTGGTGCGCGGATTGTCTCGGTATTCCGCGTTCCAGGCGTAGACGCCGTATCCACCGCCCACCCAAGGTTCATAACGCCCCAAAGGCAGGCCTAAGCGGCCTCCCAAACGGAATCCGTGGGTCTCCATAACGTAGAAGATCTTCTGATCCGCGATAAGGGAAGTCTGCCCAGGAACATCGACCGCGACGGCCGGACTTTTGGTGTCCGCGGCCAAAGTCTGGTGCTGATGGACATTCCAATCCGCGAAGAGGCGCAGCCAACGCCAAAAACGATACTCAACGCCAAGCCCCGTGAAAACAGACATATCGATGTTGCGGCTGTCCAAATAACTGGCGTCGGGCTTGAACGCAGGCTTCACGTCATAGGGCTTGCCCCAGCCAATGGGCAGGCTGAACATCAAACGGCTCAGCTGGTCCCGGTCGCGGCTGCCAAAGCTGAGGCTGTAGCCGCTGGTCTGGATACTACTGCCCGTTGACTTAGGCTCGCGCTTCCAAGTCCAGGACCTTGCGGCCGCTGTTTGACGGGGCGCGGGGGTGGGGTTACGCGTGGCCTGAGCCACCGCGACGCTGCGTCCCTTGGCCTTACGAAGAGGCACTGGTGTCGCGATCTTGGTCAACATAGGGGTCGCAGCCTTGGTCGGAACTACGGTCGCGGCCCTTGTAGAAACGGGAGTAGGGATCTTGGCAGGGGTGGGCGTGATCGCGGGGGTCTTAAGAGGTGTGGCAGTCCTGGCTACTTCGACTTCACGGCGGGCCACGGGCGAGGCCGCTGATGTCAGCACCGGGCTGCGAACCTGAATGGAGAGCAAGTTGCTGGACGCCACGGTCTTGGGAGTGGCCACGGGAACCGCTTCGACGGATTCTTCAGGATCCTCTTCGGGTTCTGCGGTCGGAACCGCGGTCGCTCGTGCGGGTTGGGGCGTTGGCTTTAAGGTCGGCTTTAGCGTTGGCTTGGGAGTAGGCTGAGGCGCAGGTGTGAAAATTCCATCGCCTTCAGCTACAAAACAG
>JAZKAF010000150.1:2086-19961 GCA_040389285.1 candidate division FCPU426 bacterium
AGATTCGGCCTTCGTATTCGATCTTGTAAAAACCTTTGTAAGTCTTCTCCGCCCTCAGCTCAAAGGTGTCGCCATCCTCCGCCGTGGCCGCGACCTTAGAGTTAAGGTCCGCTCCCTCGTAAATGCTGACATCCGACCCATCGATAACCAGGGTGCCGTAATTCGGGGCTGCGGCATTGAGGCCCGCTGCGCTGAGCAGAAAAGCTAGAAAACCAAGTATTTTCAATCGTTTTTCCATTCAAGCGCGGCCTTTAGACGCGCCACACAGCGCGGCTTTCCAAGCAAAGCCATGGTCTCAAAAAGGCCAGGGGTGACGGTCTGCCCAGACAGAGCGGCCCGCAGCACGCCAACCAGGTCTTTGAACTTGATGCCCTGAGCTTCAGCAAAAGCGCGGACCAGAACTTCCAGCGAGCTTTCGTCAAAGGCAGCCGCATCCAGTTGGGAAGCCAGCGCTTCTAGCCAGGCCGGATGGCCCGCGGCAAAAAACTTTTCCTTGGCTTCAGGACTTAGCGACACCGATTCCGAAAAGAAAAAGGCGCATTCCAAAGGCAGGGCCGCCAGGGTCCGCGCTTTTTCTTGCACGCTCTTGATCAAGCGCAAGAACCAAGCCGGGTCGTCGATCAAAAATCCGGCGCGTTCAAAATGGGGCTTGGCCAGTTCCGCCACGCGCTCCACCGGGGCCTTTTTTAAATACTGCCCGTTCATCCATTCCAGCTTCACCGTGTCAAAGACCGCGGCGTGTTTGCCTACCCGTTCTAAACTGAATTTGGAGACCAGCTCTTCAATGCTGAAGAGGGTAGTCTTGTCGTCAAAGGACCAACCCAGAAGCGCCAGATAATTCACCAAGGCCTCGGGCAAGAACCCCTGAGTCTCGTACTCGCCCACAGCCGTGGCGCCATGGCGCTTGGACAGGCGCTGCTTGTCAGGCCCCAGGATCATGGGGATGTGCGCGAAGGCTGGCATCACGAGATCCAAAGCCCGGTAAAGGCAGATCTGGCGGGGCGTGTTGCTAAGGTGATCGTCGCCCCGGATCACGTGCGTGATGCCCATCAGCGAATCATCGACCGCAGCGGCGAAATTGTAGGTGGGCACCCCGTCCGAGCGCACGATCACGAAGTCGCTCATCAGCTTGTTCTCAAAACGGGTCTTGCCGTGGACCAGGTCCTCGAATTCCGTGACGCCATCTTCAGGCACGCGGAAGCGCCAGGCCGGTTTCAATCCCTGCGCGGTCTTTTCAGCCATCTCGGCTGGGCTGGCTTCGTGGCCCACATAGGCGGGAGTACGGCCCTCTTTGATGGCGGCTTCTTTCTCAGCCTCCACCTCGGCCTTGCTCTCGAAAGTCGGGTAGGCCAGGTTCTTGGATTTCAATAGTTCGAGATAGCCCGCGTAGATCTCAAGGCGCTGGCTCTGAAAATAAGGGCCCAGCGGGCCGATCGAAGCATGCCCATCCGCGGCAGGACCTTCGTCCCAGTCCAGTCCCAGCCATTTCAGGTCGCGGATCAGCATGTCCACGGATTCCTGGCTGCCCCTAGCGGTGTCCGTGTCCTCGATGCGCAATACGAACGCGCCTCCCAGGCTGCGGGCGTAAAGCCAGGAAAAGAGCGCGGTGCGGGCTCCGCCAATGTGCAGGAAGCCGGTGGGGGACGGGGCGAAACGGGTGCGGATGGGGGGCATAAAGCGGTATTTCCTAGGTCAGCGCATGAATTTAACGGGGTTCACCGCCGCGCCAAAGACGCGGATCTCATAGTGGACATGAGGGCCAGTGGCATCGCCGGTTTGGCCCATCAGGCCGATGACCGTGCCGCGCCGCACCTGCTGGTTGACGCTGGCCTTGATCTCGGAAAGATGGCCGTAATAGGTGTCAAAGCCGTGTCCGTGGCGGACCACCACCAGCTTGCCATAGCCGCCTTCCCAGCCGGCGTAGGAGACCCGGCCGTCGGCCGTGGCGCGCACAGGCGAGCCCATGTCATTGGCGATGTCCACGCCAGCGTGGTAGCCCTTTTCGCCGGAGACCGGCGACATGCGGGCCCCGAACTTCGAGGAGACCCAGCCGTGCACGGGCCAGGAACTGGGCTTCGAGGCTTGCAAGGAGCGCTTAGTCTCGACGTAATTGCGGATCTCGTTGAAGCTCTTCTCGCGGTCCTTGGCCGAGAGCACCAGAGCCTGCATGTCCTTTTCCGCCTTTTTGGCGGCCTCGCTGGCCTGGGTTCCCAGCATCTCGGATAGGTGCCGGACATCCTCGTCGCTGGGTCCGCCGATGCTGTCGGCACTGAAAAGGGCCTTAGCTGAACCGAACTGCAGCATGCGCCGCAGCTCCAGGTCCATCTTGCCCACGCGCAGCACCGCTTCTTTGGCGCCGAGCAGCTCCGTGGTCAGCTTCTGGTTGGCCTCGCGTTCTTCGGCCAGGCGGCTGAGCTCCACTTCATAGTGCACATGCTGCTTCATCACCCAGACGCTGCCCGCCACCAGGGAAAGCGCCAACCCCAGCAGCGACCACCAGGCCCAATGTGGCACGCGCCACTGGAACATGTTCTCCCCGTGGTGCGGGATCAGCACCACGGTCATGGCCTTGCCTTTTCCCGCGCTGGGCCCTGGAGTTTTTTTGTGGGTGATCTCTTTCATAGGTCCGCCAGCTGCCTTATTTCGAGGAACTGAGCAGGTCCATCAAACGCTCCAGCTCCTCATCCGAATAATATTCGATCTCAATGGTCCCGCCCTTGGCTCCCCGGGGCCGGATCGCTACCTTGGTCCCCACAGAGCGGCGCAAACGGTCTTGCATGGCTGCCAACTCGACAGGCAGGCCAGAGCCTACGGCGACCTTGCGCGCCGATTTCTTGGAAGACGCGGGGACCTTCTCCGCCACGGCCCGTTCCATCTGCCGCACGCTCCAGCCTTCGCGCTCGGCGGCGTGGGCCAGGGCCTTTTGCGCCTCAGGCCGGTCGATGGAGAGCAGGGCCCGCACGTGGCCCATGCTCAAGAGCTCCTTCTCCACCATGGACTGCACTTCCAAAGGCAGGCGCAAGAGCCGCAGGGAGTTGGCCACGGTGGTCCTGTCCTTGCCGACCTTCTTGGCCACTTCCTCCTGGGTCAGTTTCAACTCGTCCACAATGCGGCGGTAGGCGCGGGCTTCTTCCATGGCGTTGAGGTCGTCACGCTGCACGTTCTCGATCAGGGCCATTTCAGCCATCTGCTCAGGCGTCAGGGATTCGCGCAACAGGGCCGGGATCGTGGTCAGGCCCAGGCTTTGGGCTGCGCGCAAACGGCGCTCGCCGCTGACCAAGGTGTAGTGGCCGTCCCCGGCTTTGACCACCAAGATGGGCTGCAAGATCCCTTGTTCCCGTATGGAATCGGCCAATTCAGCCAGTTTGAGCGCGTCAAACTCGATGCGGGGCTGGTAGGGATTGGGCTTGATGCTGGCGATGCTGAGCTCAGTGGCCCCGCCATCGCGTGGCCCCTTTTCAGAGGCTGAAAGGTCGCGCATTGCCGAAGGGATCAGCGCTTCCAACCCTTTTCCAAGTGCTTGCCTGGCCATAAAGTCTCCGTGATCGGGGTTTTGGACCCGATTGAATTTACACCAAATCGCGGGGGGCCGCTACAAAGCGGCTAGAAAGGACGCCACACCGCGGTTAAAGCGCCCGGCTTCATCCACAAAAAGGGCGTGCCCCGCGTCCTGAAAAACCTCGATATTCACGTCTGGAAAATCGCCTGAAAAACGGGTCACTTCGCCTTCAAAGCGGCTACAGACCGCCCAATAGACTGGAAGCCGTTTTTCTCCACGCAACAACGCGCCCAGTCCCTCTCCAGTCCCGGCCTCTTGCAGCATGGCCACTGCAGCTTCGCGCGGCATCTGCTTCGCCTCAGCGACCAGCCTGTTCACCCACTCAGGGTCGGGCGCGACGCGAAAAAGGCCGCGCACAAAGGCTTCGATCTCAGCGGCGTAGTCGTTGTCCCGGACCTTTTTCAGCAAACGTCCGCCGGGCGCCAAACCTAAGGCATAGGCGGGATCCAGGCTGTTATCCACGAACACCGCCGCTCTGGCCTTGCCGCCGTTCTCTAGATACCTCAACAGGTCCAAAGCCCCCAGCGACCATCCGATCATCACCGCGTCTTGGGTCTCCAGCGAGTCCAGTATCTCGGCCAGATCCTGGGCCCTACGCTGGGTGCTGTACCCGCTGGCTGGCTTGTCTGAGGCGCCCTGGCCCCGGGGGTCAAAGCTGATGACCCGGTGGTCTTTTGAAAAATGCTCCAACTGCTTGGACCAGATCTGGGCGCCCAAGCCCCAGCCGGGTATGAAGAACATCAGCGGTCCGGATCCATGCTCCACGCAGCGCAGCTTGACCCCGTCGCTGGCCTTGACGATGCGCTCCTGCATTCGATCCGGCTTAGGAGAGGCCGAACTTCGCAAGCAGCTCGGCGGCGAAGGCGGAGTAAGCCTCCGCGCCCTTGGAGCGCGGATCATAGACCGTGATGGGTTTGCCATGGCTGGGAGCTTCGGCAAGGCGCACGTTGCGCGGGATCAGGGTCTGGAAAACCCTTTCGCGGAACATCGCGCGCAATTGTTGGACGACCTGGCCGCTGAGCGCGCTGCGGGAATCCACCATGGTGAGCAGGGCGCCTTCCACCCGCAGCTCCGGATTCAGGCCTTTTTGGACCAAGGCCAGGGTGTTGAGAAGCAGGGCCACCCCGGACATGGCGTAGTACTCGGCCTGCACCGGGATCAAGACGGTATCCGTGGCAGTGAGCGCGTTCAAGGTGACCAGGCCTAAGGAAGGAGGGCAGTCGAGGATGATAAAGCGGTAGCGGCCTCGCGCGGTATTAAGCGCGCCGCGCAGCACCTTTTCGCGGTCCGGCATCCCGGTCAGCTCGATCTCGGCGCCGCTGAGGTCGATGCCCGAAGGCAATAGATCCAGATTCTTCACTTCCGTGGGGATCACGGCTTCTGCCAGGGGCAGTCCATCCAATAATACATGATAGACCTGCTTTTCAGCCCGGCCCGCACCAAACCCAAGGCCCAGCGAGGCGTTGGCTTGGGGGTCCATGTCCACCAGCAGGGTGGCATGGCCGGCCGCGGCCAGGCAGGCCGCTAAATTGACCGCCGTGGTAGTCTTGCCCACACCGCCCTTTTGGTTGGCGACGGCAATGACCCGGCAAGATGTGGGGTGTTGATCCATAGGGCCGCTATTTTCGCCGAAAAAATCTAGGGTTTCAAGGCGTCCACGGTCATCAATTCAAAGCCCAGGGACTTGATATGGGCGAGATTTGAGGGGTTTAGGTAAAAGGCCAGGTCCCGGACCCTGCATTCCTGGGCCCAAACTCTGGAAGGATGCTGGGGCGTGCAGATGGCTTCCAATTCGGCCGAGTCTTCGGCCGCGTGGCCATAAAGATGATAGCGGCCCGGCTCGGTCCAAGACTCCAGGATCTTGAAGATCCCGGCGCTATCCATTAAAGACTGGCATTCTTCGGCGTTGAAATGAATCAGCCGGCCGCTAGCGTCGCGTTCGTAAGTGTAGGCCAACCCGAATTCGCGGCTCAGCTGTTTGACAATAGCCTGGGTCCGGCTGCGGATGCCCCCGTTGTCGCCTTCGCCGCCGATCATGTGGGTATCCAAATGGCTTGGCTCGCCATAGACGGCTTTCACGCGCAGGATCTGGGCCCTCAGCTCGTCGAACATTTCGTCGTCTTTGGCGTGCGGCTCGAGCGCGGCGTGGGTCGCATAAAAATGGCCGTGCTCATTGCGCAGGCTCTTGCCCGCTGTGATGGGCCCCCACTTCAAGCGGTCCCAGTCGCAGGTCAGGCAAAGATGCACCCCGACCTGCAGCTTTCTTTTTTTCGCCAGCTCGGCGGCCTCGTAGAACCAAGGCGCCGGCGCCAAAAAATTGGTGGAACGCACCATGCCCTCAGTCATAGCTCTCACGATGCCAGTGTTCACGCTGTGGCACATCCCAAAATCGTCGCTGGTCAGGAGCAGCTGTTTTTGCATGAGGTTCCCTTTTAAAAGGTTATTACCTATCTCACAACAACGAATTTAAGGCTGCGGCTGGTCTTCAGACCCTGACCCGTCTGGGCGCTGACCCGGGCCAGGTAGATGCCACCGGCCAACGATCCGGGAATGCTCCAGGAGAGTCCTGTGGCCGCATCGCCAGCCGGCAACGAGGCTACCCGCAGGCCCGAGAGATTGTAGACCTCGCCCCAGGCCACGCTTCCAGCCTGGGCTCCCTCAAGGCGGATGTGCAGGATAGTGTCCAGCGGCCCTGCCGGATTGGGCCAAGCAATGGCCCTGTCAAAAGCCTGGGTCTGGATGCGTATCACCACCACGGTCTTGCTGAAATACTGCTTAGCCCCTTGCCGGTCTTTTTGGGTCATCTGCACTAGGTAAGTCCCGGTCGCGACCTGCGATCCCGCGCTATTAGTCCCGTCCCAGGCCACGAAGTCCGCGGCCCCGCTGCCATAGACGATCTTCAGCGAGCTGAAAGGCGAAGTCCCCAGCACCAGGCGGTTCGAGGAAAGATCCATCCTGGCTGAGCCTCCGGCCAGAGGCACGCTGCGGTGCCAGACCAGCTCTCCCGCGGAATTGAAGACCTCCAATTCCACCCCGCTCTCGCTGCGGATCACGGACAACGGCGCGGTCCAACTGCTCACCGCGCCCATGGGATCGGTCTGCTGGACCAGCACCAGGTAGCTGCCGCTTTGCACCTTTTGGCCGCCTTGTCCGCTGCCGTCCCAGGCTATCGTAAGATCAGGTCCTTGCAGATGCAAAACGCCCTGATTCACCCCATCCGGATCAAAAACCGCCTGCAAAACATCCACCCCGCTGAGCTGCCCATAAAGCGGAAGGGCCGAATAAAGCAGGGCCACCAGCTCACCCGCGCTGTTGAAGACCTTGATCGACACCACAAAGGGCGCGGAGGGGGTGAAAGTCGGGCTGATCGTGGGGCTGGGACTGTAAGTCGGGCTGGCTGAGAACGTCAAGGTCACACTCTTCGTCGGTGTCTCGGACTTAGTCGGGCTCGGCGTCTTGGTCTCGGTGTAGCTGGCTGACTCGGTGAAACTGGGGGTCTCGGTCGCGCTGTCTGTGAAGGTCTTGGTGCCCGTGTAGCTAAAGCTCTCGGTCTGGCTCGGGCTCGGGCTGGGACTGTCCGTGAAAGTCTTGGTGCCTGTGAAGCTGAAGCTTTCCGTGAAGCTAGGGCTGGGCGTGGGCGTGAAGCTGAAGGTCTTGGTCCCGGTGAAGGTGGTGGAGGGCGTGGAGCTGGACGAAGGCGTGGGCGAGTTTGAGAAAGTCGGCGTGCCGCTGAACGTGGCGGTCGGCGTACCGCTGGGTGTTCCCGTGGGCGAATCGCTGTAGGTCGGCGTGGGCGTGAAGCTGAAAGTCGGGGTGGGCGTGGCCGTGCGCGTGGGCGAATCCGAGAAGGTCGGGGTCGGCGAAAAAGTCGAGGTCGCGGTATAAGTCGGGGTGCCGGTCGGCGTGGAGCTGGGCGTGGGTGAATCCGAAAAAGTCGGGCTGGGGGTCGCGGTCGGAGTGGCCGTGGGCGTGGGCGAAAAAGTCGGACTGGCCGTGTAAGTCGGTGTGGCTGTGGGCGTCGGCGACTGGGTGCGGGTCGGCGAAAAAGTCGGGCTCGCCGAGAAGGTCGGGGTGGCCGTAGGCGTGGGCGACGCGGTGGGGGTCGAGGTGAAGCTGGGCGTGCGGCTGGGGCTGGGCGTGGGCGACGAGGGACTGGTGTAGCAGACCTCGAAATAAAGGCAGGACACATAGGCGAAATCCGCCTTGGTGCCCATATAGAGGCGCAGGTTGTTAATCTGAGTCCAGGACCAGGAGCCGCCGCCCGGCGGATTCAGGCTGAGGGTGTTTTCCTGATAATAAAATGGGTTGGGATTCAGCCATTCCTGGTCCGCGATCACCTTAGTGAAGGTGCCGTCGGCCGCGTAGTTGAATAGCAGGTCCTGAATATCGCCGGCCTTGCCGTTGGTGGCCCAAAAAGCGTGCACCTTCACGCTGGTGATAGTGCCGGTCTGGGCCGTGGTCGCCACCTTCCACCAGCCTGCGAAGGGGGTGCCGCCGCCCTTGGACACGGCGTAACTCGTGTCCCCGCAGGCGTCCAGGCCACTCGTTCGTCCACTTGTGGTGCAGCAGCCCCAGAGGTTGCCGGGCACGGGCCCGCCCCCCATCAGCGTGGTGCCTGGGTAGAGGTTGAGGGCCTGGGCTCCACCAGCGCAGGTCGCGGGGATAGGGGTGGGCGTGGGAGTGGCGCAGGGACCAAAAGCGCTGAGACTGAAGGGCTGGCGATAGGACCAGCTCTGATATCTGATGACGCCGCCGCAGCCCGCGCCGATGTAGGGTACCACGGTGCCCAAGGAGTCGTTGAAGGTCGCGTTCTTGCTGCTGCAAGATCCCGGAACCAAGTCCTGAGGCGGGCTCCAGCCGCCGCCGGGCACATAAGCCGTCTCATACCAATTCTTGCCGCTGATGACCGGCGGCATGGACAGGGGACCAGGCGACCATATGCCGTCGTAATAGTACTGGGCCTGACCGGCCGTGCTGACGATCTCGTCATAAGTCGCGTCGCTGTAGTTCACCCTCAGCTTGTAGCTGATCCAGCTGGCGCCTGCGCAGCAGTCCTCCACGGTCACGGCGATGACGTTACAGGCCGAGGTGAGCCAGCCAATGGGCACGGCCGTGGAGGTGACCGTGTCGTACCAGCTCTGGGAATTCCAGGTCCCCAGCAGGTTGCCGTTGATATAGATGGTGGCGTAGTCGTCGACCGCGAAGGTCAGGGTGGCGCTGGTGACGGTCTTGGCGCTCGCTGACGAAGGCGTCAACGAGGCCAGCAGAAACAGTCCCAGAAAGGGCGCGAGGAAATATTTTAAAAATCGGTTTTGCTTTGGCATCACAGCCGCCTAAAAGACCCGATTGAACCGATGGTCCCTTATATCCTATCTTACTATCGCCACCTTGAGCATGGCGCGTTTGGCTGTCCCACTGGGCGTTCTGTATTCAAAAGCCACGAAATAAAGGCCTCCAGCGGCCTGGCGCAGCGGCAAGAGCATCTCGCCGGATTCAATGGGACCACCTAGGGCCTGGCTGACCAGATGGCCGGACAGGTCGTAGAGCCGTGCTTTGACGCTGCCCGCGTCCACGGCATAGTCCCAATAGCGGATCCTGACTCCGCCATAACGCTCTAGATCAGCTTCACGCAGGGGCGAATCCAGGACCAGAGCGTGCGGGTCGTCCGTATCCTGCTCCGCGAGCACCTGCACCTGCCGCAGCACTTTGGTCTCCCCGCCCTCGGCGCGGTCGGCCAGCAATTGGACCGTGTAGATCCCGGCGCTGACCAACTGGCCTTTGTCATTGCGCCCATCCCAGCTCCAGGTGGTGACCCCGCCGCTTTCACGGCGTATCTCGCCGGTCAGGGACTTGCTGAGAGGCGAGAAGGAGTCCGTGTCCAGGCTGAGGCTAATGCCTTGATCACCGGTCGAGAAATTCCTGTGGAAGACCAGTTCCCCGGCGCTGTTGAAGATGTTGATCTGGGTCTTGCTAAGGGCCTCGATCACGGAGACCTGCGTGGTATAGGTCTGCTCATCCCCGAAACTGTCGAGCACCGTGGTCTTGATCGTGTAGATCCCGCCTTTGACGATGTCACCGGCGCCCGTCATGCCGGTCCAGGTCACAAAAGTCTGGCCGTTGGCGAGCGTCCCGTCGAAAGACAGGTTAGCCCCGTTCACGCCCGCCAGAATGACGCTGGCGTTAAGTTTCGGAGCGCCGGGCATGACGGTGATGCCGCCCACGTAGAGCACGGCCACCTGCTCGCCCGCGCTATTATAGACCGCCACTTTCAGGTAATAGGGCATGGCCTGCGGGGTCGGGCTGATCGTGGGGCTCACCGAGAAAGTCGGCGAAATAGTCTTGGTGGGAGTCTCGGAGCGCGTGGGACTGGGCGTCTTGGACTCGGTAGGCGTGGCGGAATCCGTGAAAGTCGGCGTTTGGGTGGCCGATTCCGTGGGCGACCGGGTGCCAGTGAAGGTGAAGCTTTCCGTGAAAGATTCGCTCTCGGTCACGGTGGGACTATCGGTCGCCGTGTCCGGCGGGGTGGCCGTAGCGGTGCAGCTCGGAGTGGGGGTGGGCGAGTTGCTGAAAGTGGCGGTCGCCGTGAAGCTGAATGAGGGCGTCACCGACGGCGTCACGGTCGGCGAGTCCGTGAACGTCTTGGTGCCGCTAAAGGTCACCGAGGGCGTGGAGGTGTAGGTGACCGTGGGCGAGCCGGTGAAGCTCTTGGTCGGGGTGAAGCTGAAGGTCGGCGTGGCCGTGGGAGTGCCCGTGGGCGAATCCGAGAAGGTCGGCGTCGGCGAAAACGTCGAGGTCGCGGTGTAGGTCGGCGTGGCGGTCGGCGTCGCGCTGGGCGTGGGAGAATTGGTGAACGTGAAGCTCTGCGTGGCTGTGGGCGTGCCCGTCGGTGTGGCCGTGGGCGTGGGCGAGGTGGTGAAGGTGAAGCTCTGCGTCGGCGACGGAGAATTCGTCGGCGTGGGCGAATTGGTCAAGGTCGCCGTGTAGGTGGGCGTAGGCGTGAAAGTCGGCGTGGGTGAAGGCGTCGAAGAAAACGTCGGGGTAGGTGTGAAGGTCCAGGTCGGGGACGGTGAATTGGTGCGCGTCGGCGTGTTGGTGGGCGATCCGCAGGGTATCTGCAGGTTCACGGTGTTGGAGTTGTAGACGCCCTGCAGGGTGGATTTCACCGCCGCGGTGTTCGAAATGCTCTCGCAGTTCAAGGCCGTGGCCGCGATGGTCACGGAAAATTGATAGCTGTAGGTCGTTCCGCCTGTCGCGGCCGGGTCGAGCCAGCCCACCGTCGGCCAGCTAACGATCTTGGGGGGTATATTAAAGACGCCGCCCGCGGTGGCCGACACAAAGGCCGTGTCCGGCGGCAGCGAATCCCAGACCTGGACATTTTGCATGTACGCGCAGGTCACGTCCGCGACCACCTGGTAATTGTCCACGATCTGGGGGGAACCGCAGCCCGCGTAGATACCGGACTTGCCGCTCTTCATCAGGCGATAGAGCGGGTCCGTGAAAAGAGCCGTCTTGGTGGTGGTCCCGTCGTTGATGCTCAGGGTGAAGTTGTTCTTCTGCATGGTGAGGGTGACGTGCCAGGTAGTCGAAGGCCAGGTGCCACCCCGGCCGCAAAGGTTGGTGAAAGTGGTGGTGTTCGAGGTGATGAGGGTGTCGGTGCCCGCCGCGCTGACATAGTGCAATTCCACGGTCCCGCCAGCGCAGCTCTTGCTAGGGTTCAGCTTGAACCAGTAGGTCTCTCCGAAGGTCCCACCTGGCTGCTCGCGGAACATGATGCCGCCGGTCCCCCCGCTCTCGGTCCAGTAGTCCATGTCGATGACCCCATCCAAGGTATCGCTGGCGCTGTTGATGGCCTGCGCGTAGGGACTGGGGCTGCAGACCCCGGCGAAATACATCTTTCCGGGGTAGGTGCTCTCGTTGAAGAAGGTGAGGACGATCTGTTTCTGGAACCAGCCTTTGACCGAGTCCTGGACCGAGAAATTGTCCGAGGCGATCAGGGTGGGCGTGTTGGCGCAGGTTGGGTTGCTCAGCACCAGGGTGTAATTCACCGTGTTGCCGTTCACGGCGCTGGTCTTGTCCTCGCTTTTCAGCACCTTCATTCCCGCCGGCAGGATGATAAAGGGCCCCACGTTCGAGTTGGCCGTCCCCGCGCTGGAGGTCTTGCTGAACTGGTCAGTGATGGTGGCCGGCTGGGCGTCACAGGGCACCTGCATGGTGACGATGACCGTGGTGACCCCGCAGCTGGTCAGGTTGCCTAAATTCCAGGTGTAGGTGTTGCCGACGATGGACGAAGGCGCCGGGCTGCTGGAGACGTAGATCAGGCCGCTGGGCAGCGTATCGGTGAAGACCACGTTGTTCTCGGACGTGATGTTCGAATAGGTCAGATTCCAGGTCATGGTGCTGCAGGGCAGCCCGCTTCCGGGATTGGCCGCCACGGTCGCGCCAGGCGCCGGGTCTTTGACCAGGAATTCAGCGGCGTTCTGGACCATTTTGGTGTTCTGGTCCGCGCCGCAGGTGCCGATGGCGGGCAGATAGCCGAAAAATTCGGCGTCCCCGAACATGAAGAGCTTTCCGTTGCTGGCGGGCGCCTGCATGTTGCAACCGTAATAGGCCATGGCGCCTACCACCGTGCCGGGGGCGTTCCCCGAATCGATGTTGGCGTTATTGACGTAGACGGGCAGTCCGCTGCCGTGGGTGGCCAGGGGGTAGCCCATGTCACAGAGGGTGTTGATGGTGTTACCGGCGGTAGTGCCCACCAGAAGTGTGTTGTGATTGATGTCAAAGCGCTCCGCCGCGATGGCGGCGGGTGTGTTCAGGGTCCAGATGTAGTTGCCGCAGGCCGAGATATTGCCGGACATGGGCTGGCCTGGAAGGTTGACGTAGGTGTTCAGGAAGTATTGCAGATTGACGAAGCGGGAAGGCCAGCAGGGCTGCTCGTTGATCATGAAAAGGCTGCCGCCACCGCCCAGGTAGTTGACGTACTTTTCCATGTCCGAACCGGCATAGGCCGAGGCACAGCCGCCGCCTGGAAATTCGGCGGTCGAAGGCGAAGGGCCCGTGACCGTGTCCACATCGCAGAGGTTGTAGGTGCCGCATTTTTTCGTATTAGAAAAGCGGACGTCCCAGACCTGGTCAAAGGTGCCGAGGGTCAACCCAGCCGCGGTCAGGGCAGGCCCGATGCCTCCCCCTGGCGTGCTGCAAGAAAGCGTGGTCACCACGTGGCCGTCGCAGCGCAGGGCATTGGGCAGGTACTGCTGGAACTTGATGTCCGTGCCGTCCAGGATGACGAGGATGTTCTGGGAGGGAGGCGGACCCAGGGTGGTCCAAGCCAGAGCCTGCCTTGAGGCCAGGGCCAAGGCAAACGTGATGAGAAAAATTTTGAAAAACCCAAGGCGCATGGCAGGGCCGATCTCTTTCACGGGGTCAGAAAAACAGTTAATTTTACGGGACGAACACCTAAGCTGATAGACCAAACCCTTTAGACAGCAAAAGCAGGTTTCTTATCCCGCAATCACGAAAGTTGGGAATATCCAATAAAATAGAGGGTTTTAACGGACAGCGACGGCTTTTTTCAAAACGCGGGTGTCGCCGAGCCTGAAATGGACCAGGTAGATGCCGCTGGCGACAAAAGCGCCGCCCGCGTCGCGTCCGTCCCAACTAGAGCGGTAGATACCCCGAGGAACCTGCCGCAGATCGACCACGGTCCTGATCTCGCGACCTTTCACATCAAAGACCTTGATCGCTACGTCCACGGGAGCGCTGAGCTGGTAGACCAGGACCACCCGTTCGCCCCTCTCTGGGTAGAAAAGGTTGTGGTAGATCTCGGCCCCAGTGGCGGACACCACGGGGGTGGGCACAGCGGGACAGGGCTTCAAGCGCCGCACCCGGTCGTTCAAGGAATCCGAGATCCAAACTTCTCCATCCTCGTCGAGATTCACGGCCTGCGGCGCGCTCAAGGTCGCCAAAACCGCCGGGCCGCCGTCTCCTGAGTAGTCGTCCGTCCCGGTCCCGGCCAAAAGCTCGATCCTGCCATCCGGAGCCACTTTGCGGATCTGATTGTTGCCGGTATCGGCGATGTACAAGGACTCGTCAGCCTCGCCAACGGCGATGCCCTGGGGATTCTTAAGGCGAGCGTGGACCGCGAGACCACCGTTACCCGAGGACCCGATCAGCCCGTTCCCCGCCACCGTGGCGATGAATCCAGAGCTGATGTTGAACCTGCGGATCCGGTTGTTCCCGGTATCCGCGATGAAAAGATCGCCGTCATCCTCCATGGCCAGGCCCGTCGGGCTATTCAAAGCGGCGTGGGCTCCATCCGGTCCATCTCCATTGAAGCCGCCGTATGAGGTCCCAACCACTTTGCTGATATTGCCGCTGACCTTGTCGACTTTGCGGATGGAATGGCTGTTGGTGCAGGCGATGTAGAGATTGCCGAGAAGGTCCAGAGCTAGGCCGCTGGGGGCGTCCAAGTTGGCGGAAAGTGCTGAGGCTCCATCCCCGAAACTTCCCGGGGTCCCGTTGCCCGCGTAGGTCTCGATAACGCCGCTGACCCCGTCGATCCTGCGCACCTTATGGTTCAAGGTGTCGGCCACAAAGACGTTCCCGTCCGCGTCCCGGATGGCGGCGGAGGGATAGCTGAAGTTGGCGTCGGTGGCCGGGCCGCCGTCGCCTAAGTCCCCTGGCATGCCATTGCCGGCGTAAGTGCTGATCAAACCGGTGGCGTGCTCCACCTTGCGGATGCGGTGGTTGTAGGTGTCGACGATGTAGGCGTTCTCATCCTCGTCGAAAAAGGTCCCGCTAGGCGAGTTGACCGAGGCTTCGACAGCCAAGGCTCCGTTTTCCCAGCCGGCAAAATTGGAGATGTTCCCGGTCCCGGCGTCCACTTTTCGTATGTGGCTGTAGTCGGCGATGAAAAGGTCGCCTGCCGCGTTGACTCCCACTCCTTCGGGCGCCGCAAGACCGGCCAAAAGCGCCGGGCCGCCGTCCCCGCTGTAGACATCACTGCCCGTGCCAGCAACGGTCGTGATCTTTCCTGAAGCCAGATCGACCTTGCGGATGCGCTGGTTATAGCGGTCGGCCAGATAGAGGTTCCCCGCGCTGTCCAAGGAGATGTGGTTCACGCCGTCCAACTGGGCGTTGACGGCCAAGCCTCCATCACCGCCGAACCCTGGGGTCCCGTCCCCCGCGTAGGTGCTGATCACTCCGTCCGTCGCGATCTTCCGGATGCGGTTGTTGCCGCTGTCGTTGATGTAGACCGTGCCCGCGACATCCACGGCCAGGGAGTTGGGAAGATCCAGGGTGGCGGCCGTGGCCGAAAGGCCGTCTCCGCTGTCGCCTTGAATGCTGGGAGTTCCCGCGATGGTGCTGATCTTGCCGTCGACCGCATTAACTTTGCGGACCACCTGGTTGTAAGTATCGGCGATGTAGAGGTTGTCAGCCGTGTCCAGCGCCACGCCGTGGGGGAACCTGAGACGTGCCGCAGTGGCAAGGCCCCCGTCCCCAGCAAAGCCAAGAAGCCCATCGCCCACCACGGTGTGGATGATACCGGCCGTATCCACCATGCGGATGCGATGGTTCTCGTCGTCCGTCAGGTACATCCTTCCCGCAGAGTCGAAGGCTATCTGCCGGGGGTCGTCGATGGAAGCCTGGGTGGCCGGGATCTCGTCGCCGTTGAAGCCCTCCTCACCGTTGCCCACCACCGTGCTGATAACGCCCGAGCTGTCGATCTTGCGGACCCGGAACAGGCCGTCGACAAAATAGACGTTGCCGGCGGCGTCCACGGTCACGCCCCAGAGGAAATCGCTGATGCTCGCCTTCAAAGCAGGCCCGCCATCCCCGCTGAAATGGTCTTCCCCGTTGCCGGCGTAGGTGCTGATGCAAAGGTCATCGCCCTGGGCTGCCCATGGAAGCATGGACAGCACGAGAACCAGAAAGAGGAGGATGCGCCTCATAGCGCCCCCTTGGCAAAGCCGGCGGGACTCAGGTGATAGGTGTAGGAGACCACGTGCAGGGCGTCGTCCAACAAGGGCGAGAAGCTATAGTCGAATTGGTGGGAATCCACGCGGAAGCCCAGGCCTAAGTGCGGGCTCCCTTCCCCGTACCCTAAGCGGAAGATGAAATTCTTGCGGCTGTATTCGGCGCCCGCGGCAAAGCCTGCCTCCCGGTCGCGTTCAACGGATCCGTCCAGCGCCAGCACCAAGCGGCTGAGCTCGCCAAGGTCCAGGCTGTAGGCCGCGCCAAAGCGGATCAGGCGGGGGATGGGATTGGCGCCGCCGGCATAGCTGATGTCCGGGCCCAGATTCAGGGCGGAAAGACCCAGAGACAGGGTCTGGCGGTCGCTTTCAGGGATGGGCAATCGGAATAGCAGGCCTAAGTCCAGGGCAGCGGTCTGAGCGCCCAAGCCAGCCAGGTTGCTGCGCAGCAGCTTGACCCCGGCACCCAGGGCCACACTTTTGTAAAAATTCTTGCCGTAAGACAGGTCAAGGCATAGGTCCTGCTGGGCGCGTAGCAGGTTTTCCGTGCCGTCCAGCTCCTTTTGGTCCAGCATACCGCCATCAAAATAAGTCAGGGCCATGCCCATCCCGCCGCCCCAGGCCGGATACGACCCGCTGAGGGCCGTGTAGTTCATGTCGAGCAGTTCTTTTTTGAAGAGCGCGGTCATCACCGGCGCGTCCATGAAACCGAGCCCGGCGGGATTGAAAAAAACCGCATTGGCGTCGTCGGCCACAGCCACGAACGCGCCGCCCATGCCGGTAGAGCGCGCGGACAGAGGCTCTTCCAAAGACAACAAACTGTTGGTCGCGGCGAGCGAAGAGCCGCTTAACAGCAGGAGCGCGAAGAAGAGAAATTGTTGGCAGAGACGCTTCATGGATCCTTATCTGATGATCGCGACCTTGAGCATGGCCCGCTTGGCTGTCCCGCTGGGGGTCCTGTATTCAAAGGCGACAAAATAAAGCCCGCCAGCGGCCTGGCGCAGCGGCAAGAGCATGGTTCCGGGTTGGCTAGGATCTGCCAGCGCCTGGCTGACCAAGCGGCCGGAGAGGTCGTAGAGCCGACCTTTGGCGCTGCCCGCTTCCACGGCATAGTCCCAATAGCGGACACGGACCCCGCCATATTGCCTCAGGTCAACTTCACGCAAAGGCGAATCCAGGACAAGGGCGTGCGGGTCGTCTGTATCCTGCTCCGCGACCACCTCCACCTGCCTCAGTACCTTGGTCGGTCCGCCTTCGGCCTGGTCAGCCACCAGCTGGATGGTGTAGCTGCCGGCCGTCACCAAGCGGCCCTGGTCGTTGCGCCCGTCCCAGCTCCAGGCCGTTACGCTGCCGCTCTCGCGGCGTATCTCCCCGTCCAACGTCTTGTCGAGCGGCGAGAAAGAGTCCGTGTCCAGGGTGAGTCCGATACCCTGGTCGCCATTGGAGAAGACCTGGTGATAGACCCGTTCCCCGGCGCTGTTGAAGATGTTGATCTCGGTCTTGCGCAGGGTCTCGATCAGCGAGACCTGGGCGCTGTACACATGCTGCTCGCCAAAGCTGTCCAGCACGGTGGTGTTGATGTAATAGACCCCGCCCTTGGCCGGAGCTCCGGCGTTGGTCAGGCCCAGCCAGGCCAGGGCGCTGGCCCCGCTGGCCAGGGTGCCGTCAAAGGACAAGCTCACTCCGGACACGCCCGCCAACACCACATTGCCGTTCAGGCGAGGAGCGCCGGGCATGATAGTGATGCCGCCGGTGTAAAGCAGAGCTACTTGCTCACCCGCACTGTTGTAGACCGCCACTTTCAGATAATAGGGCATGGCCTGGGGGGTCGGGCTGATCGTGGGGCTCACCGAGAAGGTCGGCGAAATGGTCTTGGTAGGGGTCTCAGAGCGCGTGGGGCTGGGCGTCTTGGACTCGGTCACCGTGGCTGAATCCGTGAAGGACGGTGTTTCCGTGGCTGACTCCGTGGGGGAGCGGGTGCCGGTGAAGGTGAAGCTCTCGGTGAAGGACTGGCTCTCGGTCACCGTGGGGCTGTCCGTGGGCGAATCCGGTGGCGTGACTGTTGCGGTGTAGCTCGGGGTGGGGGTCGGCGAGTTGCTGAAGGTGCCGGTCCCGGTGAAGCTGAAGCTCTGCGTAAAGGTCGGGGTGGAGGTCGGCGAGTCGCTGAATGTCGGGGTCGCCGTGAAGCTGAACGAGGGGGTCCCGGACGGCGTCGCGGTCGGCGAATCCGTGAAGGTCTTGGTGCCGCTGAAAGTCACCGAGGGCGTTGAGGTGCAAGACGACGTGGGCGAAGGGGTGTAGGTTTTGGTCGGCGTGAAGCTGAAGGTCGGCGTGGCCGTGGGCGTGC
>JAZKAF010000151.1:0-3381 GCA_040389285.1 candidate division FCPU426 bacterium
TCAAGCGGCGTGATCTCAGGATCTAAAAGAGCCCTGGGTGCGCTGGTCCTCTGTGCTGGCCTGTCCCTTCCCGCGTTCGCCGCGGCAAAGATCTATTACGTCAATCAGGGCGTCAAATACCACATCGGCGACCAACGCTACACCCGGTCCGAGGACGCGGTATTTTTGGACGCTTACCCGGTGGTCGGCCAGGAATGGATCCAGGCTTTCACGGTCAGCGAAGAGGATGTGGTCAAGGTGCACATCGACCATATCTGGGGGGTGGACGATTGCCCGTACTGCAAGATCATCGTGTCCATCGACAACCACGACATGGGGCGCCTGACCCACGAAAACAATCACGAACCCTTTAATACCCTGAGCCCTTTGGCCATGCCGGTCCGGCCCGGGCATGTTTACCAGATCAAGGTGGCGAGCTATGGCCGCCAGCAAGTGGATGACATGGTCTTCGAAGGCTTAAGGGTCGAGACCGAGGCCGCCGAGGTGAAGTTCTTGACCGGCCCGATCATCAAGCAGCCGGACCAACCGATGCCAACGGCCGTGCCGACGCCGACACCCCTTCCCGGCTGCGGAGGCGGACGCGCCTTGGTCGTCTGGCTACCGATGGATGCGGTGTCCAAGGATGAACTGGTCATCACCAGCGTGGCGCAGTTCAACGAACGTGAACTAGCCCAACCCATCGAGCCGGGGCAATACCTGGAGGCCCATGTTAAGGTGGGGAAGGTGGAAGAAGGGACCTTGGTCGGTCAGGCCGTGGAGATCCTGCTGGGGACCGAAGCGCCCAGCGGCTGGGTCTTCAATTTTAATCCGGGTTCCGACAGTATCTTGCACGCGAACATGAAAATGGGCGGGGTCTATCGGGCCGCCTTGCTGGACGCTTCGGCTTACCGGCCTGGCGCCTGGAACACGTTCCGTCTGGCGCGCTGCCGTGATGGCAGCGCCAAGTTGTTCGTGAACGGAACTGAGATGGCCTCCAGCCTTGGCGGGCTAAGGCCCTCGGAAACCGTGCTTCTGCGGGTTCGTGGGATGAGCGTCGAATTCGCTAGAAAAGCCTATTGAAGAAGTTTCGCCTGTTGAAATTAGCCTTTTAAAATAAGGCTTTTAAGCTGAAAGTTGAATGCGGTGTTGGTAAAATATTTTTGCCACAGAGTGTTTGGACCCGGTTCCAAAAGAGTAAATAATCGGGAACTTGGGATGGAATTTTTTGGTCCCTAGCGGCCAAAGCCGGAGGAATAAATCGATGGCCTTAAAGAAAAGGAAAGCGTCCAGCCCGTTCCTGAGATTTATTCTTGTCCTCGGAGCGTTAGTTGCGGTCGGGGTCAGCGCGGGGATCCCGCTCTATCTGGATTCACCCAAAAGGACCAATGCCAACGACCCGAGCCGGGTAAAGACCGCCACACCGGTGCCCATTGTACCCGGCGCCACCAACACGCCCACGGTCTGCCCCACCGCAAATCCAAATATCTCCTGCATCAGCCAGACCAGTTGGTGCTCTCCGGCCACCGGAACTTATCCCGTTTACACAGGTACCAATGATCTTCAGCCTGGTACCGGTGTCGATGGGGGTGATGCCGCCGGGGTTGGCGGTATCGCCTGGTGTGGAACTAATTTTGTCGATCCTTCCCGGGCTTGCGCGTTGAGCCAGACCGCAGCGACACCTCTGCCGCCAAGCGGCCATCATTACCTAAAATTTTCACTGGGATGGACCGATGGATATTATGCCGAATCCAACTATATCACCAACGCTTGGAATTGCAGTTGGAGCGGCACGATCCCCGAAATAGACCTGTCGCAGGCAACTGTGATCGAGTTTTGGGCGCGTGGAAAGGACGGGGGAGAAGATATACAATTTCAGATCATGACCGGCAGCGGTACCTGTGGAACCGCATGCGCCTCCGAACCTTATCCCTATCCGAGTACTCCGACCTGTTGGTATCAAGTGGCTTCCGATAAATTACACTTGGACAAATACCTTGAAGGCGGACTCTTAAGCACAACTTGGCAAAGGGTGAGGATACCTGTTTGTGACATCCAGTGGACTGGAGCCGCCGCTAAATCTCCCCCCCAAATTCAAGATATGTCAAATGTGGTTATTTTCGGTTTCCTGGGCTTCGCCCAGGCTGGATCCATGGAATTTTATGTGGCGGATCTGGTGGGCAAGAAATTCTGACCTGATCCCGGATGTTTTTATGAAGGCGTGGCGGCCCCCGTGGCAGGGGACCGCCATTTCTTTTTTATCGGAGACCATGCATGGAACGCTTTAAAGCCCGTTTGAACCAGGCGCCTGATCCGCGCGAGGATTTTTTGGACACCAGCGCCTATTGGTTCGTGGCTCAGAAGCTGGATGCATTCGATCCTGCCAGCGGCCTCGGAGCCCTTTCCTGGGTCAGGCACCGGCGCAAGCCTCGGGTGGCCTTCCGTCACATGACCCTGCCCGTGGAAGCGGTGGAATCCTGGGAATTTCCTCCTGTTTATTCGGAACCCAAGTCGCTGCCGTTTGAGCTGAGCTTTGTCAACGCCCGGACCCTGCGCCTGCGGCTGCGCAGCAGGGCCGGGAGCTTCGATAACGCTCCCTCCTTGATGCTGGCCGGCGAAGTCCCTGCCAGCAACGCGTGGAAGGCCAAGACAGAGCAGGACGGTTGGTCCTGGACCGGGCCGAATGGCAGCGTGCGCATGGCCAAAGACCCTTGGTCGATCGAGGTCCGGGATCTGGCAGGCAAGGTCCTGCTGAAGACCCATACCCTCAAAGACGGCAAATGCATGATCACCGGGCGTCCGGTCCCGTTTTCCTTTGTTCAGAGGGCCCAGGATGTCGGCCAAGGTGTTGCGGCCAGCTTCCGGCTTTTCCCTGACGAGAAGATCTACGGATGCGGCGAGAGCTTCAGCTCCCTGGACAAGCGTGGCCAGGCGGTGTCGCTCTGGACCCAGGATTCGCACGGTAGCCAGACCGATGAGATGTACAAACCCGTCCCGTTCTATCTTAGCAGCCGCGGGTATGGGGTTTTTGTCCACGGCAGCAGCCCGATGACCTTTGATTTCGGACAGGCCTATCACGACACGCAGGTGCTGTATAACGGCGACGACAGCCTGGACATGTTCGTTTTTCTTGGCGGACCCGCCGAGGTCCTGGGCGAATACACCGCTTTGACGGGCCGCAGTCCCATGCCGCCGCTCTGGTCATTTGGCCTTTGGATGAGCCGCATCACCTACGAGTCCGAGGCCCAGACCCGCGATGTGGCGGCGAAGCTTCAGAAGCACCGGATCCCCTGCGATGTCATCCATTTGGACACGGGTTGGTTCGAAACCGACTGGTGCTGTGACTATCGTTTTGCCAAAGAGCGTTTCAAGGATCCGGAAAAGATGATCCGCGACTTGAAGGGC
>JAZKAF010000151.1:3418-7168 GCA_040389285.1 candidate division FCPU426 bacterium
TTTCACACCCAAGAACCGCCTTTACCAGGAGATCGTGGACAAGGGCCTCGCGGTCATGGGCCCCAATGGGGAACTGCCGGCTGAGGAGCTGGTCCTGGACTTTTCCAAGCCAGCGACTGTGGCCTGGTACCAGAAAAACCTGGAAGACCTGCTGAAGCTGGGAGTGGCCGCCATCAAAGTGGACTTTGGGGAAGGCGCGCCGCTGAACGGAGTCTATGGTTCGGGCAGGACAGGGTGGCAGGAGCACAATCTTTATCCCCTGCGCTACAACAAGGCCGCGGCCGAGATCACCAAGAAGGCAGCCGGGACCTCGTTGATCTGGGCTCGAAGCGCCTGGGCCGGATCGCAACGCTACCCCATCCATTGGGGCGGCGATGCGGAAGCCTCGGATGGCGGCATGTTGGGCACGCTGAGGGGCGGCCTTTCGCTGGGAATGAGCGGCTTTTCGTTCTGGAGCCACGACGTGGGCGGGTTTTTCCCGGCCACACCCCGCGACCTATACCTGCGCTGGCTTCCTTTTGGCCTGATGTCGTCGCACAGCCGCTGCCACGGCCTGCCGCCCACCGAACCCTGGGAATTTGACGAAGCTTTTCAGGACGTCTTTCGAAAGTCCGTCGAGCTTCGCTATCGTCTGCTCCCTTACATCTGGGCCCAGGCCGTGGACTGCTCCCAAAAGGGCCATCCCATGATCCGGCCGCTGTTCTTTGAATTTCCTGAAGACGAGAGCAGTTGGAAGGTGGAGGACCAGTATCTTTTTGGGTCACAGATCCTGGTGGCGCCCCTCTTCGAAGAAGTTTCCGAACGGAAGCTCTATTTGCCGCCGGGAAGCTGGGTGGATCTGCAGACGGAGAAGTCCTACCAAGGGCCCGGTTGGGTCACGATCAGCGCCGGCCCGGTCCGCGCGATCCTCCTTGGCAGAGGCGGTTCGGCCATTCCCACGGCTAAGCCAGGCCTGCATACCGGTGCCATGGATTTTTCGGATCTGGAGATCTGGGTCCTGGGTGCCTCCACGGAGGCTAAAGGGCTTTATTGCCCGACCACAGGTGCGGCGAACCTAGCGGAGTTGCGCGTAGATGGTTCGAAAGTTTCGTTGGATCCCTCCCAGGGCAAAGTGAGTTGGAGTGTCCGGCATCTGGGGGCCTAAGTAGCTGAAACCCCAGATGGCGCGCTAGAAAACCTTTGTTTTATTGATATATTCCCTGTTTTTGGGGTCGGTTTCCGCTGGATTTAGTCGTTTTTTAATCGCAACGAAGTTGTTAAAATCTGGTCCAAATCTTTGTCAAGGATGACATTGTGGACTAAGGCGATTCCGCATTTCTGAATGCGAAATCGGGTGTTATTTTATGCCTTTTCTTGCCATGACCAGCGCTGGTCGCCAAGGGAGAAACAGGGCCGAGATGTTTTTTTTCAATAAATATAAGCCTTCCCAAGGAACTGGAAACGGTCCCAAGGAAGGACGGGGCGTTTGGCTGAGCTTAGGCGCTCAGGCCATGGTGCTATTTCTTTTTGTCGCCGGCTTGGGCAGGCCCCTTGAGGCCAGCTGCGGCTTCACACCGGCCTTGTCCTATAGCGGATGCGCTTCCGGTGGATCGTTGAGTAACAGCGGAAGCAATTGGACGCTGAGCGGAAACGGGACGCATTTGTGGAGTGGAGATGACGCCCTGACCTTCGCAGGCATGGCGATCTCCGGTGACTTCACCATTTCCACCCAGATCCTTTCTTCGACCTCAACGGGGGGCAGCAATACCAAGGCTGGCCTTATGGTGCGTCCCACGACCGCCACCACTACGAACATGGTCTGGGTGGGTTTGAAACCCACTTCGGCGAGCGGTGGATACATTGAAGCGGAACATGAGATCGCCGGCACCTTCAGCTGCACAGCTCCTTGTAACACTACGACCTCCAATTATCCTTTTTGGGTGCGGATGGTTCGTCTCGGCAATGTCTTCACCTCTTATTATTCCTCGGATGGCGTGAGCTGGACTCTCTTTGCTTCCGTGACCATAGCCATGACCGATCCAGTCTATGTCGGCCTCTTTGTCAACGGTGATGCCCCTAATAACACGGCATCCTGCACTACAAACAATACGGTCGTGTTCGCCAACACTTCGTTTTTGTGCGTCGCCTCGGGACCAACACCCACGCCAAGCATTTCCCGCACCTTCACCCGCACAAGCACATTCACGCGAACCCCAACCCCCTCACCGACACCCTCGCGGACGCCGACCCCGACACCGAACTGCACGGGAGCTGTGCCAACGAGCGCGACGATCTCGTTCTATGGCGATAACTACATCACGGCGTATCTGAACGGCAACCAGATCGCGGCTGAGCAAAGCGGGATCACGACGACTCTGGGGCTGAGCCCCATCTCGGTGAATGTTGCCTGGTTGAACGCGTCGCCGACTGTCAATATCCTGAGCTTTCAGGTGGAAGACTCGGCGAATCACGCTGCTGGGAACTTCGCGGGTGTGACCTATGACCTGGCCATCACTTTTGGGGGAGGCTGTTCGGTCCAGCATATTATTAGCGACGGCACTTGCGTGAAGACCCGGCAGTCCGGCACCCGAGCAGCTAGGACCCCGCCTTCGGGAGCCTGGCAGACCAACGCCTATACTGAGGATGGCACCTGGGGAGCCGTATTCAGCAATACACCCTGTTATTGCGATTCAGGCTGCGTCTTTGTCACCGGGGATGTCTGCCCCGGGGCCAATTGGTCCAGCTTGCCGGGAGGGGTGCCCTGGATCAGCCAGCTTCCCAATTTTCTTGATGTGACCGACAAGGGAAGCCAGCTATTCCGCCAGCAATTTCAGCTCGGGGTGAACGGCTGTGTGGTGTCAACGCCAACAAACACGCCATCTAGGACCAATAGTCCGACGAACTCGCCGACGTTTTCGGCGACGCGGACGATGAGCCCGACGCCGACCACGTCGCCCACGCCGAGTTCTACTGCGACCTTCAGTCCGACCCCGACGACTTCGCCCACGCCCTCGGCGACGGCGACCTTCAGCCCGACACCGACCTTCTCGGATTCGCCTACACCGAGTTCCACTCCGACCCAGAGCTTCACGTTCACGGCCTCGCCCACGCCGAGCTCCACCGCGACGCCTACGCCGACCTACACCGCAACGCCGACTTTCTCGGACTCTCCGACCCCGACCGCGACGCCTACGTCAACGCCGACCTATACTCCGACACCCACGAACACGCCCTCGCCCACTTTTTCGGATTCACCGACGCAAAGTTTCACTTTCACGGGAACCAATACTTATACCGGAACAAGGACGTTCACGGATTCGCCGACCATGACACTCAGTGGAACGCCGACTTCGACGTTTTCTGGGACCGTGACGTTCACGGACTCTCCGACCATGACGCCCAGTGATACGCCGACGCCGACCTATTCAGGGTCAGTGACTTTCACAGATTCGCCAACGGCCAGCCCCACGTCGACCGAGTCGGACACGTATACGGGCACGAAAACCTATACGGACTCTCCAACGGACAGCCCCACGCCAACGGAATCGGACACCTACACGGGCACGAAGACCTTCACGGAGCCGCCCACGCTCACGGACAGCCCTACCGAAACGCCCAGCTTCACCGAATCCGTGACGCCCTCACCCAGTAGGACCGTGACGCCAAGCAGGACCCAGAGTCCCACCTTCAGCGAAAGCCCGACTCGGTCGGCGACGTTCACGATCAGCCAGACCTTGACCCCCCAAGCGGCGATCCGGGTGGATGTGAAGG
>JAZKAF010000152.1:0-34107 GCA_040389285.1 candidate division FCPU426 bacterium
GGGTCTCGAGCGAGATGGGCTGCTGGGCGATCTTCAGCACGCCGCGCACCTTGTCGACGGGCATGCCCATGCGCTTGGCGATCTCTTCGGGCATGGGTTCGTTGCCGGTGGCCTGCACGATGTCGCGGCTGGTCTTGATCAGCTTGTTGATGGTCTCGATCATGTGCACCGGGATGCGGATGGTGCGCGCCTGGTCAGCGATGGCCCGGGTGATGGCCTGGCGGATCCACCAGGTGGCGTAAGTCGAGAATTTGTAGCCGCGGCGGTATTCAAAGCGCTCGACCGCGCGCATCAGGCCGATGTTGCCTTCCTGGATCAGGTCGAGGAACTGCAGGCCTCGGTTGGCGTATTTTTTGGCGATGGAGACCACCAGGCGCAAGTTGGCTTCGACCAGCTCCATGCGCGCGCGGTAGGCGGCTTCGGTGCCTTCGTCGATGCGGCGGCAGATGTCCTTGATCTCGGCGGAGTCGGCCAGCGCCTCTTTTTCCACCTTCTTGATCTTGACCAGCGCGGACTCGTACTGCTGCAGCAGGGAGTCGAGCTCTTCGGGCCGTATTTTAAGCTCTTTTTCGAGCTTCTTGCGCTCGGGCGGCTTTTTCATCAACTGCGAGAGCTCGGAGACCTTGCGTCCGCCCAGCTGGCGGGTCAGCGAGGAGATCTCGCGCTCGATGTGCAGGATGCGCTCGACGTAGCCCTTGAAGTTGGCGGCCAGGGTGTTGAGCTCGCGGGGCTTGAAATTCATCTCGCGCAGGCCGGCCAGCACCAGCTTGAGGGCTTCGTCAGCTTCCTTCAGCAGCTTCTTGCGCTCGGTCTCGACCAGGTTCTTCTTTTCCAGCGACTTGCGCGTTGCTAGCAGCCGCTTCTCGGCGATCTGCACGCGCTTCAGGCACTTGGCCACCTGGCGGGCCATGCGCGTCTCTTCCTTGGGCGGCACTTCGCCGTCGATGCTGTGCTTGATCATGTCCGAGGGCAGGACCTTTTCCTTGACCACGGAATCGGCCAGCTCCATGGCCTGGCGGCGCGAAAGCTCGGCCGAAAGGATCACGGACTGGACCTTCATCTCTTCGTCTTCGATGCGCTTGGCAAGGCGGACTTCCTGTTCGCGGGTCAGCAGCGGCGTCTTGCCCATCTCGTGCAGGTACATGCGCACGGGATCGTCGGAGCCGTGCTCCTCGCGGGCTTCGGCGCGCTCGGCCGCGGCGGCCTCCGCGTCGGCGTCAGCGGGCTCGGCGGACTCGGCCGGAGCCTTCTCGTTCTCGCCGTCCTCGCGGCCTTCGGCCCCGATGGCGACCTTGGAATCGCCCTTGGTCTCGCCCATGTGGTCGTCATCCACGGAGCGGCCCTTGTCCACGATCTCGATGCCTTCCTCGCCCAGCATCGACAGCACGTCGTCGATCTGCTCGGAGGAGACCACTTCATCGGGCAGGATCTCGTTGACCTCTTGGTAGGTCAGGTATCCCTTGGCCCGGCCCTTGTCCATCAGGCGTTTCATGTCCCCGGCGGCCCCGGGCTGGGCGGCCCCTTCGGCGGCCCCGCCTTCAGCGCCCGCGGCGCGGCCTTCGGCCTCGCGCGCCTTGGCCTGGTCCTCCTTGCGGGGACGGCCGCGTTTTCCTTTGACGATGTTCTTCTGGATGGGCATACGGTCCTCGTTGATCCGCGAGCTAGCGGGGTTCTCGTTTCAATCGCTCCAGGGCGTCTTTCAATCCTTGTTTCTGCGCCAAAAGGACCCGCTCTTCAGCCTCGTCGGGACGGCGGGCAAGGGCTTCCTGTATACGGCGGCTTTTTTCTTCCAGTTTGACCTTTTTTCGGCGTTTTAAAAGGTCTTTCAGGTGCTGATGGGGGTTGGGGAAACGGCCCCCATCCGACATCTCTAAACGGCTGAGCAGCGACTGCCCCAGCCGGAAGCTCTCGCTGGCGTCGTCGTCCAAGGACATCAGCGCCGCCTGCGGATGGCGCCAGAGCAGGGCTCCCGCCGCCCGCAGATCCGGCGCGCATAAGCCGTCCTCACCCTCCGGCGACAATTCAGCCATCGCGCTTTCCATCAGCTCGCGGTGGCAGACCAGCAAAGCCAAGATCTCTTCCTCGATCCGTTGCAGCGTGGGATCCGGCGCCGGCTCTTGCGCGTCCAACGGCTCGCCATCCTCACCCGGATCCTCTTCCGTCCTGCGCTCGCCGCCCCGGGGAGCTTGGATGGCTTGCAAGGGCGGATTTTCGCGGAAGGCCTCGAAATCCTTTTTCACGGCTTCCAGGTCCAGGCCCAGGCGTTCGGCCGTCCGCCGCAGCTGCACCTCGGTTTCCATGGCCGTGGCGTATTTGGTCAGCAGGGGGAACAGCTCCTGCATCACCCCGGCTTTTTCGCGCAGGCCCAGTTCCTCGGGACCCTTTTTCGCTTTAGCTGTGGCTAGCGCCGCGTCGGCGAAAAATTCCACCGCGTCGCCGGCGTTCTCCAATTCCTTGTCAAAGGCCTCACGGCCCTGCGCCTTTAAAAATTCGTCGGGGTCCTTGGTCTTTCCCAGCCGGACCACTTTGGGTTCCAGGCCCGCCTTCAGCAGGATCTCGCAACCCCGCTGGGCCGCGCGCAGTCCCGCGGCGTCGGCGTCAAAGACCAGCAGCACGGTGTCCACATAGCGCTTCAGCTGCCGGGCATGGTCCTCGGTAAGGGCGGTGCCCAAGACCGCCACGGTCTCCAGCACGCCGGCCTGATGGCAGGCGATGGCGTCCATGTAGCCTTCCGTCAGCAGCACCCGCTTTTTCTTGAGCAGGGCTTCCCTGGCCTGAGGCAGCGCAAAGAGCAGGCGGCCTTTGCTGAAGAGCGCCGTCTCGGGGGAGTTCAAGTACTTGGGCTCGCCCGGGTGCAGCAAGCGCCCGCCAAAGCCGACCACCTTGCCGCGCGCGTCCTCGATCGGGAACATCAAACGGCTTCGGAAGCGGCAATAGACGCCGCGTTCGTTCTGCACCACCAGGCCCGCGGCCAGCAGCTGGGCGCGGGTGAATCCTTTTTTTAAAGCCGCGCGCTCCAGGGCCCCGCCGTCGCCCGGCGAATAGCCGATGCGGAAGCGGGTTAAAATTTCTTTCGAAAGGCCACGTTTTTCCGCGTATTCGCGGGCTGCGGCGGCTTCGGTGCCTTCGTTCAGGTTGCGGCAGAACCATTCGGCAGCCAGGTCCAGCAAGCTGAGCAGCGCTTCGCGCTCGGCGGCGCGCGCCGCGGCTTCGGCCCTGTCTTCGCCGGCCTCTTCAGGGATCTCGATGCCGGCTTCACCGGCCAGCTGCTTCACGGCTTCGACAAAGCTGAGCTTGTCGCGCTTCACCAGGTAGCTGAAGACGTCGCCGCCTTCGCCGCAGCCGAAGCAATGGTAGATCTGCTTGCCGGGATGCACCGTGAACGAAGGCGAGCGTTCGTCGTGGAAAGGGCAGAGCCCTTTCATGTTGGCGCCGGCTTTTTTCAGCGACACGCTGCGCGAGACCACGGTCACGATGTCCGTGGCGTCCCGGACTTTTTGGATGATCTCGGGAGCGATCATGCCGGTCGCGCCTTGGCTGCCTTCAACCCAGCCTGGCTTTGACCACGCGGTTGACCAGGGATCCGTCGGCCTTGCCCTTCACCTTCGGCATCAGCCATCCCATCACCTTGCCCATATCTTTGCCGCCCGCTGCTCCGGTGGCGGCCATGGCCTCATCGACCAGCGCGGTCACCTGGGCCTCGTCCATCTGCGCGGGCAAGAATTTTTCGAGCACCGCGATCTGCAGCTCCTCGCCCTTGGCCAGGTCGTCGCGACCGCCCGAGCGGAAACTTTCGATCGAATCGCGGCGCTGCTTCACGGCCTTCTGGATGATGGCGTGCACTTCAGCGTCCTGCCATTCTTTTTTCACGTCCTGCTTTTTCATCTCGGCGATCACGGCGCGGATGGAATCCAGGGCCACGCTATCGCGGGCCTTCATGGCTTCTTTCAGGGCGTTCTCAAGGTCTTGTTTGACGGGCATGGTTTTTGCTTAAGTGGGGGGAAGCCAAAAAAACGCAGAAGGCGGACCGACGGCCGAGACCCGCGAAAAAACGCGGGGGCCCGTGTCGGTCCGCCTGTTGCGGATTACTAGAATTTCGGCTTGCGGCGCGCGTGCTTGCGGGCAGCCAACGACTTCAGCTTGCGCCGGACGCTGGGCTTCTCGTAATGCTCACGCTTGCGCATTTCGGCGGTAATGCCCGACAGTTCGACTTTCTTCTTGAACTGGCGCAGCGCCGCTTCAAAGGGTTTATTCGGGTCGACACGAATTTCGACCATGGTAAAAATCACCGTCCTCTCGGTCTATCTTTGGTGGAAAAGGACTAAACTCTAACTAAAAGGCATTTCCCAGTCAATGCGCGAAGCAAATCTTAAATAAGCCTGTGTTTAAAGGGTTTATCCCATTTGTAGCAGTTTGCGGCCGCCCAAAAGGTGCAAATGCAGGTGAAAAACGGTCTGTCCGGCGTCGGCGTTGGTGTTCAGCACCAGACGGTAACCCGCGGGCGAGATCCCTTTGATCTTCGCCACGTCCGAGGCCACCCGCACCAGATGCCCGACCGCCTTTTCCCGCGCCTCGGTCACTTCCAGGCTGCTGGAAAAATGCTCCTTCGGCACGAACACGTCGTGCACCGGCGCCTTGGGCGCTATGTCCTCGAAGCCGTAGCAAAGCTCGTCTTCATAGACTTTTTTGGAAGGAATGCTCCCGGCGACGATCTTGCAGAAAAGGCAGTCATCAGCCACGTCATTCCTCCGAAAGGACCACCTCGATCCCGCCCAAGGATTTCATTTTGGCGAGCCAATTGTAGATCCAGCAAGCGATGGCGGTGATGAGGAAGCCAGCGAGAGCGTAGCCAAAAGGCAGGGCGACCAACACGACCATCGAATACTTGTCCGCGGAATCCCGGACGAAAAAATAACCGATAATGGATCCAATCACGGCGATAGGGACCGTGATCGTGAAGTAAAGGGCCGCCACAAAAGTGCTGTTGCTCTTCACTGGAAAAGACTTCATCCGAACTTTGCGCGGGATCTTCGGAGCCTCTTCAACCGGGGCAGCTGCTTTTTTGGTTGCCATCCTTTACTCCGTAGCAAAAAGCCATGATCCGGATTATTTAACGTTCGCCCCAACAATAAATACAAGCGCCACCAGGGCTATCACGATGATAAAGGCTCTGACGCCGCCGCCGCCGCCCCTGGAGGGGCCGTCATAGTGGTGGTAAACGTCGACTCGTTCATCACCCGCTTTTTGATCGACCAACTCCGGATTTTTCGACTCCAAACTCTTTAATGCGGCAGTCTCCGCGGAGTCGAGCTTGGCGACTTCTTGTTGGGTACTTGAGACCTCAGCCGGAGCCGTGGGCGCCGAGGCCTTATCTGCCTGCGCAGCCATCTCCTTGGAAAAGCCCGTTCCAGGAATTCCGTAAGTCACAAAACAGATCAGCAAGAAAAAGATGAAATGCGGTTTCACAGAGCACCTCCTAAAATCGAAGTTCGGGTTATCTAGAGAAGGGCACAACAATAAGGAGAAGCGCGATCAAGCCCACCCCGATGATCAAGCCGGCCCAAGTGAAGTTGAAGGGTCTGCTGGGGCCATCATAGTGGTGGTAAACGTCGACTCGTTCATCACCCGCTTTTTGATCGACCAACTCCGGATTTTTCGACTCCAAACTCTTTAATGCGGCAGTCTCCGCGGAGTCGAGCTTGGCGACTTCTTGAGTCTTCAGTTCAGCCTGGGAACTTGAGACCTCAGCCGGAGCCGTGGGCGCCGAAGTTTTATCTGCCTGCGGAGCCATATCTTTGGAAAAACCCGTTTTTGGAGCTACGTAGGTCACAAAACAGATCAGCAAGAAAAAAATGAAGTGCGGTTTCACAGACCACCTCCTTAAAATGATGCTGTTTGGACCAGCCCGGAGTCGCTACAATTCGATTCTATAAGAAGCGATTCAGGGCCCGCAACAGCTTTCGTATAAGGCATGCTTTGACTCGAAAAAACGCTCTTTATCTATCCGCCCTCTACGTGATCCTTGTGACTTCGGGATGCGCGATGCTGGGTCCCAAGCCCGCGCTTACCGGAAAAACCCAGCTTTCATCAGATGCAGTGGTTTTGGACGTCCCTTTTGAATCCCAAAAGGCTGCTGATCTTTGCGGCATCGCGGTCCTGAACATGCTGACGGAGTATTACGGAAAAAAATTGGATCCTGACCAGGCTGCCATACTTTTTCGTGAAGCCAAGGAAAAGGGCGGGGTCAGTGGAGCGTCATTGAAAGAAGCGCTGAAGGTTTCCGGCTATACTGCAGTGATTTTTCCGGGATCCTTAGAGCGCGGAACCGCGGGGCTCTATGACCATCTGGACCGCAAGCGTCCCCTGATCGTGATGGTTGGCGGCGGCCAGCGACATTATCTAGTAGTGATCGGCTACGACAGCGAACGAGAAAATTTAGTGGTCTTGGATCCCGCCAAAGGGCGGCATATTTTTCCGCTGGAAGCATTTTCAGAAGAATGGCGCAAAGCCAACAATTTCACGCTGCTCGCCACCCCGAATTAACTTTCGTTTATTTTTTATCCGGGAAATTCACCATCCACTGGATCCCAAATTTGTCGGTGCAAGAACCGTAGTAGGCGCCCCAGAACATGTCTTGCAGAGCCATGGTGACCACGCCGCCAGCGGATAATGCCTTGAATAGCCTTTCGGTCTCAGCGCGGCTATCAGGTTCCAGGCTGATGTGGACGTTGTTGCCCTTGTTCAAATTGAAGCCCATGGATTCAGGCGCGTCCGTTCCCATCAACGTATGCCCACCGGTGATGGGCAGTTCGATATGCATGATCAGCTTCTTATCAGCTTCCGACATCGGCGGCATTCCCGGCTGCGGAGGGATATCGCCGAAACGCGCCACCTGAGGGCCAAATTCGCCGCCGAAAATGGAGCGGTAAAAATTAAAAGCCTCTTCGGTGTTATCCTTAAAATTTAGATAGGTGTTGGTCCTGGCCATGGTAGCTCCCATAAAACAGATGCCCTAAATCCGTTCCCTCAACCCGAAACTTTTACCTACTCCTCCGGGATCCCTCCCGAGCAACCTGCAAAATTATCACCCTCGGGGAAAGCATATTCACGACCTTTTTCGATGCATTTCTTCCGCTTTGAGTTTTTCAATGAAATCACTTTTCACTCTGGGATTAGATTCAATTCCATTAACCATTAGCATTAATTCCGCAATTTTATTGCGAAGATACTTTTCGTCGCCCGGAAAATGAAAATGCAAAAAATGCAAAAATCTAAGTTTCATTAATATAAAGTGCCGAATATATGCGTTGGCTTCCCTTAATTTACATAGCGCAAACAAGGCATCAATTGATTGATTGTCCGCGCTATCGGAAAGAAGGATCGAAGCAAACATTTTTAAATAAATATCCTGACTACTTTTAATTGCGTTGCGGATCGACTTATGAGATTTTTCAGATAAAAGATAGGACTCAGCAATCGACATAAAAATAAAAGGTACGCCATAATAACGAGCGAAATTTTCAATTTCTGTTTTCTTCTCAGGGGCTACATCCTTCGCCCATTGAATCGGAAATTCTATTTTTGAAGATAGAGTTACATGAACAGTTCCAGCAAGCCAAATTTCAAGACATCTAATAATCAGCTTTTTCTTTAATCCAGAATCATCGATCAACTCGGAATTTCTTAAAATAACTGAAAACAGCTGCAATTCCCGAAATAACTTTACTCGAATTTCCCCCACCTCTTGTCGCACAATAGTTTGTTTTTTCTCTGATTTAACGTCGCTATCGACACCTTCGTCATATTTATCTTCATCTAATTTTTCTTCTTCCAAATTACTAGCAATAGAATCCCGATTGCCCTCAACCTTAATTTTCATGTTCGGAGCCGAGTCAACCACATCTTGAAAAGATTGTTTAAAAGCAGATTTCCCAAACGTAATTTCAATTTTTTTGCTCACGGCGTTCAAAAGCCATTTTCTATCTCTGGTAAGTCCTGTGAAATAATCAAACTCAGAAATAAAAGTATAATAATCAGGGCGATTTACAATTTTTTTAAAAAATACTTGGTCATCAATCATCGCTTTTGCTATGAAATATTCTGCAAAACATTGAAAACGAAATAAAATATTATCTCCTTCGGAAATCAATATACCTCTCAAAATCAAATGTTCGACAAAACCATGATTATTTTGATCAAGGTCAATCGCTTTAAAATATTGATATGAAAATTCTTGAAATTCACTAAGTGTCCAAATATATTCGTTCCTGTTCACCATTTCTTTAGCCATTTCTTGAAGAAAATGCTGAAGATTTCTAAAATCTAAAACTCCGAATTGGTGCGAATTTTTATGTTTTTCCAAAAGCAGATCCAATATCCGTTCTACAAGTAACGCCTTATTCTTCGGCAGAACATATTTTTCTAAAGCTGCGGACGCCATTATCCAAGTAATAACCATTGGAGTAGAAGGCAAATTATTTGAATCTAGATGTTCGATAATTCTCTTGCAGAGTTTATTTGCCTCATTAACAGATAAATTTGGGTTCCATTTATTAATAAATCGTTTTGCCTCTGTTCTTCCAAAATGTTGAATATGAATTGGCTTTGAAAAAATAGAAGAATCTACCTTGTTGCTTAGAGGAACATCGGTGCCATCTGTTGAGCTACCGATAATCCTGGTCTTAGCATTAATTCGCTTAAATTCTTTAATCGCCGATAATTTTTGTTTATCCGAAAAATCTATATCATCGATCAGTAATAAAATTGCGCCATTTTCGATTTGATCCCGAGCTTCACTTTTTGCCAACCCAATTGAAAGCAAATATTTTTCAATATGATTTTTAATGGCATTTTTGCTGCTCAAATCGTCAATATCAAACGTTAAGAAAACTGGATAACGAAACTCCTTCACTAAATAAACCTGGCTGGCCTGCATCTGTATATGTCTGAGTAACCAGGTCTTTCCGGCCTCCTGTTTCCCCAGAAAAATAACATCATCCTCACTATTTAAAATTTCCTCGATAGAAAAATTTTTATTTTCAATTTTCTCACTTTTTGAATTTTCGAATTGATCTAAGCCCTTTTGTTGTTCGTTGCTGTACAGCGACAAGGTAGGATGTATGAATAATTTTTCTATCGATAATTCATTGTGACTTGAATTTATTTGCGTCGGCAGATTAAGTTTCTTTACTTCCTCTCTGATTCTGGAATCTAAATCGCTCTGAACCTTCAACATGCTTTTTGAAAGTTTTCTGTCTACACCAATTGAAAATTCGAACGGATTATTTTCAACGCCTACAAAATTAGTTGCGTCATCAAAAATACTTCTATTTTTAAAATAACTCCGCAACAAAACACGCCCCGATCTATCTTCGTTATTAATACTTATAATACTGTAGCCAATAAAAAATTTAGAATCCTCAAAAAGCGCACCTGCACCGGACTCGAATGATCCGCCTGCCGGATTTCTTTTGATGGTGGGGGACAATTCGTGTTCGTGTCCTCTTAACAAAATGTGAAATTTTCCATTGAGTGAATTTCTAGTCCTCGACTTATCTTGCTCATGCAATAAATCGATTGGATGGTGAAAAACTGCGATTCTCAAATCCGATTCTTCAAGGCTTTCCGCTGCTTTATCAACAGCTGGAAACCCTAGCAACAATTTTCCGTGGTCATCTTGACTTGATTCGCCCGACATCCAAGCGGTATTGAAACATGCAATGCCTACTTTGGTGGAACCAAGTAATAATTTATAGGTTGAAACAAATTCATTTGCTGTTACTAAACGGCTTCTGCCATAGGAACTGCTGAACTCTTTGTAATTTTTCATTAATCTGAAATCTAATTTTTCAATTTCTCTCTCGTATAAATCTTCAATGCTTTCGGGAGAGGTTATTTCTTTTTCTATTCCTTCTCTTAGGTATTTATTCGACAAGCTCCGCTGAATATCATGATTCCCTGGACATACAAAAAAATTTTCAGAATTTAAATTTAACACCCTAAGCAATGGATCAATAAATTCGCCTTTGGCGATTTGAAATGATTTTTTTTGATCGCCGGCCCAAACCATATCACCTGAAAAAATTACAATGTCAGGCTTTATCGCTCTTTTAAGTTTAAGCTCTCTTAAATCTTCAAAAAGTTTTTTAGTTATGATTTTTATTTTTGAAAGATTTTCTTCTCTTAGATGAAGATCGGAAATATGCAAAATATTTATCATAAAACCTCAGCGTTTTGGCACCAGAATATTTGATAAATTATTGAACACTTGGTTTAAAACGGTAAAAATTTTCAATCAGTCTTTTACTCTTCCGGTATCTCTCCCGCCGGCTCCGTCGCGACGACGGGGTAGATGATCGCTTTGCCGCCGGCTTTCTGGCGGTAAGCGCGTTTCAGGTTGTCAGAGAAGGATTCGAGGCCGTCGCTCTTGACCAGGGCCACCAGGCAGCCGCCAAAGCCGCCGCCGGTCAGGCGCGCGCCCAGACAGCTTTCTTGGGCAGTGGCGATGCTGTAAAGAGACTCGATCTCTTCGCAGCTGGTTTCGAAGAGCACGGCCTGGCTGCGGTGGGATTTTTTCATAAGGGCACCGAACTGCTCGGCGTCGCCGGCCAGCAGGGCATCCTTGGCCTTGAGCACGCGGTCGTTCTCGTAGACCACATGCTCGGCGCGCATGCGCAGCAAGTTGGGGAGCACGCCCTTGTGGCGCTCAAACGCCAGCACGCGCACATCGCGCAAGGCGGTGTAGGCCGGGTTCTTGGTCTTCAGCAGTTTGAGGGCTTCGGCGCATTCCTCGCGGCGCTTGTTATAGCCGCCGGTCTTCAGGCTGCGAGAGACGCCGGAATCGATGACTAGAAGGTGCGCGTCTTCGAAATGCACGGGAATGCCATCGGCTTCCAAGCTGCGGCAGTCCAGGAATAAAGCGTTACCCGAGGGGGCCGCCATCACGCTCATGGGATCCATGATGCCCGAGGCCACGCCGATGAACTGGTTCTCGGCCGCCTGCAGGGCCTTGGCCACTTTGACCGGGTCCACGGCGCCGCCGGCGCTGGCCAGGATGGCGCAGGCCACGGCCGCTTCGAGCGCGGATGACGAGGAAAGGCCGGAACCCTGCGGGATATTGCCGCTGATCAGCAGGTTCATGCCGTCGAGCTTGTAGCCGGCGTTCTCCAAGGCCCAGAACACGCCCTTCACGTAGTTGGCCCAGCCGTCGCCCTGCATGTTCTTCAAGGACCCCACCGTGGCGCTGAGCTTCTCCTCGTAGTCCATCGAATACATGGAGATCAGATTGTCAGAGCGGCGGCTAGAGGCCACCACCACTTCCATGCCGCCCATGTTCGTGGGGAGCACCCAGCCTTCGTTGTAGTCGGTGTGTTCGCCCATCAGGTTGACGCGGCCGGGAGCCCGGGTGAGCTGGATGCGGTTGCCGTGGTCGCCGTGGATCTGGACGAACTTGGCGCGGATCTTTTCGTGACTGGGATTCATGGTCTCCTTAATTCCTTGTCAGTGCCTGCCAGGCCTGGGTGAAGCGTGAGGTCTCGGCCGCCACATCTGGCGCGCCGGTCAGCGCCGTGACCACGGCGATATGCCGGGCGCCCTGCTGGGCGAGCGCTTCGAGATGGTTTATTTTGATGCCGCCGATGGCGACCACCGGGATCGACAGCGCCTCGAGCACCGGCCCCAAGGACTGCGGGCCGACGGGAGGGACGTTGTTCTCTTTGGTCGCGGTGGCGTAAAGCGGTCCGTAGCCGATGTAGTCCGCACCTTCGGCCTCGGCCCGCTTGGCCTGTTCCAGCGAATGGGTGGAGCGGCCCAGCAGCATTTTTTTGCCGGCCAGACGCCGCGCCGCAAAGAGCGGAAGGTCGTCCTGGCCAAGATGCACGCCGTCGGCTCCGCAGTCCAAGGCGAGGTCCAGCCGGTCATTGACCACAAAGAGGACCCCAGCCTGCAAACAAAGCGCCCGCAGCGCGAAGGCCATGGGCCATTGTTCCTTGGCTGAGACCTTTTTAGCGCGGTACTGCAGGCAGCTGCAGCCCCCGGCGATCAGCCCTTTGGCGACCTCCAGGTCATTGCGTCCCTGCGCGCTGGCCTGGTCGGTGATGGCGTAAAAACTAAAGCGCGGATCCGAAACAGGGCTCGCCATGGCCTATGCCTCGCCGGCTTCCTCTTCCTTGGCGACCAATTGCGCCACGGCCACCACGCGGTCCTTGGCATCCAGCTTGATGGCGCGCACGCCCTGGGTGTTGCGGCCGGTGGTGTGGATGTCCGAGACCTTCATGCGCAGCATGGTGCCCAGGGCGGTGATCAGCATCAGCTCGTCATCGTCCTTCACCGGCTTCACGGCCGTGACCTTGCCCGTCTTTTCCGTGACCTTGACGTTGATCAAGCCCTTGCCCGCGCGACCCTGCACCCGATATTCGGGAAGCAAGGTGCGCTTGCCGTAACCGTGCTCGCAAAGCGTCAGCAGCGAGCCTTCCGTGTCGGTGGCCACTTCCATGTCGACCACGTAGTCGTCCTTATCCAGGGCGATGCCGCGCACGCCTTGTCCGGTGCGGCCGATCTCGCGGATCTCTTTAAGGGGAAAACGAATAGCCATGCCCTCGTGGGTGGCCAGCACCAGGTCGTGCTTGTCCGTGCCCATTTGCACGCCGATCAGCTCGTCACCCTTGGTGAGAGTGATGGCGATGATGCCAGCGCCGCGGGGGTTGGCGTATTCCTTCAGGGCGGTCTTCTTGACCAGGCCCTGCTTGGTGGCCATGACCAGGGCGGTCTTGTCGTCGAAAGCCTTCACCGCGAAGACCGCGGCGATGCTCTCCTGCTTGATGGGCAGCAAGGACGAAACGTGACGGCCCTTAGCCTGGCGCGTGGCCTCGGGGATCTCGAAGACCCGTTTCCAATAAACTTTGCCTGCGCTGGTGAAGACCAATAAGACGTCGTGGGTGGAGGCCACGAAGAGCCGCTCCACAAAGTCCTCTTCGCGCGTGCCCATGGCGGCCACACCCTTGCCGCCGCGGCGCTGGGCGCGGTAGGTATCGGAGGGCATGCGCTTCATGTAGCCGGCGTGCGAGATGGTGACCACCACTTCGCCTTCGGCGACCAGGTCCTCAACGGCGATGTCTTCGGCGCGGCCCATGAACTGGGTGCGGCGCGCGTCGCCGTACTGCTCCTTGATGGCGAGCATCTCGGACTTGATGACGGCGTAGATCTTCTTGTCGCTGGCCAGCAGGGATCTCAGGGATTCGATCAGCTTGATGAGCTCGAGGTATTCGTCCTCGATCTTCTTGCGCTCCAAGTTGGTCAGCTGCTGCAGGCGCAGCTCGAGGATGGCGGTGGCCTGGATCTCGCTGAGCTTGAAGGTCTTCACCAGGCCGCTCTTGGCCTCTTCGGTGTTCTTGGAAGCGCGGATCAGCTTGATCACCCGGTCCAATTCGTCCAAGGCGATCTTGTAGCCTTCCAAGATATGGGCGCGGCGTTCGGCCTTATCCAGGTCGAAGCGCGTGCGGCGCACGATCACGTCCCGGCGGTGCTCGACAAAATAGTGCAGGAAGCCCTTCAAATTCAGCACGCGCGGCTGGTTGTTCACCAGGGCCAGCATGATGACGCCGAAGGAGGTGCGCAGCGAGGTGTGCTTGTAGAGCTGGTTCAGCACCACCTGGGCCACGGCGCCGTTGGCCAGCTCGATGACGATGCGCATGCCTTCGCGGTCCGACTCGTCGCGCAGGTCGCGGATGCCCTCGATCTTCTTGTCGCGCACCAGGTTGGCGATGTTCTCGATCAGGGTCGATTTATTGACCTGGTAAGGCAGCTCGGTGACGATGATGCGCTCGCGGTCGCGCTTGTCCTCTTCCACGGCCACCTTGGCCTGGATGGTCAGGGACCCGCGGCCGGTGCGGTAGGCGTTCTTGATCCCTTCCTTGCCCAGCAAGAATCCGCCGGTGGGAAAATCAGGGCCCTTGATGTGCTTCATCAGGTCTTCGACGCTCGCCTCAGGCTCGTCGATCAAGGCGCAACAGGCGTCGATCACCTCGCCCAGGTTGTGGGGCGGGATGTTGGTGGCCATGCCCACGGCGATGCCGGCGGATCCGTTGACAAGCAAGTTGGGGAACTTCACGGGCAGGACCAGGGGCTCTTCGCGCGATTCGTCGTAGTTGGGGCCGAACTCCACCGTGTCTTTTTCGATGTCGGCGATGACTTCCTGCGAGACCTTGGCCAGGCGGGCCTCGGTGTAACGCATGGCGGCGGGCGGATCCCCGTCCACGCTGCCGAAATTACCCTGGCCATCCACTAACGGGTAGCGCAAGTTCCAATCCTGGACCATGCGCACCATGGTGTCGTAGATGGACGAATCGCCGTGCGGGTGATAGTTACCCATGATCTCGCCGACGATCTTGGCGGATTTGCGGTAGGGCTTGTTGTGGTCCAGGCCCATCTCCCACATGGCGTAGAGCACGCGCCGGTGCACGGGCTTGAAGCCGTCGCGCACATCGGGGAGCGCCCTGCCCACGATCACGCTCATGGCGTAATCGATGTAGGACGCCTTCATCTCGTCTTCGATGTTCACCCCGCGGATGTTCTGCTGGGGCGTCGTGACGATCACATCTTCTTTTCTTGCCATAGGATAGTTTCCAGTTTTAAAGGATCAGGTGCGCATCGGCATGACGACGAACTTGCTGTCAGCGTTTTCTTCCACAGGCAGGACCAGGCCCGGGCTAAGGGGCGTGGAAAGCCTGAACTCTACTTTCGCCGTTTCCACCGCGCGGATGGCGTCCAGCACGTACTTGGCGTTGAAGGCGATGCTCATCTCGGCGCCAGTGTATTCAACGTCCATGTCCTCTTCCGCCTCGCCGATGTCCGGCGTGTTGGAATGGATGCTGAGCGAGCCGTCTTTCAGCGTGAATTTGATCGAATTCGCGCGGTCCGAAGCCATCAACGACACGCGGCGGGTCGCCTGCACCAGCTCTTCGCGGTCGGCCTTGAAGGAGATCTCCCCTTTTTTGGGGATCACCTGCTCGTAGTTCGGGAACTGCCCGTCGATCAGCCGGCTGACCAGCATGGTGGAGTTCTTTTCAACGAAGAGGTGGTTCTCGGTGAAATAAACCGTCACCAGCTCGTCGCTGCCGTCCAAGATCTTCATCATCTCGTTCAGGGCCTTGGTGGGAACCACCGCGGCCACGCTATCCATGGGCTTTCCCAGTTCGCGTTCGATATAGGACAAACGATGCCCGTCGGTGCTGACCATCTTCGCTTTGGTCTTCTCGACCAAGAAAAGGGCGCCGTTCAAAACACGCCGGGTCTCCTCGTTGGAGACCGAGAAAAACGTCTTCTTGATCATCCGGAGGAGGATTTTATCCTCGATCGAGACGCTTTTGTCTTTTTTCTGCTCAGGAAGGTTCGGAAAATCCTCAGCATGGATGCCCGAGATCTTGAAATGGCTTTTTCCGCAGCGGATCTCGATCTTGGTGCCATCTTTAACATTGAATTCAATTTCGGCATCCGGAAATTCCCGGACGATCTCCACCATCTTTTTCGCCGGCACCGTCACTGAACCTGGTTCTATCACTTCACCAGCTGTTTTAATACGCAGACCGATCTCAAGATCGGTTCCACTGATGATGATATTCCCTTCTCTAGCTTCGATGAGCAGATTCGAAAGAACCGGTAAGGTGCTTTTATTGGACACGGCGTTTTGCGCTACCGTGACAGCCCTTAATAGCTCTGTTTTGTTACAGACGATTCTCATCTCATCTCCTCTTTTTGTTTCCTACTCTTAAGATACTCTATATATATAGCAGTCGTAGTAATAGGGGGTGTGGATTTGTTCATAGCATCATTTTGTCCATAAAAGGATTGATGCATGGTTGTTTAAAAGCTTGTGGTAAAAATCCAGGTTGTAGCTTTGGAATGACATCAGATGGGTCCCTTGAGCTGGTTGTGGAGGGCTGAAGGGGGTATTGAATGTCTTTTGAACAGAGAATGGACACTGCATCGATCAGGAAGCTCCTTTGATCTGCTGGATCAGGGATTCGATGGTGACAGCCAGATCATGCTCGGCCGCCATCTTTTTTTCGATCTTGTTGATGGCGTGGATCACCGTGGTGTGGTCCCTGCCGCCGAAAGTGTTGCCAATTTCAGGAAGCGACGCGGAAGTCAGCCCCCGGCTCAGATACATGGCGATCTGCCTGGGAAACGCGATGGCGTCAGTCCTTTTGCGCGCTTTCATGTCGGAAAGCTTCAGATTGTAGTGCTGGGACACCACTTCCTGGATGAATTCCATGCTGATGGGTCTGGATTGCACCCTGAGCACGTCGCGCAGGGCCTCTTTGGCCAGGTCGACGTTGACCTCGCGGTCAAGGATGGACGAGAGGGCGAATATCTTGATCAGCGACCCTTCCAGCTCGCGCACGTTGCTGGTGAAAGTGCGCGCCAGGAATTCGAGCACGTCATCCGGCACGCCGCGTTTTTCTTCGCTGGCCTTGCGGCGCAGGATGGCGATGCGGGTCTCGAAGTCCGGCCGTCCGATGTCGGCGACCAGGCCCCATTCAAAACGGTTGCGCAGGCGTTCGTCCAGGTTGATCTCCCTGGGCGGGATGTCCGAGGTGGCCACGATCTGCTTGCCGCGCGAATGCAGGTCGTTGAAAGTGTGGAAGAACTCTTCCTGCGTGCTTTCTTTGCCGGCCAGGAACTGGATGTCGTCGACCAGCAGGATATCCACGTTCCGGAATTTCTCCCGGAAGTTGCGCATGTCGCCGCCGGAGCGCAAAACTCCGATCATCTCGTTCATGAAATTTTCGGAAGTGATATAAAGTACGCGCAGCGAGGGGTTTTTGACAAGCGCGGTGTTGCCGATGGCGTGCATCAGATGGGTCTTGCCGAGACCCACGCCCCCGTAAAGGACCAGGGGATTGTAGCTGTGCGCCGGATTTTCCGCCACCGCCAAGCAAGCGGCTTGGGCGAATCGGTTGCTGGGTCCGACCACGAAGTTGCTGAAGTTGAAGGAATCATTCAGGGGCGTGAGGCGTTCTTCGACGGGCGCCGGCATCACCAGCCTTTCGGCGACGACCAGGCGGCTCCGAAGGTCTTCTTTTTGCGGCAGCTGGAAGCTGAGCTCCAGCGCGTCATCGCCGGTGGCTTCGCGCAGGACTTTGGAAATTTTTTCGGCCTGGGCCATCATCCATTCGCGTCGGAACGGATCCGTGGCCTCGAGCACCAGTTGATGTCCCTGCCATTGCGAGATCTTGGCTTGCTTAAAATAGGTATCGAACTCGCTGTTGGAAAAAGCCAGCGACAATTTAGCCTGAAGTTGAGGCCAAGGGATGTTGGCGGTAGATTCATTCATCAAATGTGGGTCACCTTATTAACAATTTTCTCCACAAAATGTTTAGAAGTCGGGTATAAGGCCTTGGTTTTGACCAAATTTTCAAAATTATTATAGAATTGGACACGGTTAATTTTCAATGGCAAAACAGATCTTTAGAATTGTTTATAACTTCAGAATTTATCTTTTGAAACGGCTTTTTTCTTGACCCTGGGCAGGGCAAAGCTTAAAATTCTTGGCTTATTGAACTAAAGCCTTTGAAAGTGGCTGCACTAGGAGAGGAAAAACCCAATGCCCAAAAGGACATTTCAGCCGCACAACGCCCGTGCGACTAAGAAACACGGATTTCGCAAACGCATGAAAAGCAAGGGTGGAAAGAACGTGATCAAGGCGCGCCGCAAGAAGGGTCGCAAACGCTTGTCCACGGTCTGATCCCCAAAAACGATCCTTGAAATGACCCGGCTTCTTTTTGGTAAAAATAAACGAATCTTGCGAAATTCGGATTATCGCCGTATTTTTAAATCCGGAAGAAGAGCTAATTCGAGCTGTTTTTCTCTTGTTTATAGCATAAACAGGTCAAAAACAGCTACAAAAACGCCAAAACTTGGTCTTTCTGTATCAAGAAAAGCGGGAGATGCCCACGAACGCAACTTGATGAAGCGCAGGCTTCGCGAGATTTTTCGTCTTCATCAGCTTGAAATAAGCGAAAATAGCGAAATAGTGGTTATTCCTCGCAAAGAAATGCTTAAATTCGACTATTTTTCTCTTGAAAATGAAGTTTTAAAGCTTTTTTTCAAAGAAAAACTCATAAAAGAATCAAAATCATGAGTATTTTATCGAAAATATTCATATTTTTTCTAGAATTTTGGCACTTGATCCTTTCACCTTGGATGCCTGCAGCTTGCAGGCACGAGCCGACCTGCTCGGTCTATGCGGCCGAGGCTATTCGGCGCCATGGTTTGTTCAAAGGAATCGGGCTGGCTTTTCGCAGGGTGAGCAGTTGCCACCCCTGGGGCCGCCACGGATTCGATCCAGTACCTTAAAGGAAACTGAATGCAAAAGAACATGATGGTTTTCACCCTGCTTTCCGTGATGACCTTTGTTGGTTGGACTTGGTACATGCACAAGTTCCACCCCACGCCTTTAGCGCATCCTGTGACGCAGTCCGAAGGCGCGGCCACCACGTCTCCGGGTTCTTCCGTTTCGCCGGTGAATGCCGTGGCCGCCTCCGGAGGGAAAAAGGCCGCCGACAAAAAATCTCAAGCCAGCCTTAAAGAGCAGACCGTCAAGATCGAGATGGGAAATGTCGAAGCGGTTTTGAGCAGCGTGGGCGCGCGCATCATCTCTTGGAAGCTGCTCCCTTACAAAGAACACAAAGGCTCTCCCGAGCAGGTCCAGCTGATCCCTGAGAAAGCTTCGCGCAGCGATTTTGGAGCGTTGGAATTCAGCGGGGGCACGGATCTTTCCGCGGAACATTGGCGCCTGGAGACGTCGGAGCCGCGCGTGATGGCCGACGGTTCGCGCGAGATCGTTTTCAGCACCCACGTGGCCGGATCGCCGCTCTTGGTCAGGAAGACCTTCACTTTCGATAGCGCCGAATTTATCGCCCGCGTCAGGTTGGATTATGTGAATGAGGGCCGCACGGACCTGAAGGTCGGACGTTCCTTTATGCTCTGGGGCCCAGGATTGGGCCAGCTGGATCGTTCCCAGCAGGGAGGGGCCGCCGCTTCCGGCGTGGTGCGCCTTGAAAAATCCATCGAGCGTGAGCGTCCTAGTAAGGAAGACAAGGTCTTCGAATACAGCGCTCCTTTCTGGGTCGCCCAGAAGAACCATTATTTTGTGGCTGCCATGATCCCCGAAGGGTCAGCGCTTGCTGAAGCCCAGACCCGCCGCCACCGCGACAACACCTTGACCATGGCGTTGGGCCCCGGCGAGATGACCCTGAAAGCGGGCGAGACCCGCACCATGAAGCTGCGGCTCTATGCTGGCCCCCAGATATACGAAAAGCTGGAGACCTTGGACGTTCATTTGGAGAAGGTGATCCAGTTCATGGGATGGGACTGGCTGCGTTGGCTGAACCCGCTGCTCTGCGTGCCTATGCTGCGCGTGATGCGCTGGTTCTACCACATCACCGGCAACTGGGGCGTGGCCATCATCCTGCTGACCGCGCTGGTGCGCGCCATCCTGTTCTACCCCTCGCAGAAGTCGATGGTGTCGATGCGCAAGATGCAGACCAAGATGGCGGCCATGAAGCCGCGGCTGGAGTCCCTGAAGCTGACCTACAAGGACGAGCCCCAGAAACTGAACGCGGAGATGATGCGTTTGTACAAGGAATACGGGGTCAATCCGCTGGGCGGCTGCTTGCCCATGCTGGCGCAGATCCCGGTGTTCTTCGCGCTTTACGGCACGCTGATGGCGGCCTTTGAGATACGCGGCGCTCCGTTCTTCTGGAAATGGGACGACCTGTCCGGCCCGGATCCGACCTACATCTTCGCGCTGGTCATGGGCGCCTCGATGTTCCTGCAGCAGAAGATGGCGCCCACCTCGTCGGCCACCATGTCCGACGACCAGGCCCAGATGCAGAAGATGATGATGTATATGATGCCGGTGATGTTCACGGGCATGGCCATCTTCTTAAAATGGCCGATGGGCTTATTGCTGTACTGGAGCGTCTCGAATCTGTTCGGCGTGGGCCAGCAGTGGTACGTCAACAAGACCGTGAAATAGCTTTTAGGTCCCCTTTGGGAGCGTGCGCATGGATTTCATAGAAAAAGAAGCGTTGTCCGTGCCAGAGGCCGTGTTTTCCGGGGCCCTGGCTTTAGGCATCGATGAAAAAGAGGCCCAGGTCCAGGTGCTTTCCGCGCCGGGATCCCGCCGGGTGAAGGTTCGCGTGGGCCGGCCAGGCGTGACCATGCCGCCCGCCTCGGTCGAGGCGGCATCAGCCTCGGCGCCTGTTGCTGCGTCCGCGCCTGCGCCTAGGCCTTCTTTTGCGCCAGAAAGCGCTCCTCGTCCGGCGTACCAGCCTTCTCCGTCCTACGCGCCCTCAGCTCCCCGGGCCAGCGGCGACCGTATGCCGCCCAGCGAGGCCCAGGCCGAAGCCTTGCGCGCGGATTTTGAAAAACTTTTGCAGCTGATGGGCACGCCCGGCAAGGTGGAACTGAAGCAGCACGCCGGCAACACGGTGATGAACATCAGCGGCGGCTCGGAAGGCTTGCTGATCGGCATGCGGGGCGCGACCCTGGACGCCCTGCAGACCATCGCGCTTCAGATGCTGTCCACCGCCAGCGGCGGCCGCGATCTTTACGTGGTCGTGGACGTGGCCGACTACCGCTTTCGCGCGGAACGCAAATGGATGGACATGGCGCGCGAGCTGGCTACCAAGGCCCTGGCCGAGGGCGTGGAGCAGTCCATGGGTCCCCTGTCGCCGGCTGAACGCCGCGTGGTGCACATGGAGATCAAGAGCATCCCGGGCGTCGAATCCTTCAGCGTCGGCAACGGCTCTTCCAAAAAAGTGATCATCCAGAAAAAAGTGGAATAGTTCCAAGCCGGAGCTTTTTCTTCAGCCCCGGTCTTTAAGGCCGGGGCTTTTTTATTTTACGGGACGCTCTCAAGTGAACCCAAACGATACCATCGCCGCCATTGCCACCCCGCCCGGAGAGGGAGGAGTGGGCGTGATCCGCATCTCCGGCCCGGAAGCCGTGGCCGTAGCGTCGCGCTTTTTCAGGGCCGCGGATGGCGTGGCGCTTGAAGCCCAAGGCCTTCGCGTGATGGCGCTAGGAAATTGGGTGGATCCAAAGGGGAGCGGCCGCGTTTTGGATGAGGTGCTTTGCGTGCGCTTCAAAGCCCCGCACAGCTTCACGGGCGAGGACGTGGTCGAGGTGCACGCGCATGGCGGGGCCTTTCATCTGCGTTCCCTGCTAGCTGGCCTGCTCAAAGAGGGACTGCGCCTGGCGCGTCCTGGAGAGTTCAGCCAGCGCGCCTTTGTGAACGGGCGCATGGACTTGACCAAGGCCGAGGCCGTGGCCGACCTGATACGCTCCAGCACCGAGCTGGCGCGTGACGCGGCCGCGCGGCAGCTGGCGGGCGGACTTTTCGACAAAGTGGAAGCCTTGCGCTTAAGCCTGCTGGACTTGAGCGCGCGCACCGAAGCGGCCGTGGACTTTCCCGAAGAAGAAGCGCAGATGATCCCCACACCTGAGATGCTGGGACTTCTGCGTGAGACGCGTGATGAAGTGCGGGCCATGCTTTCAACGGCGCGTTCAGGGCGCCTGCTGGCAAGCGGCATCCGCGTGGTGCTGGTGGGCGCGCCCAACGCGGGCAAGTCCTCGCTGATGAACGCGCTGCTTCAAGCCGAGCGCAGCATCGTGACAGCGCAGCCTGGCACCACCCGCGATTATATTGAGGAGCGTTTTTCCATCGAAGGCTTTCCTGTGATCCTTACGGACACGGCAGGCCTTCGCGAGGCAGCGGATGAAGCCGAAGCCGAAGGCGTACTGCGGGCCCGCGCGCGCATGAAGGACGCAGATGTGGTATTGATGCTGGTCGATCCGACCGCGCCCTATCACGCCGCAGATCTGACTCGCTTTGAAAAAGATCTTTCAGGAGCGCTGCTCTGGGTTCTCAGTAAAAAAGACCTGGAGCCTGCGTGGGAGATCTCCGCGTTTCAAAAAAACTTAAGTGGCGCTACGTTGCTTCACGTTTCGTCAAAGACCGGCGAGGGCTTGGAAGCCTTGAAGCAGGCGGTGCTTGATAAGGCGCTTGGTGGAGGCGCTTTAAATTTGCTCGATAGTGTGGCGCTGACGAGCTCCCGGCACGAAGAGGCGATGCGCGCCGTGGAGGCGGCGCTGTCGCATGCCGAAGCCACGTTGCAGCGCGCTGATTTTTCCGCGGAGCTTTTGGCGCCCGATCTTCGGGACGCGCTGGATCATTTGGGCGAGATCGTGGGCAAGACCAGCCGTGAAGATGTCTTGAACGCCATTTTTTCAAAATTTTGCATTGGCAAATAATTAGATTATTTAAAACGGTTTCATTAAATAAAACAGGTGGGCACTTAAAGTAAAGCATGAGCTTAAAACAAAATAAAGTTATGTTTTGCTCTGTGAAATTATTTAACCATTGTTATTAAAGGTTTTTTCTTATTTTTTCATTTTTTTTGTTTTTAATTGACGCACTATATGTAGTGTGTTATTTTCACATCCGCACAAGATAATGTGAGCGGGAAATTTTTCAAAATATCGAAAAATTTCTTCCCACCTAGGGCCACCCGGGCTTAGAATACCGCTCCCTGAGTCTTGTGCCGCTCGGATCGAGGCAGTTTTTGGAGCCTCGACCCCTCTCCACCAGGCAAAGCAGCATCCACATCAAAGAAGATTTTACCCTAGTTTTTGAACGTGTTTCGCGGTTTTTTTAACCGTCCGGCGTCCGCTAAAGGAACGCTATTTTAAGCATTTTCGGGGCTCCGCAGGAGCTCTTTGGCCGATCATCAGGAGGTTCGTATGTCCCCTAATGGCGAGTTGTCCCAGGCAGCCGAAGCGGCGCCCGCGAAAGCCGTAGTCGAGCGTGGCCAGAAGACCGGTCTCAAGATAGCCCGGCGTTACACGAAACCGGGTATGGACGTTTGGGAGACCACGAAATGGGACAAGCGTAGCGCCATTATCAATAACGAGAACGGACAGATGGTCTTTGAGCAGAAGGACTGCGAGATCCCCTCCAGCTGGTCCATGCTCGCCACCAACGTGGTGGTCAGCAAATATTTCCGCGGAAAGCCCGGCACGCCCCAGCGCGAGCAGTCGGTCCGCCAGCTGATCGGCCGCGTGGCCAACACCTTCGCCGACTGGGGATGGAAAGACGGCTACTTCGCCGACGCCGAAGACCATGAGGCCTTCCGCGACGAGCTGACCTACATCTTATTGCACCAGTTCGCGGCCTTCAATTCGCCGGTCTGGTTCAACGTCGGCATCGAAGCGCGGCCGCAGTGCTCGGCCTGCTTCATCAACAGCGTGCAGGATTCGATGGACTCCATCCTGACCCTGGCCAAGACCGAAGGCATGCTCTTCAAGGGCGGCTCGGGCGCCGGCACCAACTTCTCCTCCCTGCGTTCCTCACGCGAGAACCTGGCCGGCGGCGGCATCGCCTCGGGCCCGGTCTCATTCATGAAGGGCTACGACGCCTTCGCCGGCGTGATCAAGTCGGGCGGCAAGACGCGCCGCGCGGCCAAGATGGTGATCCTGAACGCCGAGCATCCCGACATCATCGACTTCATCCGCTGCAAAGAGATGGAAGAGAAGAAGGCCTGGAAGCTGATCGACGCCGGCTACGACGGATCCTTCACGGGCGAGGCCTACGCCTCGGTGTTCTTCCAGAACTCCAACAACTCGGTGCGCGTGACCGATGACTTTATGCGCGCGGTGATCGACGACAAGGAATGGAAGACCCGCGCCGTCACCGACGGCCGCGTGATGGACACCTACCGCGCCCGCGACCTGATGCGCATGATGGCCGAGAGCGCCTGGGTCTGCGGCGATCCCGGCGTGCAGTTCGACACCACCGTCAACGACTGGCACCCCTGCCCGGTCACGGCGCGCATCAACGCCTCGAACCCCTGCAGCGAGTACATGTTCCTGGACGACTCGGCCTGCAACCTGGCCAGCCTGAACTTGATGAAGTTCCGCGACGCGTCGAAGGAGTTCGACCTGGAGTCCTTCCGCCACGCCAGCGAGATCATCATCCTGGCGCAGGAGATCATCGTCGACAACGCCTCGTATCCCACCAAGGCCATCGAGATCAACAGCCACGACTTCCGCCCGCTGGGCATCGGTTACGCCAACCTGGGCTGCCTGCTGATGAGCCGCGGCGTCCCCTATGACAGCGCCGAAGGCCGCGCCTATTCCGCCGCCATCACCGCCCTGCTGAGCGGCAATTCCTACCGCATGAGCGCCGCGGTGGCCAAGGCCCACGGACCCTTTGGCGGCTACGCCAAGAACCGCGAGCCTTTCCTGCGCGTGATCAAGAAGCACCGCCTGGCCGTCAACGACATCGACCCCAGCTCGGTCCCCCGGCCAATGCTGGAAGAGGCCAAGAAGGTCTGGGACGACTGCTTCAGCCAGGGCCAGCAGTGGGGCTTCAAGAACGCCCAGATCTCGGTGCTGGCGCCCACGGGCACCATCGGCTTTATGATGGATTGCGACACCACCGGCGTGGAGCCGGACATCGCGCTGGTGAAGTACAAGCGCCTGGTGGGCGGCGGCATGCTGAAGATCGTCAACCAGACCGTGCCAGAAGCCCTGGAGCGCCTGGGCTACGCCCCCGAAGAGATCAAGGGGATCATCGAATACATCGACGAGAACGAGACCATCGAGGGCGCGCCGCTGCTGAAGGACGCCCATCTGCCGGTCTTTGACTGCGCTTTCAAGCCGGTGAACGGCGCGCGTTCCATCCATTGGATGGGGCACATCAAGATGATGGCGGCGGTGCAGCCTTTCATCTCGGGCGCCATCTCCAAGACCGTCAACATGCCGGAAGATTCCAGCGTGGAAGACATCATGACGGCCTACACCGAGTCCTGGAAGCACGGGCTGAAGGCCCTGGCCATCTACCGCGACGGCTCCAAACGCAGCCAGCCCCTCAACACCTCGCTGGACAAGCTGAAGGACAGCTCGGGCAAGGGCGGCGCGGCGGCTGTGGCGGCCGCAGCTGGCGAGACGCCCCGGCTGGTGCGCCGGCGCCTGGCCGATGAGCGCAAGGCCATCACCCACAAGTTCAGCATCGCCGGGCATGAAGGCTACCTGACCGTGGGCCTTTACGAGGACGCGACTCCCGGTGAGATCTTCGTGACCATGGCCAAGGAAGGCTCGGTGGTGTCCGGATTGGTCGATTCCATCGCCACCCTGACTTCCATCAGCCTGCAGTACGGGGTGCCCTTGAAGGTGCTCTGCGACAAGTTCGTGCACACCCGCTTCGAGCCGAGCGGTTTCACCAACAACCCGCAGATCCCCATCGCTAAGTCGATCATGGACTACATCTTCCGCTGGCTGCAGCAGCGCTTTTTGCAGAGCGCGGAGACTGCTGAAGCGGCCAAGGTGGACACGGTCCTGGACGCGCCCAGCACCGGGCTGGATACTGCCATGGACAGCAAGGCCGTGGCCGAGGCGCCTAAGCCGGCGCAGGTCGGCAGGGCCAGCAGCCACGAGCACGTGGTGTTCCAGCAGCAGTCGGACGCGCCTCCCTGCCACGAATGCGGCGCCATCATGGTGCGTTCGGGAGCTTGCTACAAATGCGGCAACTGCGGCAGCACGAGCGGCTGCAGCTGAGATGAGATGAACGGCGCTCCCTTCAGGGAGGCCGCCAAACAAAGGGGGTGGATCCGAAAGGGTCCACCCCCTTTTTATATTGGGGAAATATGGAAACGAAGGACCAAGGAGGGCACCGGTCGCGGCTGCGCGAGCGGTTTGTGGCTGGAGGATTCGAGGGATTCGCCGAGCATGAGCGGCTGGAATTGCTGCTCACGCTGGCCATTCCCCGCTCCGACGTTAAAGACCAGGCTAAGGCCTTGCTCAAGCGCTTTGGATCTTTGCGCGGGGTCTTTGACGCGCCCTTGGATGAATTGTCGAAGATGTCTGGCATGGGATCCGTGGCGCCGGTGGCCTTGAAGATCATCCGCTCCGCGGCGGAAGCCTATTTGCAGGAGAAGGCCGCGGTCAGGGAGCAATTCCTGGATCTGGAGGATGTCTCGGACTTTTGGAGGATGAAACTGGGCGGCCTGACCCACGAGGAATTCCATGTGGCCTATCTAGATTCGTCGCATCGTCTTTTGAAAAACGGCACCGAAGCCTTGGAAATGGGCGTGCCTGACCGCGCCGTGGTTTATCCCCGCAAGGTCATAGAATCAGCGCTGCGCCGGGGCGCTGTGGCCCTGATCTTCGCCCACAACCACCCCTCTGGCGAGGCCAAGCCATCCAAGGAGGACAAGGAGCTGACCCGAGCGCTTTCGACCGCAGCCTACACCCTGCAGATGCGGGTGCTGGACCACTTGATCGTGACGGCGGACGAGGTGTTCAGCTTCAGGAAAGAGGGGCTTTTATAGGCCTTTGGGCCTTTTTGCGGGAGCGGATTCGAAGATATTCGGGTCCGCTTTTTTTATTTAGAATGGTTTTGCGTTTATCCCTCTCTGTCAAAGTGAGATCCCCTTGAACGAACATGATTTTGACGACGACCTGAAGCAGCTGCTGGTCTGCAGCTATGGCGTGGACTGCGCCAGGGCCACGAAAGCGCTTTATGGCGAATCCACTGCGATCTATGACGCCATCAAGGCCGTGCGCAACCAGCAGAACTTAAACCGCGAGCTTTACGTCATCCGTACTGGATGCCAAGGCTGGTGCCAATACGCGCCGGTATGCAGCGTCCTGCCGGGAGGCAAGGTCTATAAAGACATCCGCCCGGAAGAGGCCAAAGCCTTTGTGGATGCGGTTCATCAGGGAGAAGAAGGCGCTTTTGAGGCCCGGCGGATCTGGGATTTTGAAAAGAGCCGTGTCGAAAATCAAAGGCATCTCAAGGGAAAATGATCTTATATTTGAAGCGTTTTTGGGTTTGTTTCGGCCTGGTCCTACTGATTCTAACCACGGCCTTGCCGGTTTCTGCGGCGAACCTGGTACGGGTCAGCACGTCTGAGGCGACCCTTTATTCCGGCAGCGCCGAGACCTCAGGCGTGGAGGGCGTGGCCCACGCTGGCGATGAATTTTATTTGCGCAGCGACGGCACGGCCAACGGATTTTATAAGATCGAATACCAGGGCCATCCCGCCTATATTTCGGCCTCTCAGGTGGAGCTTGTGGCTGTGCCTCCTACGTCCACGCCGATCCCTCCTACACCCATACCGCCGAGTCCGACTCCGCTTCCTCCGACTCCCGAGCCTCCCACTCCGGTTCCACCCACGCCTGTGCCGCCGACACCAGAACCTACGACTCCGATCCCGGCTACGGCTGTGCCTGCGACTCCAATTCCACCGCCGACCTTAGCGCCTAGCCCTACCACGGTTCCGACTGCTGTGCCGCCAACTTCTGTTCCGACTTTTCTTCCGACGCCTTTGCCTGCGACCCAGGTGCCGACAGCGATTCCCACACGCACCAGGGTTCCCACGCCAGTCCCGGTTTTGAAGCCGGCATTACGCGGCACCAAAGTGCTTTTCGCGAAACCCAAGGGCAGCCTGGTGCAGAGCAACACCTTCAGCTTGGCACCAGGAGGGCGTGGCGACCCTCCGGCGCGCAGTGCTCCCTATTATGGGGCGCATCTTTCGTCCCCCTATGTGTTCCAGGCTCCGGTGGAGCGAAAGCCACGGGAGCCCGGTGAGCCGAGTATTGGCATGGTCAGACTGGGTTTTGGATGGGGCGCGGGCGGACCGATCCGGCCGGCCTTTCATCCTTTGGACGAGAGTGCGGACCGCAACGTCGAAAGCGCGGACTCGTATGGGGTGGGCGTGGAATTCAGGTCCTGGATGAAGTTTATGCGCTTTTTTTTCGACTGGTCAGGACACAGCATGGCGACTTTGGCGGCTAAGGGGAATCAGCGGGCGGCGGCGGAATATTTAGGGGATGGCACTCAGGTGGTCTTTCCCTCGGACCTGGAATATCGGGTGACCAACCAGGCCCTGCGTTTAGGCCTTAAGCTAGGGCTTCCGATGGGGCGTTTCGAGCCCTGGATCGGCGGGGCCGTTGGCACTTATTTTTGGCACGCTGATTACGAGGATACCGGACACACGCTGACCTATGGCGAGGACAACGGCATGGCGCTGGGCGCCAACGCGATGCTGGGAGTGGATTATTTTCTGCTGCTGGGGACCAGCTTTGACCTGATCGTCACGCCATTTTTGGAATGGGGCGCGCCCGCTATTTATCCCAAGATCCAGGATCTGGCGGGCTTTGGAGCGGATTGGAAAGACGAAGCCGGCACGCCGGTGATGGCTCCTTGGCGCTTTGGAGTGAGCATGGGGATCGGGTTTTGAAGCGGTATCCGCTGCGAGGCAAGGCGCTGTTGATCAGCGGGGCCTCGGGAGGCCTGGGTGCGGCCCTGGCTTTGGAATGCGCCCGGCGTGGGGCCAGGCTGGCCTTGTGCAGCCGGGATCTGAAAGCGACGGCCCTGGTGGCCGCGAAGGCCACTAGCCTTGGATCCCCTTTGGTCAAAGCCTACGCCCTCGACGTGGGATCTTCCAAGTCGGTGAAGGCGGCGGTCGCGAAAGCCTCCCGCGATCTGGGCGGCCTGGATGTGCTGATCAACAACGCCGGCATCCACTTTTTTTCTGACGTGGAAGCCATGCCCGAGGAAAGCCTGGCCAAGGTCCTGGACACCAACCTTTTCGGGCCGATCCGTTTGATCAAGGAGTTGATGCCCTTGATGCGCCGTCAGCGCGGGGGCCTGATCGTGAATATCGGCTCCACACTGGGCCTGCGTTCCATCCCCGGTGGCGGAGGATACGCTGCCAGCAAGGCCGCTTTGGCGCGCGTCAGCGAGAGTTTGAGGGTGGAAGCTATGCCCTATGGGGTGCGGGTCTTGCATGTGTCGCCCGGGGTGGTGGTCACGCGGCTGCGTCAGCGCGCCCTTTATCAAGGGAAGCCTCCGGCTTCCTCCACCACGCTTCCCTTTCCGCGCAGCGCGGAAAAGACGGCCATGGAGATCGCGGACGCGATGGAAAGCGGCAAGCGGGAGCTGTTGAGCGCGGCGTTCCCGGTGAAAGTCTTTATGCTGCTGGTGGCTAGGCTGGCGCCGGGATGGGTGGATAAACGGATGCTAAAGTCCTGAACACGAAATAGACCGCGCCCGCGTCGCGCAAAACAAAAACCCCGTTAGCCTTTCGGCTTCCGGGGTTTTTTGCGTTTCGTGCTACCGTCTGCGGCCCTTAGTTGATGGCCTTGGTCCCGGTCTCTCCGGTGCGGATGCGGATGACCTCTTTAAGGTCGGTCACGAAGATCTTTCCATCGCCGAACTCACCGGTCTTGGTGGCGTTGACAATGGCTTCGATGGCCAATTCTGCCTCTTTTTCGCCGGAACAGACCACTTCGACCTTCATCTTAGAGATGAGGGAGAGCGTGGTCTTGTCGCGGTAGTGCTCCTTGACGCCTTTTTGCTTGCCGTGTCCCTGCACCTCGCTGACGGTGACGCCGGCGTAGTTGATGGCGTCCAGGGCGAGCAGGATCTGCTTCATGGCCCCGGGACGCACGATGGCTTCCACTTTTTTCAATGACATGTCAGGTCTCCTAGCGGTTCGTGGTTTGGGGTTTAGATCTCATATCCGTTTTCGCTGTGCTGGGTCAGGTCCAGGCCCAGTTCTTCCTCGCGCGGCGCGACCTTGGCGCCGAAGATGGCGTCGACCAGCTTCAACAGCACGAACGTGCCCACGACGGCGATCAGCCAGCTCCATCCCACCGCTTCCAGCTGCACCATGACCAGCGCCCAGCCGGTCTTGGTGACCACCGGATTCACCGCCGAGCTGGCGAAGACGCCGGTGAGGATGGCGCCCAGGGTGCCGCCCACGCCGTGCACGCCGAAGGCGTCCAGCGAGTCGTCATAGCCCAGCTTCTCCTTGAGGAAGATGGCGCCGTAGCAGACCAGCGACACCAGGAGCCCCATGATCGCGGCCGATTGCACGCTGACGAATCCGGCGGCCGGGGTGATGACCACCAGTCCCGCCACCGCGCCCGAAGCGAAACCGAGCGCCGAGGGCTTTCCGTTGCGGACCCACTCGATCAGGCTCCAGAGCAGGGCGGCCGAGGCCGCTGCGGTGTTGGTGTTGACGAAGGCCACCGCCGCGATGCCGTTGGCGCCCAGCGCCGAACCGGCGTTGAAGCCGAACCAGCCGAACCACAAAAGACCCGTGCCCAGCAGCACATAGGTCATGTTATGGGGCAGCATGTTCTCCTTGCCGTGGCCTTTGCGCGGTCCCAGGATCAGGCAGGCGGTCAGCGCCGAGACTCCGGAGATGATGTGCACCACCGTGCCGCCGGCGAAGTCCAGGGCCCCTTTGGCCAATAAGAACCCGTTGGGCGACCAGACCCAGTGGGCTACGGGATTGTAGACCAGCGTGGACCAGAGGATGGCAAAGGCGACCCAGGCGGAGAACTTGAAGCGGTCGGCCACCGACCCGGAGATCAGGGCCACCGTGATGATGGCGAACATCATCTGGAAAGCCATGTAGACCAGGTGCGGGATAGTCGGCGCTAACGGGCTCGCCGTGCTACTGGACACGCCATTTAGCCACAGAAAGTCGAAGTTGCCGATGAAGCCGCCCATGGAATGGCCGGGCGAAAAAGCCAGTGAATAGCCGTACCAGACCCAGATCAGCGAGATCAGTCCCATCATGAACATGCTCTGCATCATGGTGCTCAGCACGTTCTTTTTGCGGACCATGCCTGCGTAGAAAAGGGCCAGGCCGGGAGTCATCAGCAGCACCATGGCGCAGCTGACCAGGATCCAGGCGGTGTCGCCTGTGTCAAGTTTGGGGACGGCAGGAGCCGCGGCTTCTTCGGCAAAGGCCAAGGCGGGCAAAAGGCATGAGGCCGCCAGGGCCCCAAGCCGGATTTTTCCGGTGGAAGTCATGGATTTCCCAGAGCAAAAGGTTGCAAACGAGCGCTGGCGCTGGCGTTGCCGCCAGGACCTGCGTGTTCAAAGTTTAAAGGGGTTTAGACGATGCTCGGGGACGGGGGCGGCCGGATGGGCCACTGGCGGGGAGAACCGGGGGAAAGCTTGGAGAGCAGTGGATCTTGGCGCAGGGAATGGAGGGCCGTTGGCGCGTCCGATTCCGGATCCGTAGCCCTGAAAAAGTCGCTGAAGCGTTTGGCCGGACCGCTGCGCAGGGCCAGGACCGGGGCAGGGGATCTGTTGCCGCGGTCCCAAAGGCTGGGCGCCACCAGGGCGCTTTCCTGGGCGTGGGAGGGCCGCAGTTGCGGGATGGCGCTTTTTCCGGTGTAGGCGCCTGGAGGGCAGGAGCGGATCAGGCCTTGGGAAAAGGCCTCGTAGATCTGGCCTTTGCAGGAGGACGCTTCGCCTCGTAGCGGGACGAGCAGCGCCAGGGCCAGCAAGCAGAGACTGAAATAAAAGACCCACCCGGAGGCTGGCTCCAGGTGGGTCTTTTTGACGCTCACGGTCTGCTTATTTGACAGCTTTCTCGCCTTTTTCTTTGGTGCGGATGCGGATGGCGTCCGTCACCGGGCTGATGAAGATCTTGCCGTCGCCTACCGCGCCTGAGCGGCAGACCTCGACGATGCCGTCCACCAGCTTCTTGACCTTGGCGTCCGTCACGACGATCTCCATCTTGATCTTGGGAAGGAAGGTGGTCTTGTACTGGGCGCCGCGCCATTGGTGCTGGACGCCGCCCTGTTTGCCGTGACCTTCGATTTCCGTGATCATCATGCCGGGATAGCCGATCTCCTCAAGGTGCAGGCGCAGCGGCTCCAGCTTTTCGGGCCTTATGATCGCTTCGATTTTCTTCATGGGTCCCCCGTTATTTGTGGAGTTGGAATTCAGGATAGCCATGCGTCCCGCATTCGGGGATGTCCAGGCCTTCCAGTTCGACTTCCTTGGGTACGCGGATGCCCCATATCATATCGCAGACTTTGAAGAAGATGTAGAAAGTCACGAACACCCAGACGATGCAGGTGGTCGTGCCGATCAACTGGGCCTTGAACTGGCTGGCGTCGCCATAGAAAAGGCCTTTGACCGTTCCCGCCACACCGTTCCAGCCGTCGCCATAAGTGCCGTCCGCGAAAAGGCCCAGGCTGAGCACGCCCCAGGTCCCGTTCACGCCGTGCACCGAGATGGCTCCCACCGGATCGTCGATCTTCAGGGTGTTCTCGACGAAGGCGCAGGACCAGCAGACGAAGAGGCCCGACAAGCCACCGATGATCCAGAACGAGACCGGCGCGGTGACAAAGGCGCAGGGAGCCGTGATGGCCACCATGCCCGCCAGGAAGCCGTTGCAGGTCATGCCCGGATCCCACTTGCCCGTCTTCCATTTCATGTAGAACATCGCGGAAAGTCCGCCACCAGCCGAAGCCAGCATGGTGTTGACGGCCGCCACGGCAATGCGCAGGTCGCCGCCCGCCAGCGAGGATCCGGCGTTGAAGCCGAACCAGCCGAAGGCCAGGATCATGGTGCCGAGGATCGCCATGGGCATGTGGTGACCAGGCATGGCCACCGCGTTGCCGTTCTTGTCGAACTTGCCGATGCGGGGGCCCAGGACGATCACGCCGGCCAAAGCCGCCACGCCGCCGACCATGTGCACCACCGAGCTGCCGGCGAAGTCCACGTGTCCGTGGCCCAGGCCGAAGTTGGTGCCCAGCTTGGCCAGCCAGCCGCCTCCCCAGACCCAGTTGCCGAAGATCGGATAGACCAGCATCGACATGAAGAAGGAGAAGAAGATGAAGTTGGAAGTCTTCCAGCGTTCGGCCAGGGCGCCGGTGGGGATGGTCACGGCCGTGTCCATGAAGACCATCTGGAACAGGAACAGGGTCAGGGCGCCCACGTCATAAACGTTGGCTCCCAGGAAAAAGCCCTTGGTCCCAAAGAGCTGGAAAGGCTTGCCAAAGAGCGTGATCACGAAGCCCGAAGAGTTCAGCACGTTGTTGCCGCCCAGGGCGGCGACCCCACCGGCCGAGCCCATCATCAGCCCGTAACCGCAGACCATGAAGCCCGCCATGCCCAGAAAATAGACGGCGAAATTCATGAAGAAGGTATGCGCCGAGTTCTTGGCCCGGCAAAAGCCGGTCTCCACCAGGGCGAAACCCGCCTGCATGAACATCACCAAAAATCCGGCGATGAGGGTCCAAACGATGTTGAGGGCGACTTTGGTGTGGCCGGCGTCAGCCGCCACTTCTTCCAGGGTCGGCTTGCCCGGGATCTTGGCGGCGATGTCGTTGATGCCACCGGTCGCGGTTCCCGCGGCGTCGGGCACGGCTTCAGCTGGGGCTGCGGCAGGGGCCGCGGCTACGGCGGGCGCGTCTTCGGCGAAAGCCGGGACAGCCAGGTTGAGGCCTGCCAGTCCTAGCAACACTGCCAGGGGCAGGGCCATTCGTTTCAGCAAGAACATGTTTCCTCCAAAATGCGATGGCCCTTTCGCCATTGAAAGGGCTGACCTAGTGACATTTCAAAAACCCGGCTTGGCTGTTCAGCCCTCTTCTTTGAAGGCATGGCGGCCCGGGCGCGCCGCCGTTCTTGGAAAATTATTTCGCCGCGGAATCCTGCAGCTCTCCCGAGAGCACCAGCGCTTCGGCGATCTCGCGCATGGGTTTGCGGCGGTTCATGCTCTCTTTTTGCAGGAAGCGGTGCGCGGCCGGCTCGTCCATGCGGCGCTGCTGGATCAGCAGGGCCTTGGCGCGGTTGATCAGCTTGCGTCCGGCCAGGTCTTCCGCGATGGCCGAAGTGGCGGCCTGCAGCCTGGCGTTCTCCACGGCCACGGCGGTCTGGCCGGCGACCAGGGAGAGCATCTTGATGTCGTCCTCGCTGTATTCGCGCGGCGAGGAGGAGTAGCTGTTGATGGTGCCGATGGCCTGGCCGCGGATCAGCATGGGCACGCAGAGCATGCTGACAATGCCTTCCTGCCGCGCGACCTCTTTATAGCCGTAGGAGGCGTCGGCCTGCACATCGGGGATGGCCAGCGCCCGCTTCGAATGGATGGCCCGGCCTGAAACAGAGGCGTCCACGTTCACGGGCGGCTTGTCGCGGTAAGCTTCGCTAAGGGACTGCGTGGCCGCGATGGACAGGCTGCGCGATTCCTCGTCATAGAGCAGCACCGAGACGATCTTGCTCTCCAT
>JAZKAF010000153.1:0-13991 GCA_040389285.1 candidate division FCPU426 bacterium
TTATGCTAAATTGGTTTTCGATTTTTATAAGGATTCCATGCTGCTTTTGAGCGCTGAACAGAGCCGGGAACTGGACCGGCTCGCCATCCAGGACTTAGGGATCCCCGAAGCGGCTCTGATGGAGTCGGCCGGGTTGAATGTCGTCCTGGCCATGGAAAAAGAGTGGGGAGTCCTGGCCGGGCGTAACGTGGCCGTCCTCAGCGGCAAAGGCCGCAACGGCGGGGACGGCATGGTCGCCGCAAGGCACCTTGCCAACCAGGGCAGCCATGTGGTGGTCTGTGTGGCCGGTCCGGAAGCGGAGCTCAGCCCTGCGGCCAAGGCCCAGGCCGATATCATCCGCCGCTCAGGCCTTCAGATCGTTTTTGTGGTGGATGAAGCTTCCCTTGGCCTGGCGCATTCGCTTTTTCGCAGCGCCGACCTGGTGGTGGACGCCCTTTACGGCTCGGGATTCAAAGGCGCGGTGACGGGGATGTCCGCCGCCTTGCTGGTCAGTATGAACGCCGCCGGCCATCCAGTGGTCAGCGTGGACCTGCCCAGCGGCGTGGACGCGGACAGCGGGGCCGTGCGCGGCGCGGCGGCCTACGCCGCCCTCACTGTGACCTTCACCCTGCCCAAGCGCGGCTTGGCCCTATTGCCCGGCCGCAGCTACACCGGGAAGCTGCTAGTCGCCGACATCGGCATCCCGGTCTCGCTGGCCTCCCACCTGAAAGCCGAGGTCGAATTTTTTGAACCGCTGGACGCCCGTCAACTGATCCCGCGGCGTTCCGCGCAGGCGCATAAAAAAAGCGCTGGCACCCTGCTGGTCGTGGCCGGTTCCCGCTCCTACGCGGGCGCCGCGATCCTGGCATGCCGGGCGGCGCTCAGGTCTGGCGCCGGCTTTGTCCGCCTTTTGGCGCCGGAAGAGTTGGTGCCGCAGCTGCAGTCCGCCGTGCCCGAGGCGGTGGTCAGCGCGCGAAGCGATGCCGCCGCCGCCTTGAAGTTGGCGCACGAATGCCATGCCGTGGTCTTAGGTCCTGGCCTGGGCCGCGATGAGAAGACTTTGGCCCTGGTCCGTGAGCTCTACGCGTCCCTGCCCATCCCTACGGTGGTCGATGCCGACGCTCTTTTTGCCCTGGGTTCCAAGCCCTTGAAAGCGGCGGGAGCCCGCCTCCTAACGCCGCACGACGGTGAAATGGCCGGGCTCTTGGGCGGCGGCCACGAAAAGATACAGTCCGACCGCCTGGGGACCGCCAGGAGCTACGCGGATGCGGCCTCGGTGGCGCTTTTGTTAAAGGGGCCCGCGACCGTGCTGGCGGCTCCCGGCAGGGCCCTCAGCCTCAACGCGACCGGCTCGTCGGCCTTGGCCACGGCCGGGACCGGAGACGTGCTGGCTGGCCTTTGTGGCGCGCTGATGGCGCAGGGCCTGGAGGCCTATGACGCGGGGCGCCTGGGGGCCTTTGTGCACGGGGCTGCCGCCGACCTGCGCTGCGCGGAAAAAGGGGACACCGGCCTGACAGCTTCTGAATTGATCGAGTATCTGCCTTTGGCATTTTCTCAAACGAGGGGGAAAGCATGAATTCCAGCATCGTCATCGGGATGGGCGTGGTCCTGCTCTTGTTCATCTGGAGCTGGATCGGCATCATCATCCTCAACCGCATCGCGCTGGAGAAGAAGATCGAAAAGCTGGCCGGGATCACCAACGCCTTGCCCGAAGAAGAAGAGACCCTCCAGCACCTTCAGGAACTGCGCAACATCGAGAGCGGCAAGATCTTCGGAGCGAAGTTCCTGCTCGCGATCTTCATGCTCTTCCTCGTCGCCAGCCTTTGCGTGGCCCCCTGGTGGCCGCCGCTTTACGAGCTCTTCGGTTCCCAGATCCTTTCCACTTACATGCTGATGGCCTTTGGCCTTCTGGCTTTTTTCTGCCTGCCGATCTACGTGGGTCTGGGCCTGGCTAACCCTAAGAAATCCGGACGCAGAAAAGGCAGGCCCGCGCCCAAGGAAGAGCCCGTGAAGGTCGCGGCCAAAGTGGCCGCTCCGCAGCCGGTCGCCCCCGTTGTCGAGAACGCCGCGGATAAAGCCGAAGCAAAAGCGGACGCGAAGGCAGCTGCCGCTGCGGCAACTAAAGCGGCTTGAAGAGGATCCTGGTCGGTCTGGTCCTGGTCGCATCGCTGGGCTGCCACAGGGTGGCCTCGGACCGGCGCCTAGACCTGGCCATGTCTCCTCCCGCGCTGATCCCCGGCCGCATGGTCCAAGTCACGGCGAAGCCCGTTCCCGCCTCCCAGATGGCCTGGGTCTCCGGCACGGTCAAAGTCTTTGGGTTCCCCACGGTCCCATTTGCGCGTGACCCCAAAAGCGGCGACTGGAGATTCAAGACTATGATCCCGTCCATGGCTCTTGTCCCGGCCGGCATGTATGAGGTCAAAGCCTGGGGTGAGAATCTCGAGGGACAGCGTTACGAAGGAAACATGGAAGTGGAAGTCAAGTAAGGGAGGTTCAGTGAAGGCAAAGAGCAAGTCCAAATCCGAATCCCATGCCGCCGAAACGGCCCGATCCGCCGGCGACGCCGCCATCATACGCAAACAGATCTTCGTCATCCTGAGCATCCTGGCCGTGGCCGGAGCGGGATACGGCGTCTGGTTCTGGGGCGAGAATAACGGCTGGGGAAACCCGGAGCGCGCGGTCAAGATCAAGATGGACCGGGCCAACCAGGCCTTTATCGACAGGGACCTTGATGGAGCCGTGAAGCTCTATGAGGCTGTCATCGACCGCTATCCCGAGAACGCCCAGAAGAGCCAGGCCATGACCCAGCTGGGCACGGCTTACGAGGAAAAAGGCGAACTTGCCAAGGCCGTCGCCACCTACCAGCGCCTGCTCAAGGAGCTGGAGGGTCAGCCGAAAAAGGACCTGCGCGCCTACACTCTTTTGCAGGTGGCCAAATTGACCGGTCAGCAGGGAGACTTCAAGACCGCGTTGTCGCTGTTCGAGCAGGTGCGCAAAGACCATCCTGGCACGGATTGGGCCGGCGAGGCCCTTTCCGAGATCGGCAAGGATTGGCAGGAACAGCACGATTACCCCAAGGCGATCGCGACCTACAACGCCCTGATCAAGGAGATGCCGGCCGGTTTTCTTGCGGCCGAAGCGCAGGCCTCCATCGGCGCTTGCTTGGAAGCCGAAGGCAAGGACCACGAAGCCATCCGAGCCTACCAGGTGGTCTTGGACAAATATCCCTCTGCCGTCTGGGACCAGGCGAAATCCCGCATTGATGTGCTGAAGAAACGCCTTGAAAAGAACGGTTAAGGAACGGGACTTCATAAAAATTTTGCGCAAGTCCCTTCCGGGCGCTGGCCTCGGGGATGACGCCGCCCTGTTCAAGCCCACGCAGGGCTGCGAACAGCTCCTAACCTGCGACCTCTTGGTCGAAAAAGTCCACTTTGACCTGAAAACCATCGCGCCCTGGGAGCTGGGCGCCAAGGCGGTCGCCGCGAGCCTGTCCGATGTGGCCGCCATGGGTGGCCGGCCTCGGGCGTTTTTGGTGTCCTTAGGCATGCCAAAGCGCAAAGGCTTGAGCACTGATTTTTTTAAGAGCCTTTACGCAGGCATGGAGGCTTGGAGTTCCTCGTTCGGGGCCAAGCTGGCCGGAGGGGATACTTCTTCGAGCCCGGGCCCGCTGTTCATCGACATCTTCATGCTGGGCGAGGTGGAACAAGGACGGGCTCTGACGCGTTCCGGCGCGCGGCCCGGAGACCTGATCTGCTGCACCGGGACTTTGGGCGATTCCGCGGCGGGCCTTGCGGCATTGAAGCATAAGCGCGGGGTTCCTAAGGACGCGGCGGCCCTGGCCATCAAACGCCATCGCTTGCCGGTGCCGCGAGTCCTGGCCGGCCGTTTTCTGGTGACCAAGCGAGCGGCCAGCTCCTGCATCGACGTGTCGGATGGCCTGGCTTCCGAGCTGGCCCATCTGGCTGAAGAGAGCGGTGTGGGCATGGACATCGAAGCAACGGCCGTGCCGCTGAGCGGAGTCTGCATCCGGGTCGCCGAAGCCCTCAAAACCGATCCACTGCAATGGGCCCTGCACGGCGGCGAGGATTACGAACTGCTTTTCACGGTCAAGCCTTCGAAAATGGCGATGCTGCAGCACGAATTTGGGCGCCTGACAGGCTCCGGCCTTCATGTCTTGGGCCGGGTGCGCAAAGGTAAGGGAGTCAGGATGAGGGTGAACAAAAAATGGAGGAAACTTGGGTCAGGCGGATATGAGCACTCGATTTTTTGAGACGCAGTCGGCGGAAGAGACCCGCCGGCTGGGAGCCTTGCTTTCCGCTGAACTGGGTTCAGGCGACGTCCTGCTGCTGAGCGGCGAGCTGGGAAGCGGCAAGACCTGTTTTTGCACGGGCCTTGCCGGCGGCCTGGGATCCTCCATGGAAGTCTCCTCGCCTACCTTCACCTTGATCAATGAATATAGGGGCGGGCGCCTGCCGATGTTCCATGTGGATCTTTACCGGCTGAAGGCCGGTCCCCAGGTCCTGGACTTGGGGTTGGAAGAATATTTTGAAGGGCCTGGGGTGAGCGTGGTGGAATGGCCGGAGCGGCTGGGCCAGCTCAAGCCCCCGCAAGCCTGGGAGATCGCGTTCCGGCATGGCGGTGGCGACCTGCGGCTGGTCGAGGTGCGCAAGCCGTGAAGATGCTGGCCCTGGACACCAGTTCGCGCGTGCTCAAGTTGGCCGCCTTTGACGGGAACAACTGCGTTCTCGAACGCAGCTTGGAAGCGCTCATGCGCCAGAACGAAAGCCTGGCCCCTCTTTTTTCCGCCACCCTAGAGAGCCTGGGTTGGAAAGCGAGCGAGCTCGGGATGCTGGCAGTCAGCCTGGGCCCGGGTTCCTTCACCGGCCTGCGCACCGGACTCGCCTTTGCCAAGGGGATCTGCTTTGCCACGGGTGCTAAGCTGGTCGGGATCCCGACTTTGGAAGCCTGGGCCGAAGCCTCGAAAAAACCCGAGACGCTTGTCTGGCTGGACGCGCGCCGGGGCATGGTTTACCGGGGCTGGTACAAGGAAGGCAAGCCGGTCTGTCCTTCCGCGATGATCCCCTTGGAGCAGGCCCGCGAAGAACAAACGGATAAGGCAGCGCGGGTCGGCGACCTTCCGGACATGGAGGGGAGCTGCGGAGCTGACGCGGTTGGACGCCTGGCCTTGCGACGCCTGGCTGCCGGGCTTCTTGACGATCCCGCTACCCTGGAGCCGCTCTACCTCAGGCGCGCCGAGGCTGAGATCCTCTGGGAACAAAGGCATGGAGTTTGAATTTTCAGATCTGGAGCCGGCCGACCTAGACGAGGTGGTCGAGCTGGAGATCCTCTGCTTCCCGACCCCCTGGCGGCGCTCCCTTTTTCTTGAGGAGCTCTGCCGCAAAGACCAGTGCACCTGGATCAAGGCGTCGCCGAAAGACCCATCCACCGGGTTCAAGGTAGCCGCTTACATGGGATTTTGGCGGGCGGTGGACGAGGCCCACATCACCAACTTGGCCGTGCGCCCGCAGTTCCGGCGCCAGGGCTTGGCCAGGGCCTTGCTGAACCAGACCCTGGAAATAGCCAAGGCAAAAGGTTGCCTGCGGGCGACCCTGGAAGTGCGGCCCAGCAACTTAGCGGCGCGGGCGCTGTACGAGAGCGTGGGTTTTAGCGATGCGGCCATCCGGCCGCGTTATTACATCGACAACGGGGAAGACGCCCTGATCATGTGGAAAAACGGCCTATAATGCCAGCTTTTGACAAAGAACTCGGGATCCTGCGGGCGTACCTGAAAAAGGCGCGCCTCAAACAGAGCCACCAGCGCGAGTCCGTGCTGCGGGCGCTGCTCCAGGGCCCGAAATATTCCACCTTGGACGACCTGACCCGCAGGGCCCAGGCCGAGGACCGCAGCATCGGCGGCTCCACGGTCTACCGCGCCATGAAGGTGTTCATCGAATGCGACCTGGCCAAGGAGCACAAGTTCCTCTACGGCCGCACCTGCTTCGAGACGGGGTCCTTTGGCGCGGCTCCGCATGACTACCTGATCTGCAAGAATTGCGGCAAGGTGCAGGAGTTCTCCAACCCCCTGATCCAGGCCGTGCAGGAAAAGGTCAGCAAGGAGTTGGACTTCAAGTTGCAGGAGCATCGCGTCGAATTGTATGGGATCTGTTCTGAATGCCAGGGCCCGGTCAGCGCCCGGCCCGAAGAGGACTAACGCCATGGACAAAGAAAAGATCATCAAGAAGCTCAATCAGGCCCTGGAAAGGGAACTGGCCGAGGTGGTGAAGTACATGCACCAGTCCTTCTGGGTCCAGGGCCCCTCGCGCAAAAAGACCGTGGATTTTTTCCGCGAGCAGTCGCGCGAGTCCATGGACCATGCCATCCGCCTGGGCGAGAAGATCGTGGCCTTGGGGGGCGTTCCCGTGGTCAAGATCCTGGAGATCTACGAGCCTAAGCCCCACAGCCTGAAGGCCCTGCTCGAAGAATGCGTCAAGGATGAGCTGGCCGCCATGGAGGGCTACAAGGCCATGCTGCCCTTGGTCAAGTCCGACCCGGGCCTCTTTAAGATGATCTCCAAACTCGCGGCCGAAGAAGGCCAGCATGTCGACGAGATCCGGAAGATGGCGGCGAAGGCCAGCCATGCTTAGAGGCATGCGGGAAGACATCCGCGCGGTGATGGCCGATGATCCCGCCGCCAGCAGCGCCTTGCAGGTGATCCTGCTCTATTCGGGCCTGCACGCGGTCTGGGCTTACCGGCTCTCCCACGCCCTGCATTTGGCTGGCTTCCGTTTTTTGGCCCGGGCCCTGTCCCAGGGCGCCAGGTTTTTGACCGGGGTGGAGATCCATCCCGCCGCCACGATCGGCCGCCGCTTTTTCATCGACCATGGCGCCGGGGTCATCATCGGCGAGACCGCCGAGATCGGCGACGACTGCCTGCTCTACCAGGGCGTGACCCTTGGGGGGACGGGAAATCAATCCGGCAAACGGCACCCTACCCTGGGCGACCGTGTGGTCGTGGGATCAGGAGCCAAGGTACTGGGCAATATCCGCATCGGCGATGACGTGCGCGTGGGGGCCAATTCGGTGGTGCTGCATGACGTGCCCAAATTCTCCACCGTGGTCGGCATTCCCGGACGCGTGGTGCGCCGCAAGGCCTCAGATCTGAACAACGCGCTGGCGCACCAGAACCTGCCTGATCCCATGATGGAAGCCCTGCATTCGATCCAGGCTCGCCTGGACCGCCTGGAGGGAAAGCGCCCCAAAAAAGGGCGCTGAGATGGCCAAGGCCCCGCAGACCCCCAAAGAGCGCATCGAAGCCCTGCGCGCCGAAATTGAAGAGCATAACCGCCTTTATTACGTCGAAAACGCCGCCCGCATCTCCGACACCGCCTTTGACAAAAAACTGGCCGAGCTGAAAACCCTCGAAGAAGCCTACCCGCGTTTCGCCAGCAAAGACTCCCCCACCCAAAAAGTCGGAGAAAGCCTCACCCAAGGTTTTAAAAGTTTTCAGCACCGCGTTCCCATGCTGTCCCTGGACAACACCTATTCGGCCGAAGAGCTCCGGGATTTTGACGCCCGGGTGTCCAAGACCCTGGGCCACGCCCCGGCCGAAGGCTACAGCGTCGAGTTGAAGATCGACGGCCTGGCCATCGCCCTTCACTATGAAAAAGGGAGCCTGGTCCGGGGGGTCACGCGCGGCGACGGGGTCAAGGGCGACGACGTCAGCGACAACCTGCGCACGGTCAAGGTCATCCCCAAAAAGCTGGAAGGCAAAGCGCCCGCCTATCTGGAAGTGCGCGGCGAGATCTACATGCCCGTCAAGCAGTTCGAATCCATGAATGCGGCCCGGCGCCGGGACGGATTGCCCGAATTCGCCAACCCTCGCAACGCGGCGTCCGGGTCACTGAAGATGATCGATCCGCGCGAGGTGGCCAAGAGGCCTCTGGCTGCTTACGTCTACGCGCTCGGCCATGTGGAGCCGAATCCCTGGAGCAGCCACAGCGCCTGCCTGGACAACCTGGACCGCTTGGGGCTGCCAGTCAGCGATCAGCGCCGCCTTTGCAAGAACATGGATCAGGTTTTGGAGGAGGTCGAGCGTTGGGACAAAAAACGCCATGACCTGCCCTTCCAGGTGGATGGCCTGGTGGTGAAGGTGAACCTTTTCGAAGAGCAGCAGATCTTGGGCGCCACCAACAAAAGCCCGCGCTGGGCCATCGCCTTCAAATATCCCGCGGGCCAGGCCGAGACCGAGTTGTTGGGCATTGAGGCCTCGGTGGGCCGCACCGGCGTGATCACCCCGGTCGCCCTGCTTAAGCCCGTGCTCCTGGCTGGCTCGACCATCGCCCGCGCGTCCCTTTACAACGCCGACCAATTAAAGGCACTTGACGCCAGAAAAGGGGACCGGGTCGCCATTGAAAAAGGCGGCGAGGTGATCCCCAAGGTGGTCGCGGTGATCCCCCAAAAAGGGAAAAAGCGTTCAAAACCATGGGTATTTCCGAAAAAATGCCCGGTTTGCGAAGGCCCGGTGGAGCGGCTGGAGGGGATGGCGGCCCACCGCTGCGCTAATCCGCTTTGCCCGGCCAAGACCCTGGGACGCCTGATCCATTATGGCTCGCGCGACGCCATGGACATCGAGGGATGTGGACCGGCCCGCATCGAGCAGTTGCTGCAGGCGCAGCTGATCGAGACCCCCGCGGATCTCTACAAGTTAAAAAAAGAACAGATCATGGAATTGGAGCGGCAGGGAGAGAGATCGGCTGAGAACCTGGTCGCTGGCATCGCCGCCAGCAAGGGGCGCAGTCTGTCGCGCTTGGTCTTCGCCCTAGGGATCCCGCAGATCGGCGAGCGCGCGGCCCAGTCGCTGGCCCGGGAATTTTCCAGCCTTGAAGAGATCATGAAGGCCGATGAAGCGCGCCTGAAAAAGCTCGGCGACTTTGGGCCGGTCGCGGCCGCTTCGCTTATCGAATTTTTTTCGCGGCCTGATTCGAAGCGGCTCATCGCGGCCCTTGCCAAAGCCGGAGTCAACATGCGCCGCCTGAAAGAGGAGGAGGCCAGTAGCTCCGACTTGGACGGCAAGACCTTTGTCTTCACCGGGGAACTGGCCTCCATGACCCGCCAGGAAGCGGAGAACGCCATCCGAAAGCTGGGGGGCAAGGCCTCCGGTTCCGTGTCCGTGAAGACCAGCTACGTGGTGGCGGGTGAGGCCGCGGGGTCCAAACTCAAGAATGCCCAGAAGCTCGGCGTGCCCGTGCTCGACGAGGCGGCCTTTCAAAAGCTGATCAAGAAGTGACCTTGATCTTGTCCCTGCTTTTGGCGGGGATGCTGCATGCCGGCGACCTTAGCCCCACCGCGGCCGTTGAGTTCGAGGAAGCCGAACCGGTCATGGTGCTGGGACATCGTCCCGGCCTGATCGGCCGCACCGAGATCCCTGCCAAGCAGATCCATCAGGTAGCAGGAGCCGGGGGCGACATCTTTCGCGCGCTGCAAACCCTTCCCGGGGTGGCCGCGATCAGCGATTTTTCCGGCCAGTTGGCCGTGCGCGGGGGCGGACCCCGGGATAACAAGACCACCCTTGACGACATCCCCTGGCCCGTGCCCTTTCATTTTGGTGGCATCCTTGCCACCATCGATTCCGACCTCCTTGAAAGCGTTGATCTACTCGCGGGAGGCTTTCCCGCCCGCTATGGGACTGCGGATGGGGCCATTTTAGAGGCCCACACGCGTCCTGGCAGCCGCGAGGGTTTTAAGGGCAAGGCCGACATCAACCTGGTGACCGCCACGGTCCTGCTGGAAGGCCCGCTTAAGATCCCCGGCATCAACGCTTCCTGGACCCTCTCCGGCCGACGCAGTTATTTCGATCTTTTTCTCCCCCACCTTGCGGACCTCGATTTCGTGGCCTTCCCTTATTTTTGGGATATGGGCCTGACCCTGGACTTCGAATTCGGCCCCCATAACCAGCTGCGTTTTTTGGCCCTCGCCTCGGACGACGTGCTGGCATTTGACCTGACGCCTTCCGCCACCCGCGACACCGACTTCACGGGCGAGTTGAAGTATGAAAATCGCTACGCAACCGCCGGCCTCAGTTGGAAAAACACCAGCCTTCAAGACCTGGTTTCGAAGACCAGCCTTTATTATTACGACGAAGCGCTTTTGACCTCGTTTGGGCAGCGATATTTTCTGGATTATTTCCCCAAGGTCGTGGGCCTGCGCCAGGACTTTGACTGGAGCCTTGGCGCGGACGTTGTCAGCGGCGGAGGAGGCCTCGAGGTCCGGCAGGACGACGTGGCGGCTTTCACGTTCAGGCGCTCAGATGGGCAGGGCAGCAGTTACGCGTTGTACAGCGACGCGAGTTCGATCACCTTGGTGGCGCAGACACTCGAGAGCTTCGCCTACCTTCAGGACAAGCATTTCTTTGGTCCAAACTTCAGTGTCACGGCGGGGCTGCGCTACGACAAGGGTGGCGCTAACGTCGAAGCGCTATGCCCCCGCCTTGGCGCGGAATGGAGGATCTTTCAGAAGTCCACGCTGAAGGCCGCCTGGGGCATCTACGAACGCAGCCCCAGCGGCCAGGAGTTGATGCCGACTTTCGGCAATCCTCAGCTTGGACCCAACCTCACCGAACACCGCGTCCTTGGGATCGAGCAGGAACTGGGACGCCATTGGTTATTACGATTGGAGAGCTACCTCAAGATATACAGGAATCGCGTGGTCGAGGTGGCCGACAGCCGACTTTACACGAACGATGGTGAGGGATTTGCCCAGGGCCAGGAGATCTTTTTGCGCTACGACGACCATGACCGGTTTTTTGGATGGCTGTCCTATGCGCATTCGATCTCAGAACGCGACGGCGCCCTCTATGCTTATGATCAGCCGGATATTTTAAGCCTGGTGGCGAACGCGAAGGTCACGGAGCACTTTGAACTGGGGGCCACATGGCATCTTCATTCAGGGTCTCTGATCACACCCATTATCGGCAGTCATTACGATCCGGTCACGGATAAGACCGTGCCGGATTATGGCGAACCTTATTCCGTGCGCCTTGGCGATTACAGCCGGGTGGATATGCGGGCGGAGTACCATTGGGTCTTCGGGTCGAAAGTCCTTAGTCTTTATTTGGAAGTCATCAATCTCTTGAATGCTCCGAATCCCCTGAATCGGGAATACAGCAAGGATTTCAGGTCTTTCACCGAGATCCGCCAGCTCCCCCGTTTGCCCTACTTTGGAATTCGCTACCAGTTTTAATCTTGACAGATTTGTAGAGTATTTGGTATATAGATGACTATGACATTCAAGTTCAACATCTTTAAAGCGCTTATTTTATGGTCGGTTTTGACCAGCGTGGGACACGCTGAGCTGATCCAGAGCCAGGAAAGCGCCCTAAAAAAAGCCTATCCCCTGGCAGATCGCTTTGAATCCCGGGAACTCCTGCTTACTTCAGCCGAGCGCAAAGCCATCGAGGCGAAGCTCGGCAAACGGATCTACACGGTCCAGGTGACCGTGATCGAGGCCATGGCCAAGGGCAAGTTCCTGGGGCGCGCCTTCAAATCGCAAGAATTGGGCAAGCACCAGCCTATGGACTCCCTGGTGGCCTTGGATTCCGCGGGGGAAGTGATCGACGTGGAGTTGCTGGTCTACCGCGAGACCTACGGCGGCCAGGTCCGCCAGGAAAATTTTCGCGACCAATTCAAGCACAGGCGCTTTGGCGACGCCTTGGAGGTCGGGAAGGGCATCGATGCGGTCTCTGGAGCCACCATATCGAGCAAGTCGATGGCTCTCGGGGTCCGCAAGGCCCTCTTGATCGACGACCTCATCAGGCATTCCCCAGAATTCAACAACTCTCGAGGCAAGCATGGTTAGATCGATCGTAGCGGCGGTGTTTTTGCTGGCGGCAGCAGCCGGCCTTCATGCGGATGAACGTCTTTTTGGGTATGTTTATGAAGCCGAGGTGCTGCCCAAAGGCGCCATGGAATTCGAGCAATGGATCACGAACCTGAACGGCAAGGACCAGGGCGTCTATTCTCGCTTCAACCTGCGCGAGGAATTCGAGACCGGACTCAGCGACCGCCTCACCACGGCTTTGTACCTGAACAGTAAGAGCGAGTACATCAGCGTGCCGGGCGAGATCGCTCCGGTGGAGGCATTCGCCTTCGAGGGCATTTCTTCCGAATGGAAGTACCGGCTCTTGTCCCCGCATCAGTCGCCTATCGGCGTGGTGGTCTACGGCGAGCTGAGCTACAACGGCCCGGAATTTGAAGCTGAAGCCAAGTTGATCTTGCAGCGCAACCTATCGGAGGACCTGGTCTTCGCCGTGAACCTTGCCATTGAGAACGAATACATCTACGAGGCGGCAGGGCAGTCTATCGAGGGCAAGACAGAATTGAGCGCTGGTTTGGCGTACCGCATCAATCCCGCCTTTAGCTTGGGGTTAGAAACCCGCAATCCCCGTGTCTGGCCCAACAACTGGGCCTTGCAGGGCGCCTCAGCCTGGTTTTTGGGCCCGAACTTTCACTATGCCGCTGAAAAATGGTGGGCGACTCTGGCCATCATGCCCCAGTTGAGCGGACAGCCGGAGACTATGACCGGTGACGGCCGGGAGCTTTCGGAATTCAGCCGGGTCGAGACCAGGCTGGTGTTTGGGATGAATTTCTAGCACAATTTCTGGGTCGGCTTGCCTGATCTGGGAAAAAGCGCCCGGCCGTCATTGGGGAATGCGGCTGGGTGTTTTCGTTTTTGGGGGACTTCGTGAAAGCGTTGCGTCAATTTGAAGGTCCTGAACGCCTTTGGGCCATGGGATTCTTGATCCTATTGCTGGTCGGCACGATTGTGGCGGTCGTCCAGGTGCATGTCAGCTCGACCTTGGCGTTAGAGGGCCTCAAAGCCAGATTCGCGGGTCCCGAGACCGCCGACATTTCGACCCATAGCCTGGCCAGCCTGCTTCAGACCACCCACACTCACCTGTTCACCCTAGCTTTCATGCAGTTCATGCTGGGCGGTTTGTTCCTTTTAAGTTCCGCGTCCAAGGGCCTGAAGGGCCTTTTGGCCGGTGGGGGCTTTGCCTTTATCCTCCTCGACCAAGCTTCGATGTGGCTGGCCAAGGGTATTTCCCCAGCGTGGGTACCCCTGATCTGGGTGGCTGGGACCCTGATGAGCGTGGCCTTTTGCATTCAAATATTTTGGTGCATGGGGGATCTAGTCAGACGGCGTTAGTTCGGCATTGATGCGCCTGCGTGAATGTAATTAATTCGACGTAAAAACTCCAAAATCCATCACATGTCCCTGAGCCTTGGCCTTCCCATAAAAACTAGCGGCGATGCCGCTGGCCTTCAGGTCCCCGCTGATCTTTCCCGAAGCGTCCTCTCCCTGCTGTTTGAACTCAAAAATATCCTGGCTTGAGATGGTGTCACCCTCGATGCCGCAGACCTCGGTGATGGCGGTGACCCGGCGCGTGCCGTCTTTTAGCCTGGCGATCTGGACAATGAATTGCACGGCTGAGGCCAGTTGCCTTCGCACGGCCGAAAGCGGCAGGGACACGTCTGACATCAAGCAAAGAGTCTCGATGCGCGACAGCGCATCGCGGGAGGAGTTGGCGTGCACCGTGGTCAGGGAGCCGTCATGCCCGGTGTTCATGGCCTGGAGCATATCCAGCGCTTCGCCACCGCGGCATTCGCCAACCACGATGCGGTCCGGACGCATGCGCAGGCAGTTGGTGACCAGGTCACGGATGCTGACCTCCCCTTTTCCCTCCAGATTTTTGGGCCGCGCTTCCAGGGACACAACGTGAGGCTGGTCGAGCTTCAGCTCCGCCGAATCTTCGACCGTGATGATGCGTTCATCGTCCGGGATAAAGGAGGAAAGCGCATTAAGCAGCGTGGTTTTTCCGCTGCCGGTGCCGCCCGAAACGACGATATTTTTGCGGTGGAGCACCGCATTTTTCAGGAAGCTGGCCGCCGGGGAGCTGAGGGAACCCGATCGGACCATTTCTTCGATGCTGATGCGCTTTTGCGAGAATTTTCGGA